>JAHEJT010000119.1 GCA_024638765.1 Verrucomicrobiales bacterium
ACACTTCGGGCACCAGCAGCCTGTCACCCCCCCTCCCGAAGTCTTCGACTTCGGCTACCCAGAACACTTCGGGCACCTTAAGCCTGTCGCCCCCACGAAGTCTCCGACTTCCGCCACGTGAATCGTTACCGGGACCTGGACCGGGCCAAGCTTGCAATCCCCGGTAATTCAACCCAAGGTCCCCCTTCTCGCCGAACCCCCTCAAAGCGTCATTAAATTCTTCGCCGACAGCACCAGTATCGAAGACATCCGCGATCTTGCGGCCACCGGTCTTATCGACGGCGTCACGACCAATCCCTCCATGGTCGGAAAGTCGGGACGGCCAATCCTCGAACTCATCGGCGAAATCTGCCAACTGGTTGAGGGACCGGTCAGCGCCGAGGTTGCAGGCGCCACCTGCAAGGAGATGGTGCGCGAGGGACGCATTCTCGGCAAGGTGGCTCCAAACGTCGCGGTCAAGGTCCCCCTCACCTGGGAGGGTCTCCAGGCTTGCGGTATCCTCAGCCGGGAACACGGCCTCATGGTGAATGTTACGCTCTGCTTCTCCGCCAATCAGGCCCTCTTAGCGGCGAAGGCGGGCGCAACTTTCGTTTCACCCTTCGTGGGCCGGCTCGATGACCTCAACATCGATGGCCTCGATCTCATTCGCGAGATCCGCGCCATCTACGGAAACTATCCCGCGCTGCGCACGGAAATTCTCTGCGCCTCGGTGCGCACACCGAACCACGTCAAAGGCGTGGCCCTAGCCGGGGGCGATATCGTGACTCTGCCTCCCGAGGTTTTTCCAAAGCTGGTCGACCACCCCCTCACCGAAAAAGGTCTCGCCGCCTTCATGGCCGACTGGGCCGCGGGCGGTCAGAGCATCAAGTAGTCCCACAGGCCAACACGCCGTGAAGACCCGGCGCCGAAAGGATAATTGCCGTGAAACCACTCCCCCGCTCCGACTCCACCTGCAGCCCTCATCAACATCACTCCGTGGTGTCTGTCATCGCGACCCTGTCCGTTGCCCTTTCACTGACTGCGTCCGCCAGGGCCGAAGACAAACCCTGGGAGTGGCAGACCCGCCGCATGCCCGAAGTCGGGTTCAATCCCGACCAGGCCGAGGTCTATCGCGTCACCTCTCTCGCCGGCAAAGGCGACGGCACCCTCCGGGAAGCGCTCGCAAAGGAAGGGCCGCGCCTGGTGGTCTTTGAAGTGGGAGGCGTCATCGATCTGGAAAAGAAAAACCTCCACCTCACTGAATCGCAGATCGTGATCGCCGGTCAGACCGCCCCCAGCCCGGGCATCACACTCATCAAGGGAGGACTCCGCATCAGCGCCAGCCAGGTCGTGGTCTCACACCTTCGCGTCCGGCCCGGGGATGCCGGCGAGCCGAAAGGCAGTGGCTGGAACCCCGACGGCATCTCCACCTACGGCGGTCCCGTCGATGTCTGGATCGATCACTGTTCGGTCACTTGGGGCATCGACGAAAATCTCTCGCCGACATCCTATAAACCCCCCAATGGAATCCCGGGCCACCGCATGTTCGTGCGCAACTGCATCATCGCGGAAGGGCTTAATGATGCGACACACGAAGAGGGGCCGCACTCAAAGGGCTCGCTCGTGTTCGGCGGAACCAAGCAGGTCGCCATAGTGCGCAATCTCTACTGCAGCAACCTGGAACGCAACCCGCTCTTCCAACCCGATACCTCCGGGGTGGTGGTGAATAACGTGATCGCGAATCCCGGCCAGCGCTCGATTCACGCCGGAGGCGTTAAGACAGACGGCGCCCAGCGGCCCCTGCTTTCGGTCGTAGGAAACATCGTCCTCTTCGGGAAAGACACCAAGAAATCCTCCGCTGTCTTCGAAGGCACTGCCGACGCTTATTTCAAAGACAACGTCGGTTTCAATTTGCGAGGGCAGCCGATTCCGGAACTTCGGGTGCCCTTCGAAACCCTGCCCGAGCCGCCGCTCTGGCCGGAGGGTCTCGAGGTCCTGGGCGAAGCCCGGACGCTCTGGCACATCGCGCGCTATGCGGGCGCGCGCCCCGCCGACCGCGACGCCACCGACACTCGTATCGTCCGCGATGCGTTATCGGGCACCGCGCGCCTCATTAACAGCCAGGACGATGTCGAGGGCTACCCCGAGATCGAGCCCGTCCATCGCGCGCTCGACGTGCCGGCCGAAAACCGGGTCCATTGGTTGAACGCGTATTCCGCGGAAGTGGGTGTCCCCGACACCCGGTCTCCCAAACCGGTTCGTTGAGGGCAAAGCGGGGCGGGTATCCAACCTGCCTTCTTGCTGGCTGGGCAGGTTGGAAACCTCCCCCACTTTCGGGCTCCAAGACGGACGGTCTGGGACAGGTTCCCGGCAAAAGCGCCAGCAATCCGACGATTAATTCTTGAAATTATGATTAATATGAATATAATCGTATATTTAAGATATCTTAGGCACCATCAGCTCAATCGTCCCGTCCCAGGATGGCATCGCTCCGCCACCACCCGCTTTCTCTCCCATAACGACTGCTGCCCGCCACCACCTAGCCAAAGCATCCATGACCAACCACGCTTCTCAACTTACCGCCGCCTCACATCAGCATACCTCGAGGAAGCCCGGGCGTTCATTCCTGGCGCTGAAAATTGGCATCCTGGCCGGTTCCCTGGTCGTGCCGCTGCTGCTGGCCGAACTCGTGGTTCGTAAGGTCTACCACGAGCAACTCGACACCGAGTATCTTCGCCAGCATAACCGGGAATTGTTCATCGGTGATTTCGTCACTCCCTCACCCGATCCTGACCTCCTCTATGAATTGAAGCCCGGGGTCCGGACCGAGTGGATGGGGGTTACAGTGGTCACCCATGAGACTGAGCCCGTCCGGGTATCGACGCTCGATCAAAGCATTACGAACCCCGCCATTCGCCTCGCCATAGTGGGAGATTCGATGTCTTTCGGCTGGAGGATCAACGCGGAGAATACTTATGGCGAAATCCTCCGAGTTCATCTGGAGGAATCCCTCGGCGTTCCAGTCGAAGTGAGAAACTACAGCGTCCCTGGTTACAATTCCCTCCAGGAACGCATCCTGTTGGAGAAGACCATCGTCAAGGACAAGCCCGACATCGTCATTCTTAATTACACTCACAACGATCCGGATCCGACGAATACCGTTCCCGAAGGCTACATGCCGCCGGAATACGGCGACAATTTTCTCCGCTCCGCGCTCCTCAAGCTCACACTCCGGGGCTTGCGCTTTGGCGAGTCTGCAAATTCCCGGCTTATTAGCCAGGAAGGCGAGAGCGAAGAATTCTACGACAGCTTCCGCAGTGGAGGACCTATTTATGATGCCCACCTGGAAGAATTACGCCGGTTCGCCAGGGTTGCCCGCAACAACGACATCCTTCCGATTGCGTTCAATTACTGCCCTTACGGACTCAGTCCCCACAGTCATTACGAAGTGCTCCACGCTCCCTTCGAGGAGAATCTCAAAGAGTCGGGCTTTGTCTATTACGATGCTTACCCGGATCATCGAACCCACATGACAACACAAGGCTGGACCGATCATTCGCCCTTCATAATTTCAAAAACAGACAGTCACCCGAATGTTGCCGGGCACGAATACGCAGGGAATCTTCTGCACGCTTTTCTTACGACGAACGATGAGGTAAATACTCGGCTTCAAAAACTCGCTTCCTCTTATGTGTCCACGGGAGGCCACTCGATCGCAGACACGCGGATTGCGAAGTCGTATCGGGAAGCCGTTGCGATGTCGACACGCGGCGAATTCGCGAAAGCGATTCCTCTGTTCCAGGGGATTCTCGAAGTCAATCCGGACAATGGCTCCGTCTGGATCAAACTCGCGGAAGCATATGAAGGAGCCGGGCAGACAGATGACGCCACCAAGGCATATAAAGAGGTCATTCGCAGAGATTCCAAATCTGTCCACGCCAGGCGGCGCCTCGCAGACATCTATTTTGCACAAGATGAAGACGAAAAAGCCATCCGTGAACTCAAGGACCTCCTGGCTTGCGATGCCAATCCCCGATTTCAAATTAACGTCGGAGGATTCCTCGGCAGCCTGCTGCTCAAGGAAGAACGAATTGACGAAGCCCGGGCAGTATACGAACGGCTTCAGGAGCTTACCGGAGATCCTCATTCCACGCCCGATGTCTTCTTAGGCGAAGCGTATCTCGAGCACAGGGATGCCGCCAGCGCGCTGCCTCTTCTGGAGAAAGCTGTCCGGGATACACCCGATAACTTAAGAGCTCGAGAGGCTCTGGTGAATGGATACTCGATGCAAAATCTGCCGGACAAAGTGCTCGCGCAACTTTCGGTGCTACTGGAGAACCAACCGAATAATATCCCATGGCTGAAAACGGCGTCTTGGCTGATGGCATGTAATTCAATCCCCACTCCGAAAACGAAAGACCAAGCGCTTAGCTACGGCCGTCGCGCGGTTGAGCTTACCAGCAAGAATGATCCGGATTGTCTCCTCACTTTGGCTGCGGCCCTGGCCAATGCCGATCGCTTCGATGAAGCAGTCGAGGCAGCCTCCGCGGCGCGCGGTATTTTCGCAAGGGGAGGCAACACCGCCGCAGTCGCCCATGTCGACGGACTCCTGTCGAAATTCAAAGAAGGCCGACCGCATCGCCTTTGATTGTCAGGCGAGACCAAGCACAAGACACCGGCAGAGACCGGAGTCCCTGCCCCCCGGGCTTGCTGCGGAAAAAAGATCAGGGCTTACTTGACCCGCCGAGTTAAGGCAGTTCACACCCGGGAACTTGCGACCCCCCGGACAGCCCGGCCTTTCTCCACCCGTTTCCGCGCGTGACCACAGAGGATCCTCTTGCGCAGACGAAGCGTCTTCGGAGTCGCTTCGACGTATTCATCGGGTGAAATATACTCGATTGCCCGCTCCAGCGAAAATCGCATCGGAGGAGACAGTTGGATCCCCTTCCCATCACCGCTCGACCGGTGATTCGTGAGATGCTTGGCCTTCGTCGGGTTTACCGGCAAATCGTCGCGACGCGGGTTTTCGCCCACGATCATCCCTTCGTAGACTTCTTCGCCGGGACCGATAAAGAGCTTCCCGCGATCCTCGAGGCTGTCGAGCGAATAAGCCATCGCCGTGCCGCGTTCCATGGACACGAGCGTGCCCGTGTTGCGCGTGCGTATATCGCCGCATAGCGGGGCATATTCCTTGAAGAGGTGGGAAAGAATCCCCTCGCCGCTCGTAATGTTCAGCAGCTCAAACTCGAAGCCGATCAAACCGCGCGTGGGAATGGTCGCCGCAATGGAAGTCCTCCCGGAATGTGGCGCGATGTTTTCGACCTTGGCGCGGCGCTCGGCGAGACTCTTCATGACTCCTCCAACTGCGTCGTCGGGCGCTTCCACGTAAAGCGTCTCGTAGGGCTCACAACGTTTTCCCTCGATCTCACGCTCAATTACGATCGGCCGCGAAACGAGAACTTCGAACCCCTCACGCCGCATTTCCTCGACCATCACCGCGACCTGCATCGCGCCACGCGCGCTCACCGCGAAGATGCCCGCCTGGTCGGTTTCTTCCACCTGGATAGAGACGTTGGTGCGCGCCTCGCGCCTGAGGCGGTCGGCGATCTCACGCGAGGTGACGCGATTGCCCTCCCGCCCCACAAAAGGCCCGTCGTTGACCGCGAACTGCATCTGCACTGTGGGCGGATCGATCGCCACAAATGGCAACATCTCGGCGTCCTCCGATCCCGCCAGCGTCTCGCCGATGTCCATCTCTTCGAACCCGGACACGCCCACGATATTCCCCGCCACACCAGCCTCGGAGTCCCTGGTCGCCAGCGCGCTGTATTCGAAAACTTTCGTCACTTTCCCGCGTTCGCGCTCCCCGTCTTTCCCGATACGCCAGATCGTGTCCCCCGCAGCGACTTTTCCGCCGGCGACCTTTCCAATCGCCACCCTGCCCACGTAATCGCTCCAGTCGATATTGGAAACCAGCATGCGAAAGCCCGCCCGGGGATCTGCTTCCGGAGGGGGAATGACGTCGCGGATCGTCTCGAAAAGAGGCTCAAAATCGACGCGCTCGTCCTCGAGATTCCGGATCGCGAACCCGTCCTTGCCACTGCCATAAAGAAACGTTGCGTTAAACTGATCCTCGTCTGCCTCGAGTTCCAGCAACAACTCCAACACCCTGTCGTGAACTCCGGCAGGGTCGGCATTCGGGCGATCGAGCTTGTTTACGAAAATTACCGGGGTGAGTCCTTCGGCCAGCGCCTTGCGCAAAACGAATCGCGTCTGGGCCTGTGGCCCCTCGTGCGCATCGACGACGAGAAGGACGCCATCGACCATCTTCATGACGCGCTCGACTTCGCCGCCGAAATCCGCGTGGCCCGGGGTGTCGACGATATTAATAGTGCCTCTTTCCCACAATACGGCCGTGTTTTTGGCCTTAATCGTAATTCCCCGCTCCCGCTCCTGGTCCATCGAGTCCATGGCCCTCTCCTCGAGCGCCTGGTTCTCGCGGAAGGAACCGCTCTGCCGCAGCAGTTGGTCCACCAGTGTCGTCTTTCCGTGATCGACGTGGGCGATAATCGCGATATTGCGGATATTTTCCGGGAGGATGGCGGCCATGAGATGAAGGGATACAAAGTGCCTTGTTTTCGGACGTTGTAAACAGGTAAAACGCAGGGAAGCGCGTTATCAGCCGGAACAGGATCCCGCTTGTCGCCGCCGGTTTACCCCTCTAGACTCCACCCCCGATGCCGGATCAGAGCACAGAGAAGGGAAACTCCCGTCCGCCCGAACGCGGCGGCAAAAAAAGCCGGTTCGCCTGGTTTCAGCCGCTGCGAAGGCACGCGATCTTTCCCGTCCTCGTCTTCATCGTCGCATCGGAGATCATTCGGGAGAATTATCCGTTTTCGCATTTTCCAATGTACGCGCGGCCAAGCTCAGGCACGTTAACCTATTGTTACGTCACGGATGGAGATCGCAATCCAGTGCCCCTCATGTGGCATACGGGGATTACGCCCGCCCGCACATCGAAAATGCTGGGCTTCAGGGTGCAGGAAGTGGAGGAAGACGAGCGTCGCCGTAAGAAGGAGGATGACGGACCGCCGCGCACGGATGCGCAAATCCGCGCCGAGGCCGGCGCCGAGGTGCTGAAGTATTTGCGGCATATGAACTCCAAACGCGAGAAGCGCCCGCTCCCGGAAAAGATCAAGCTCGTCGAAGTAACCGTGGGATATGGCGACGGGGGCTTCACGGAAAGGCCCGAGGCTATCGCCGAGAGTCCATGAGCGAATCAACTACAGAAAAACACGGGAGCCTCTGGACGCGCTTCAAATGTTGGTTCCTCGAGTGGCAACGCGGTTGGTTCGTGCCGGTGCGCGTATCCAAGTGGGAATGGTTTATCCTGCGCCTGCTCTTCGCGGGCGCCGTCTACCATACGTTTCTCGACTGGCATCCTTACGTCTATGACTCGCAACCGCGCCCCACGGGCATCGCCAGGTTCGTCTCCCTGACATTTCTCAACCACGAAAATGCCTACGAAACGATGAAGATCATCGTGGGCATCACCTGCCTGGTCTACGTTTCGGGGTTCGGTCTCCTGGCGTCTCTACCCGTGCTCACGTTGTGCAGCACACTCGTGCGCACCTATGCGAACTCCCAGGGATTCACGCATCATGGACTTCAGATTGTGACTCTAACCCTGCTCGCACAGACCCTTGTCGTCTGGTATCTGCGCGTCTGGGAGTGGAAACACAAGCGGAAGTGGGAGTTCGCCCCAGGCATCAGCCTCGGAAGTTATATGCTTTATTATTGCCAAGGCGTCATCCTGGCCACCTACGTTATTTCGGTCGTCACCAAGATGATCAAGACTTACGGCCTCTGGATTTGGAATGCGCGCTACATCTGCATCGAACTCATCAAGTCCCATCGCTCGGAATACTATAAATACCTCGATCCCAAGGCTGACAGCGAAGTCTCGATGGCAGTCTGGCTGCTGAATCATCCCCTCGCGGCCACGGCGCTTTTCGGCAGCGGCTTTTTCCTGGAAATGTTCGCGTTACTGGGTCTGCGCAATCGGCTCTGGGCGCTTGGCATCGGACTGGCGCTCATCGCGATGCACGAATCGATCTCCGTGATCATGAGGTTGACGTTTCGGTATAATGAAATGCTCCTCCTCGTATTTCTCGTGAATATCCCCTATTGGTGCGTGTGGGCGGTGCGGCGCGCGATCCCTTCGAAGCGCCTGCAGCAGTAGCCGAAGTGGCACACTTCGGGCCCTTGATCCGTGCCCACTTCCTGAAGTCTTCGACTTCGGCTACCCGGAACCCTTAGACCCCGAACGGTTCGAATTCCACGACAGGCTTTCGCTATCCACAATTGAACTTTGGCGGTAGCCCACTCCTTCACGCCGGTCTTGCCACGGCCCGATTCCGCGCTAACATCTCGGCCTTGCCCTTCGATCCAAATCCATGAAACGATTCCTCTTCGCCCTTCTCCTCGCGTCTACTTCACTCTCACCCGCCGCGGACGACCCCGGATCCATCGCAGAAAAGGGTGAGCTCCTGTTCTCCGACGATTTTGACCGCTCGGAACTCGGTTCGGACTGGAAGACCGTCATCCCCGCGTTCACCGTGATCGATGGTGTCCTCGTCGGCAACCAGGCCCGCGAGGATCACGGCGCGGTCGGCCGGGTCTACCTGCCGATGAAAGACGTCGTCGTCGATTTTAAGTTCAAACTCGCGGGATCGCGGACCTTTAACGTGGTCTTCGACGACAAGAATTTTAAGGGTTCCCATGCCGGACATATCTGCCGCGTCGCCATCGCGCCGGCCCAGATCCGCCTTGGCGACGACAAAGAAGGCATCATGCGCAACGATATCTTTGAAATGCGCCGGGACCCCGCGCGCAAGGTGGAAGCCGACAAGCTCATCGAGGGCCGCACCGCCATCGTCAAAACGAAAATCGAATCGGACCGCTGGTATGCGATGACCATCGAACTCGCGGGCGACCGCATGCGCGTCAGCCTCGACGGCAAGGCGATCGGATACCTGCGCTCCCCCGGCCTGGCCCATCCCACCAAGGAGAGCCTCCACTTTACCGTGTCCGGGGAGGGCGCCCATTTCGACGACCTCCGGATCTGGAAAGCCCGGTAAGAAAAGTGGCGCAGGGTTTTCCTGCCAAGTGCGTGTGTAGCCGAGGTGGCACACTTCGGGCCCGCCCCTGTAAAAACTCCAAGCCGAACCGAATCGCGGGCGCTTACTCTTCCCCGCTCTCCGCCAGTGCTTTCTTCGCCTCGCTGAGAAGAGGTTCGGCCAGTCCGGCCTCAATCGCTTTCTTGAGAACCCCGGCCCCTTCGCTTCGTTGATTGCCGCGTATTTGCGCAAGCCCAAGGTATCCGAGACCTTCGGCGTCGAGAGGCTCTTTCCGATTGCTCTCTTCCAGCAATTGCACCGCATAGGCATATTCCTTCCTCAGGTAACTGATCTTTGCGAGCGTCATTCCCAAACCGGCGTCCTCGGGTAAAACCCTGCGTGCTTTCGTCGCCAGTTCGTAAGCGGCCTCCAACTGATCCGGGTCTTTGGCGTAAAGAAACGCCAGCTCCTTCTGCGCCAGCGCAAAGTTGGGAAACCGTTGCAAAATATCCCGGTAAGTATTCACGGCTGCCTCGATCTCACCGCCCTCCTCCTCGATCGCCGCCCGGACCATCAACGCCGGCCCGTGGCCGGGATCGTCCGCAAGGATTTTCTGGACCTCCGGTTCCGCCGCACCCAAATTCTTCCGGGTCCGGGCCAACGCCATCATCTCGAGAAAGGTCTTGGCTTCCTGTGCCTCTGACCTCTCCGGCACTTCGTCCAGGATTCGCTGCATCGCCTGCCGGCTTTCCGAAATCTTTCCGAGGCCGTAAGCCGCTCGCGCAAAATCTTTCAAGAGGCCGGGGTCGGCACCCGGGCGCCGGGCGCTATCCTGGAGAAGACTGTATGCCCAGGATACATCGCCTCTCTGATAAACAATACGACCCTGCAAGGCGATCACCTCAGGATCGTCTTGGGCCAGTTCCCTCGCCTTCTTTGAATATTCGAGGGCTTTCTCATTATTCTTCAGTGGGCCCGCATAGAGCCGCGCCAGCCCCGTCGCAGCGGAGAGCAATGCGGGATTCGCCCGAAAGGCCCCCTCATAGGTTTCCACCGCTTTCGAAAAATCTCCGGCCGCCTCGTATACTGCCCCCAGGCGCATTCTGGCACCCAGATCATTGGGCCGCTCCTTCAGGATCGCCGTCAATTCCTCGACAGATTGCTCCCCCAACTTATCGGCGCCCCCTTCCAATTGCGCCAACTGACGTCTCGCCTCTTCCTTGCCCGGAAATTCGACCGGCGCATCGACCGCCTGTTTCAGGCATGCTCGGGCCGCTTCCGTCCGGCCCATCATGTAATTCGCCATGCCAAGATGAAACTGGATCTCGGGGTTATCCGGCATCTTTTCGGCGCTCTCCTGGATCAAGCTCATTGCCTGCTTATAATCGCCGCGCTTGTAAAGAATCCAACCCAGGGTATCCGCCACCGAGGCTTCGTCCGGTTTCAACGTCCGGGCCCGCGAGGCGAGGTCATACGCCTTCTCCAACTCACCTGTCTTTTCAGAGTAAATGTAAGCGAGGTTGTTCAGGGCAGGGAGAAAATCGGGATCCCCCTCCAGCAGCTTTTCGTAAGCCGCCTGGGACTTGGTGTGATCACCCATCTGGTCATAAATCGCCGCCGCCAGTGTCAGGGCCCGCCTGTTCTCGGGATTGGTCGAGAGAATCGACTCAAGCTCGCGAGCGGCATCAGGTAGTTTGCCGGCGGATACATACATCGAGATCAACATGTCGTAAGCAATCGAGTAATTTTCATCGAGATCGAGAGCCTTCTGCAGAGCCGCTTCCGACGCATCCCAATTTCTCTCGGCAGCGTAAATTCTCCCCTGCAGGGTGTGGGCTGCGGCGGAATCAGGGTCCTTCTCCAGCCGGGCCTGCGCCCGCGCATGCGCAGCCGCAACGTCCTTTTCTTGAAGATCCATTTCGACGAGTTGCCGGGTCGCCAGGAGACTATCCGGCGCCAGCGATTCCGCTTTCTCAAAAGCCTTCCGCGCCGCTTCGACCTTGTTCTGTTGCCTCAAGACAATCCCCAACAGGTATTGAGGGCGAAAGCTATCGGGCATCGCTTCGGCCTGGACGCGAAAGAGCGCCTCCGCATCGTAGAGCCGGCCCGCAGCCCGGTAAGCCTCGGCCAGCAGTAAAGGCGCCTGGACATTGCGCGGGTGCACTCCGAGAAAAGCCTCCATCGATGAAATCACCTGCGCCACCTCGCCCCGGCGCAGATTCAACTGCGCCAGAAGCAACGCCGCCTCCGCGAAATCCGGCTTCAGCGACACCGCCCGGTCCAGCGCTTCCACAGCCTGCCCGACCTCGCCCTTTTTCAAATAAGCGCGCCCGAATTCAAACTGGGTCGCCGGCAATTTGGGAAAGGTCTCTTCCAGCTGCTCCAGAGCTTCAAGCGCCTGGTCGGCTTCTCCCTTCGCCGTAAAGCCTTGCGCCTGCAATAATAAAGCCTCGTGATGCCTCGGATCACGACTGAAAACGCTCTTGAGATGGTCGAAGGACTCGTCGTATTTCCCCTCCTCCAACGCCAGCCGCGCCAGGAGCAACCACGCGGGAAAGTAATCCGGAACCTCTTTTACCAACTCCTCGAGCATCGCCTTGCCCTCCTCCCTTTCTCCAGTGCTCGCCTTAAACACCGCATACCTCAGCCGGGCCATCGATCGGGGAGGCGCCAGCTCGGCGGCGGTCCTCAACTCTTCGGCGGCCAGATCCATCTCTTTACGCGAAGCATGGATGCTGGCCAGCGCCAGGTGTGCGCGCACCGACCCGGGATCCGCGTCCCGCGCCTGCTTGACCTGGAGTTCAGCCCCGTCGCTGTTTCCTTTGCGCAAAGCGAGTGCTGCCGATGCCATGTGGTAGGCCGAGGATTCCTGGTCCTTCCATCCGGCGAGCCGGCCCTCCAGTTCCTCGATGTCATCCTCCGTCCTCGTGGTGTCGGCCAGCAGAAGGAGCGCTTCTTCGTGGTCCGGCGCCTTCTCGAGCACCTCAATTGCTTCCGCCCGCGCCTCGCCAATCTGGCCCACCGAAAGAAAGGCGAAAGCCAACTTGATGCGGGCCTCAAATTGATCCGGGGCCAGCTCCCGCGCCTTCAGGAGAAACGGGAAGGCTCGAATCGACGAACCCTGCTCCGCCCACATGATTCCCGTGCGCACAATGGCCGTCACGTTCCCCGGATCCTCCCGCAGCAAATTGAGATACTCGATCTTTGCCTTGTCATACTCACCCTCTTCAAAGAAGCGGTCTGCGCGCTCCGCGAATCGAAGTTTCTTCGATTCCTCCGAGCAGCCCGATACGATGATCGCGACTAACAGCGCCGCCAGGACCATAGCGAGGGGAAGGTATGTGTTCTTCATAATAACTTCTTCGTGTCCGCCAAAAAAGAGTCTACCTGCCCGGAAAGCAAGAGGCATCTTTTTTCTTTCCGAGAGGGTACCGCTTGCCTTCTCCAGACCACTGTGAGGGCGCCTCACTTCGAGCAAAATCAGGAGCCCGGTGCGCGCCCCGGGAATAAGCCTCCCATCGCGCCGGCAACATGCAGCGGAAGGACCCTCGCCCTTCCCCGCTGCCCATCACCAGCACCGTCTTTGCTCAACCAGCCTTGGGATCGACACACTTAGGTCCCAGGAGCGGATCTTTGGAAGCGGAGAGAACGGGATACTTCTCCGCTTCTTCATTCTTGGCGATCCACTCTTGATACTCCGCGGGCACCTCTTCATCGCGGAAAATCGCCTCCACGGGACATTCGGCAACACAAGCGTCACAATCGATGCAGGTGTCGGGATTGATCAAGACGCGGTCAGGGGGTTCATGAAACGCTTCGACGGGACAAACATCGACGCAGCTGGTGTATTTGCAGTCGACGCATTTTTCGGTAACGACGTAAGCCATGATGTTCTCCTCCGCCGCAGTATACACCTGCGACGGTCATGCGATTCAAGCCGATTCGACACCCCCAGCCGACCGGTGGTTCGGGAATGAACGATTAAGGGGCCGGGAGAACAATCTCCCGACCCCTTCAAAGATTCTTGTTTGCCCGGCCGGAACCGGGAGTTGTAATGCCTGGGCTTACCAGTTGTTCCCGCCGCCGCGTTGGCCTTTACGGCTGCCTTTGCCGCGGCCGCCGCCGCCACGTCGGTCGCCGCCGCCACCGCCACGTCCGTAGCCGCCACCACCGCCACCGCCACCGCCGCCGGAAAAGCTCGGGCGGTTTTCGCGCGGACGCGCTTCGTTGACTGTGAGCGTGCGGCTGTTCCACTCTTTGCCGTCGAGCTCGCGGATCGCCGCTTCCATGCCCTCTTTATCGTTCATGGTAACGAAAGCAAATCCACGTGGACGGCCGGTATCCCGGTCCATCACCACGGCGACCTCGTTCACCTGCCCATGGGCGGTGAATAGGTCGCGGATTTCTAGTTCAGTTGCTTCAAAGGGGAGATTCCCCACGTACATTTTCGTATTCATTATCTCTGCTTGAATTCTCGTCAGGCCTGCTGCTTCGATGCCGTCCCCGTGTATCGGGGCTCGGATCACCTCTGAATGCAAAGACTCACTAGATGACCTCCCGTGCCTCGAATGCGTCAGGATTCCTGTCGGAATCTCCATCCTCGACGCTTCCAAGCAAAAAGCAAGCTCCGGCGTGGAAAATAAGGAATTCAGCCTTTCCCTGCAGTCTCCGGGCAGATCTCCCGGGGATTTCCGGGTGCAGCCACCCGCATCCGCGGCCAGGTGACCCACATTTTTCCTTTTTTCAAAGGGGGACTGAACAGAATCAGGGGATTTACGTCCAATGCAATGACGCACCTATGAATCAGCAGGCTGACAGCAGCGACGCCAGAGGCGACGGCAGGAGCAAGGCGCAGTCCCAGACGCCCTGGGCCAAGTCCTCGGCATTCTCCGGAAATCGCCCCCTCCGCCCCGATCCCTCGGAGGAGGGACCGGGCGGGAGGCCGTTGCGCGTGTTCTGGATCGTGTTGATCCTGCATATTGTCGCGGTGGGCGGAATTCTCGCTTTTAAACTGGTCGAGGGCACCATCGATGCCATCGCCCGGGATTCGGTGAAATCGAATGCCGGCTCGGAAACAGCGCCAGGCGCGAACCGGACACCCGCAAAAGGGAATCTGCAACGCCCCGATATGATCGTAGACGACCCCTCGCGGTTGGGCTTCAGACATTACCGGGTGCGGTCAGGGGACAACCTGCTTTCGGTCGCGCGACGGCTCGGAGTCAGCATTTCGGAGTTGGAGTCAATCAACGGTCTGGATCAGGGAAAAAGTCTGCGCCCGGGAATGATCCTGTTGATCCCCGGTGACAAAATTCAAGCGCTTCCTCCCGAAGATGTCGATCGCCTGCTGACAAAACCGGCGGAGGCGGAAGTGCCCAAAGCGCCTGCGGAAGAAGCAAGACGCGTAACGCCCGTGGTATTGCGGCCGGCGCCCCCACCCGCGCCGGCAGCTGCGACAGCACCGCCGAGAGCGCCGGAGCTGATTCCCCGGGCCCTCCCGGTGGGCAGGAAGTACATCGTCGTTGCCGGGGATACTCCTTACGGGATCGCGCGCCGCTTCGGCATAAATCACCACGAACTCATGCGCGCAAACGGGATCAGCGACCCGAGGATGCTGCAGGCAGGGCAGGAGATTATAATTCCAGCTGGCCGGTGAATACCCGGTGACCTCCGCAGGGCGCCAGCAGGGGGCATGCCCGGCACAAAATCGTGGCGAAAGGGCGCAATCGCATTTCAATCCCCCTCCCTTCCCTGTTTGCCAAGCCCGGGTGGATCCACCAAAATCACTTCGTGAAACCTCCCCAGGCCCTCGCCGATGATCATATCGCGACGACGCGCCGATACTTTCTTCGCCTCGCTGCCGGCAGCGCGGCCGGGCTGGCGATTCCCGATCTCTGGGCCGCAGGCATGTTCGACCACCCGGCCTTGGTCAAGGCCATCGCCGAACTCGAGTATCTGACCGCCGACGCCGACTTCCGATACGTGGGGCGCCTCAAACCGAAGCCCTCGGAGATGTCGGCAAAAGAGCGGGCGGCTGCCGGCCTCAGTCGCGACACCTGGCAACTGGAGATCTCCGCCGATCCGGACAGTGACGCCCGCGTCCGTTACCCCATGACAAAGGAAGAGGGCACCGCTTTGACTTTCGACCAACTCATCGAGATGGGAAAGACCAGGGCCGTCCGATACCTCAAGGTTATGACCTGCAACAACATCGCCGACCCTCTCGGTATGGGTTTGTGGGAGGGCGTCCCGCTCCG
>JAHEJT010000120.1 GCA_024638765.1 Verrucomicrobiales bacterium
GTGAGTCATGAGTGGTGAGTGGTTAATTGGATTTGGGAAGGGGGGAAGGCGGAACGCGGAAGGCGTAGAAAGTGGAGGATGGCCTGCCATCCGTAGCTTGCGCGAAGCGAAAGCGAAGGATGGTGCGCGATGTTGGATTTGAACCAACGACCCCATGCGTGTGAAGCATGTGCTCTACCCCTGAGCTAATCGCGCGTAGTTGGCGGGCGCCGATCGGACGGTGGTCGCAAACAGCCGGCCGTCAGTATCGATGAGGGTGGTGGCAAAAGCAACGGGCGTTTTTTGCAGTCACAGGACCCGTGCGAATCCGGGCAGGCGGGCAGGCGACGGCCGGAATGGCGCAACTTTTGCGGGGCACCTGGTGCACGATTGGGGGCCCCCGATCGTAGATACTATGTAGGTGCATGTTCGATTCGCAGCCCGGGGGTCGCGAGGAAAGCGGATTGAATTGCGCTAAAAAACTGATGTTCAATGGGTTAAGTCATTGCTGGGGCGTTTGCCGGGTGCGGCCGGAATTCTGAAAAAAGGGAAATAAACGGGAGACAATCGGCGATTATGGGTGCTAGATTAGGCCTTGCAGCACAGCGAAACTCACCTCAACGATTCCTCCCCCAAGGACTGAACTATGAAAACTCGGATCTTCCTTTCTATTTCCGCCTCCGTGGCGATTCTGCACAGCGGAGCACTCCAGGCACCAGCAGGAGTGGCGCCACCTGAAGAGACGGCCACGAATCCGGTCGGCTTCGTGACGGTGACCTGTCCCGCGGGATCGGACACGCGCCTCGGCATCCCGTTCACCTGCCCGCCCGATTTTCGCGGGGCCCTGGCCGCAACTCCCGGTGCGCCAGCAGGCGAGGAGTTGACAATCAGCGCGAATGGAACTCCCGGGTGGACCACCGACGAGTTCGCAGGCAGTCATTATGTCCGGTTCACCTCGGGCGTGAAGAGTGGGTTTTGGTACGAGGTGACGGGGAACGCCGCCTCCAGTCTGGACATCCATCTCAACGGCGACAATCCCACCGGCTGCGTCGAGGGAGATACCTTCAAGCTGGTGAAGTTTTGGACCCTGGATATCCTTTTTCCGCAGGGACAACAAACGACTTTCACGGAATCGATCGGAGAATTTCCTTTGCAGCAGAGAAGCCAGCTGCTTTTTCCCGACACCATGGGCACCGGACCCAATCGGGCCGAGTCGAACATCTACATCCTCAAGGCGGTGGGTTCCGGCGGGAATGAAGGCTGGGTGGAGGTTTCCGACGGATTCAGCCCGGCGGGGGATGACAAGCTGAATCCGGACGCCAGCATCATCGTCCGCAATCGCTCCGCAGACCCGGCGACGGAGTTTGTGCCCCTGGGCCATGTCGTCACGGAGGACGTGGTGATCGGGCTGTCGACGGATACCGTTCTGAAGCAGGACAATCCGCTGGGGCTGATTCGGCCGGTGTCGCTAGCGCTTACAGAATTGGGCGTGGACGACACCAGTTTTGTCCAAAGCACCAGCCATTTCCCCCTCGGCCGCCGGGATGAATTATTCGTCTACGATAACACCATCGTGGGCTTCAATAAGCCGGCCAGTTCCATTTATTATAAGTATTTGGGCGTGTGGTACCGTGATGAAGGGCTTCTTGCGGGCAATCCCGTGGCGGATACCGATGTGCTGCCCGGAGGGGCGGCCATCCAGATCCGCAAGGCAAAAACGGCCGACGGGGCCACAAGGTTTCTGAGCAATACCCCCAACTATTGACCGGCCGTTGAGGAAGGGGCAGGCCCAGGCGGCTGCGGCCCCGCATTTCGGGTGATTTTTGCCGTGTCGTGGAGGGCTCCCCCCCCACCGGGTATCGCACACCCCTGATACTTGGATCGTCCTCAAGAGGGGTGATGGCCCCCGGAGTTCCTTTTGCCTCCCCTGAGCGAGACTTGGCCGGCGCGGACCCCTACCATTCCGGAGGTGCGCCGGCCTGGATGGCCGAAAATTCCCGAATTTTCTGCTAGACTGGGGGTCGGCGAATCTCAACAATGTTACGGAATGTCAAGAAAGAGACCAGTTTTAGCAAAATTTCTCACTTTCTGTAGCCTGATCCTCCTGATGGGCCAGGCCGTCAGTTTTGGATATACCTTTAATCTTTCCACCCAGATTGGGGGAGATAACACTGCTTTTCCGTTGGGGACGACGGGATTCATCCTGATCGACGTGCTGGGGGATGGGTTTCAGGCGGATGCCATGCCTTCCCTGCTCGATGGCACCCACGCCGCTCCGATTGATACTAAGATCGGCGCTGATGACGTTGTCATGTTCAACTATGGGACCGTGATGGACATTGGCGGAGCCAATGGTTTCGTCAAGAGTTTCGCCGGTGCCACCCAGTACAACACTGTCGATCTCACAAATGCGCCCGCCATTGCCGGCGGGGAGCAGATACAACTCTATTGGTTTCCCGATGGCACCAGCAACATCAGTGGTGGCGCTGACCGCTGGGGGAAGTATCGCCGCGACATCGCCGGCCCTAGCGGAGGAACTGACGGGTTCTTTTTCCCACCAGGCGGCACCGTTTCGATTATTGCCGCGACGACCACAATCGGCGGATCGGTTGATCCTCTTGACTTTCAAAATGCGGTTATGATCATCCCTGAACCTGCGAGTGCGCTTCTGCTTCTCGGCGGCTGCGGGCTGTTGGGGTTTGGCCGCCGTCGGGCTCGCTGAGCTGGCAGTGGGGATCCTCGCACACGGGTTTCGCGCGGGAGCTCGAATCTACTCTTCTTGTCACGCGGGGACCGGTGCCGGTTGACTCTGACTGGTCCCGTCGAGGGCTTCACGCACGGCCTTGCCGAGAGCGGTGGGCGTGTAGGGTTTGTGGAGGCACTGACTGGCACCCAGTGAGAGGGCTTCCTTGACGCGGCTGTTCTCCGAAAACCCGGTCGCGATGATACACTTGAGGCCGGGTTTGAACTTGATGCACTCGCGGTAGGTATCCAGACCGTCGAATCCTTCCTCCATGATCATGTCCAGCACGATGAGGTCGTAGTGTTCCCTCTGCAGCAGATGGACGGCCTCTCGCCCGCCCCTGGCGCCCGAAGTGCTGTATCCCTGCTGCTGGAGGATGCGTTCGGTAAGGATTCGCTGCTGCTCGTAATCGTCCACGACGAGGATGCGTTCGCTTCCACCCGAGGCGACGGGTTTTGCTTCCTCGGTGATAATCGCTGCGTGCTGAGGTTCGAAATAGATTTCAAAGGTGGTCCCCATGCCGACGGCGCTCTTGACGTCAATTTGGGCGTTGTGATCCTTGATGACGCCGTAGACCACGGCGAGGCCAAGTCCGCTGCCGCTCTTCGAGCCCATTTTCTTGCTGGAGTAGAAGGGCTCGAAAATGTGGTCGAGGTCCGATTCCTTAATGCCGGGCCCGGTATCGGCGATGCTCATGACGACATAATCGCGGGGTTCAATCTTTTCGAATGATCCGGTGGGGGAAGTAACGACTTCTTCGAGCCTGGTGGAAACGGTAAGAGAGCCTGCGTTACCCATGGCTTCGAGGCCGTTGATCATAAGATTGAGAATGGCCTGGGTGAGGTGGGATTCCGATCCCGAGATGGGCGGCAGGTTATCCGGGAGATCGGATTCAACTCGGACGCCGGGGTGGTCCTGGGTGCGGAGGCGGAAGGAAGGGCTTTCCATGCATTCCTTGAGGAGATCATTGAGGCTGATGAATTGGAGATGGTAGTTGCCGCGGCGGGCGAGGGAGAGTAGATCCTGGATGACGACGCTGGCGCGGCGGGCGGACTTGCCGATCATGAGGATTTCTTCGCGGGTGCGGTCGCCTTCTTCGAGGCGGTCTGCGATGAGGTCGGGGAAGGCGACCATGGGTCCGAGGATATTGTTGAGGTCGTGGGCCACTCCGCCCGCGAGCATGCCCAGGGATTCCATGCGGGTGGCGCGGGCCAGTTTGGCGTGTTGTCTGCTGAGAGTTTCGTTCTGTCGTTCGATGGTGGCCAGCATCCGATTGAAGCCGTCGGCGAGTTGCCCGAGTTCGTCATCGTTAAACTTGGGAGCGCGGAGACTGTAATCCCGCTTGGTTGCGACGTCGGCGGCCGTGGAAGCCAGGGTCGTGATCGGCTTGGAAATGGCAACCAGAGTGCGCCGCAGGAGCAGCAGGGAGAGAAGGACACAGGGTATGTTGATGGCGAATCCGAGCAGGATAGTCCGGTCGCGTTCGGTGCGGATGGCGCTGAGGTCGGAACTGATGTAGACTTTTCCGGTGACTTCGCCGTCTACGACGATGGGGGTGACGACCTCCAGGGAATCTTTGCCGAACCGGTGGCGGGTGGCGAAGCGGCCATCGGGATTATCTTCGTCATGCGAACCCGATTGGTCGACGATCTGATAGATATCCGGGACGAAGATGCGGGGTGCTCCCGGCCGCTGGTAATCGGCAAAGTATTTGTTCCCGGATTTGAAGATGGTGACGTTGCGGATGTTGGGATCCGCGGCGAGGTGTTTGAGCGCGTCGGTGGCTTCGGACGGCTGATCGAAAGTCAGAGAAGCGGCCACGCGGTCGGCAGTGAGCGCGGCGGTGATCTCGAACTGCTTGAGCATCTCCCGGCGGGAGTTCATGAGCTTGAGGCTCAGAGTGGCGAAAAATCCGATCACAAAGGTGCAGACCAGAAACAGGGTAAAGGTCAGCATCAGCTTGTGCCGGAGCGCGATGTCCTTGAATTTCATGAAGACCCTCTAGCGGTAGACCTGTCTGGCGAGTTGGAGCAGGCTGGTGTTTACTCCAAGGTCGGCGGCCCGCAATTTTTCCAGATTGATGTCAAAGACAAGCCGGTCGCCGATAGGGGAGAACTGGACGCAGCCTTGGGCCTTGGCGAATCCGGAAAGGTTACTGACGGTGAGGACTGCACCCTCGCTCGTCATGGAGAGGAGTAAGGGAGCATCTTTCTTATGGTCACTGAAAATGATCTGGCACCGTTGAAGGTCCCGGTAATCCATATCGGGATGGACTTCGATGACGCGGACGGCTTTACCCTTGAGGGACTTTCCTTCCAGGCTTGAGAAAGCGGTTTTACAAAGGTCGCTCCCATTCACCCCGATGGTGAAGAAGGGCTGGTCCTTGGCGTGGATGCGCTGCCCGGGCCATTCAATAAATTTGGCGGCGCTGAACGTCATGGCCGCAATCATATGGTACTTCGATTCGATGCTCTGCGCCTTTGCAGAGAACGGCGGGGAAAAAACCGCCCCGGGAAAGAGGGCGGCAAGCAGCAGCAAGGGAAGAATCCTTCCCAATAACGTGGCCCGCAGATTCTCGTGAGGGAGCGCCATTATCCAATCAAGACCACCGTCCGCCTCTCTAGAATGAGAACCCGGCTCCCACCGTGAACTCCCATCGCTTTTCCGTTTGGGGCCCGTTGAGGTCTTGCCAGATCGGCGTCTGGAAGGCAATTTCCACGAACCTGTCGCGGTAAACCGAGGCAGGATGATAGAGTTTCAAGCCCAGGCCGGTATCGATGCGACAGCCGCCGTAAAGATCGGGATCGGCAACCGGCGCGATGGCCGGATTCACGTCGGGATCCTGTCCCTCGATACTGCCCCAGCACTCGCCTTCGAATCTCACGCTGACATCCGCCCAGGGCGCGACGCGATATCCCGCCCAGACCGCAGCCGTGATACTGTCGCCCAGGCGGTAATCGCGATCGTTCTTGCCGAGCCGGATGACGCCGTTGACGGCTGCGCCGAGGGCGAAGGGGCCGAGTGCCTTGGTATGGATGATGCCGGGCCGAAGGTCGTAAGTGCCCGAGCCGGTCTGCATGGCGTAAGGCAGCTGGGTGTTGGGTCCTCGCGGGGTATCGCCTTTTTCGTCGATCGACCCGGTGGGGAAGCCGGCGCCAAGATTCAAGATGGTGCGGTTTGTGCCTCGCTGGAAGGCGGTGTATCCGAGGTAAAGGGAGAGGTCGCCAAAATCCTCCGACTCCAGGGTGAAGGGCGCACCTGCCCTGCGGATGTGCGCGGTCGATTGCAGGATGTACGGGATGCCGAGAGTGAGGCCCAATTTGTCCGAGTGCCGGTAATGTGTCTGGAAGATGTGCGCTTCCTGAGTGATTTCAGTGGGAAGGACGGGGAAGATTTCAAGGACCTCGCGGAAGGAGACCTCCGTGGTGCCGTCACGGTATCCCTCGAACTGTCGTTGCTTGTAATGATAGGAGAGGGCGAAGCGGGAGAGCGCCGGGAGTTCGGAGACCGCGGGACCTTCCGGGCCGGGCTGAGTGAAGCTCGAAGCGCTGGTGGTGGAGAGCCCGAGGAGCCTTTCGAGGGGGAGGTCCGCGAGTTCCGAAGGCGAGCGCTGGGCATGGGCGGTGGACAAGGAAAAGACGACCGCGAGGAACGCGGTGCAGGAGATGGAAATTGGACGGTGATGCATGGCAAGATAGGGTGCCGGATTGAAAATGGTGATAATCCATTTAAAATAAAGGAGATTTATTATAATTTCAATAATTTTCGTTATTATTAACATTTCGCCTTGAATCCGCCTTACTCATTCATAATAAGATAGTTACGTCTCAGAGGCGGCATCGCGGGGATCGCTCGAAGAGAGGGGCAGAAGGAGTCCGGAGCGCGCGTGCGGGAAAGTTGACGCCTCGGCTGGATTTTTCCCCTGGCCGAGAGGGGATGGGACGGGTTCCGGTGAGGACTGTCTCAAGCACCCTGCAGGTGGGTCGTTACAGGGGAAAACGAATCCGGAGAAAGGCGAACCGAGGGGAGATGGGAGACGCGCCTGCGCCGGTCGGACTCATGCGGGAAGATTTCGGAGGATCGCGGACGCAGGCGGGCGCATGAAACCGGACTGCAAAGGCCTAGCTATCCAAAGTAATTCTTGAAATTCCGGGGGTGGGACGGAAAGTAATGCCGGTTCCGAAAAGGAAGTTACGGCAGGATGGATAGCGAATTGGTCCCTTATATTTTCGTCGGCCTGATCGTGTTTGCGATCCTGCTGCTTATTGTCGTGATTGCGGGCCGCCGGGAAAAGCTGCGAGTTTTCTTTCTGGATGCGGTCGCGAACAAGCTGGGTCTTCAGTCCTACGACAAGAACAAGTCTATTCTGCCCAAGGTGTTTTTTGATTTTGCGCTGATGAAGCAGGGCGGATCCCGCAGGATTATGAACATCATGCACGGTGAGCTGCATGGAGTCGTCACCACGATCCTCGACTTGCGATATAAGACATCCAAAGCGCAGGGAAGTCGTGAAATGATGCAGACGGTGATTCTGATGGAATCGAAAGAACTTGTGCTGCCGACATTCTGCATACATCCCGTGGAGACACCTTTTGAATTCCCCGAAAATCTCGGGTTCCATGACATCGACTTCAGTGCGACCGAGCCCGAGCTTGCCAAGGGATACATTATCAAGGGAATCGACTCGGCAGCGGTACGAAAGGTGTTGGAACACGAGGACATCCTCGAGAGATTTACTCTGCATCGCGGTCTGGCTCTGGAGGTGCAGAATTCACATATTCTTTTTTACCGTCCCGACCAGTTGCGGCGGCCGGAAGATCTCGGCGCCTTCATGTCCAACGGATTCAAGATCTTAGGCGAATTCGAAGACGCGCTCTACTGGGAGGAAGACCAGGGCGGCGAGAAAGAGAAGGGTTGGAAGGACGAGAACGTCTCTGGGGAAAAACAGGGCGATTTAGCGGAATAGGGGAGGTGCGCGGCGCCTGGTGGACCGCCTTTTTGTGCTACTTGACCGCGCCAGTGCTCCGCAGTGCATCTGCGAAGCGGTTTGGCAGAGCCTTGCGATGCCCGGATCAAGGCTGGGTTTAAGATTCAACTTCTTACCCGGGAGGCCAACTCACACCGGGGCCTCCTTTGCAATGAGTCCGGTGATGGAACACCGGTAGTGAAGGCGGATGAAAAGGGCCAGGCCGGCGGCGACGGCCGCAAAATACACCGGCCACCATTGCAGGGAGAGCGCGAGGGCGAGCAGATCGGGATCGTCCTGTGCAAGGATGCCTTCCCGGGAAATGGCGGTGTCGCCGGCGCGTTTCTTAAGCACATTGGTATGCAGGCCGAAAAGCAGGGTGATGAGTCCGTAAGCCAGATTCATGCTCAGCCCTTTGAAACTGAGGACGGTGGCGCGATGGCGGGAATCGGTGACTTTGTTAAGGTAGTGTGACACAAAGAAATGCAGGTAGCGCATGGCGATCCAGAAGGGGGCCACGAGGATGACGCCGTAAACTGGAATCGGGAAAGCCAGGCCAATGAGACCTGTGAGGACGAGGAGGGTTACGAGTCGGAAGTTCGCGCCGGGGGTGCGGCGCGTGGCCAGGCGTTCGACGAGATACGCGGAGAGGATACCGATGACGGAAGCCACTGCGCCAATGATTCCGAACCAGGCTTCGTCGATCTGAAGGAGGCGGTAGTAACTGCTGTTAATCGTGTAAAAGAGACGGATGATGCTGTCGTAAAAGAGGCCGATGAGGATCAGGGCGAAGGCCGCCGGCGTTTTCAAGATCCAGCCGCCGGCGACCAGCGTGTTCTTAAAGCTCCGGATCAGCGGATTGCCTTCACCGGCCAAGGGCGGGGAGTCGTGCCCAGGCTCCCGCATGCGGAGCGTGATTCCCAGGGTAACCACGCCGTGGAGCAGGGTCAGGATGAGCGGGAACTTCAAGGTGGTGGCCTGATCCAAAGTGATCGCCGAACCGAGTCTTGCGAGGATGGAATTGACGACGTCGACGTCATAAATCCCGGCGCCGACGATGGTAACGACGATGAAGCCGACGGACTGCCAGCGCATGAGCTTGGCCATCAGTTTCGGCCAGGTGGATTCTCGTTCGTCCTCCGGGATGGAATCGTAAGCGAGCGCTTCGTCCGCGCCGCTGGCCGCGGCCTCTGCGGCGCCGCTGAGAATTCGGTTCGCGAGGAACATGGTAAAGACGAGACTACCGGCGCCCACGGGAGTGACCACGATGACGAGCATTTCCAGGATCATGAGGATCGCGGCGGTGACGATCAGCGCTTTCCTTCCTAACTGGTCGGCGAGGGCGCCTGAGGGCACTTCCAGGAGGACGATAGTCAGGGCCCAGGCGAAATTCAGGACGGCGAACTGTTCCACGCTGAGGCCAAAATCGAGGAAGAGAATCGCGTAAACCGGGTAGTAATAGCGGGCGTTGAAAAAGACCCGGAAAAGGAGGAAGAGCCGGAGGTTTCCGGGGTGGGAAAGGGGCTCGGGATTCGTGGGAGGCACGGGCGGCGGGTAAGGGACAGAGCGCAGAACCTTTGCAGAGGCGATAGGGGAAGAAAACAGAAA
This sequence comes from Verrucomicrobiales bacterium, assembly GCA_024638765.1. GTDB lineage: Bacteria > Verrucomicrobiota > Verrucomicrobiia > Verrucomicrobiales > DEV007 > JAHEJT01. Next base: position 9,297 of record JAHEJT010000120.1, read on the forward strand.
TCGGCCTGCGGAAAATCGTTGCCAAGGGCGGGCTGGGGGCTATACTGTTCAAATGAACAGAATCCTGGCGACCCCGCCGGAGGCGGCGCAAGGTGAGCGGTTTTAGAGTCTTTTTGAGCCTTTTTTTGATCTATCTATGGGAGCGAAGTGGAAGGAAGAGCTGTCGCGGGCGGGAAAGCGTTTCCGATCCTTGATACGCGGGAACGGAGTGCATCGAAACTCGGAGCCGCGGGAAAAGCAGCTGGAGTTTCCCCTCTCCGAGGGGGGCATGCCCCCTGCGCCGGGCACGCGCTGCCGGGGACGCCGCACGAGGGGCTGAGGAGGGGCTTGAGGGAGGGGGCGAATCGGGGTCCCCAATCTCCTTTTAGTCGCCCGTATTCAAGGGGTTGGCCGGGTGTTCCCGATCCAGGGAGAGTGGCCGCACAGGGCGCGGCGCGGCGAGTCTTTCGGTGTTGTCTTCGGTTTGGATAGCCGTTAACCTCCCCCTCCGCCCACACTCCGAAGATGTCACCCCGGAAATGGAAGCAAAGGGCCCCGAAAGGGGCGCCGGATCACTTCGCGCCGCGCACTCGGCTGCTATCGAGCGTGCCCTGGCTCGTGGCTATTTCCGTGGTGATCGGATTCGGGGTGCTCACCAGCGGGACCTGGTGGTTGAAAGCCCAGGGAGGAGCCGGGGTGGAATCGCGGGTGGCGGATGCCGCCGAGCAGGAGATTGCCCGCCGCCAGAGGGACATTGGTGAGGGAGAAACGCTGATTCGCGAAGGAGATCTGCTTTTATCCGAGGGAGAGCTTTCCGGTGCCGTGGCGCAATATCGCGCGGCGGTGTTGAAGCTCCGGGATTATCCGATGTTCGCGGATTACCGGAAGCTGGCGTTGGCGAAGTATGAGCGTGCGGCGGTTGAAGAAGCCGACAAGTTGATCGAGGGGGCGGAATTCGAAGAGGCAGGGGCGGTGCTGAAAGCGCTGCTGGAACCCGAGGTGGGGTCGCAATCGGAGGTGGCGCGCCGGATGCTGGTAAATCTTGCCCGCGAAGATTATCATAATGAGGCGCTGACGCCCGAGCACGTCGCCAAAGTTGCCAAGGTGGAAGATTTGTTACGGCGCGCGAACGCTCTTGTCGGGATGGGTGAATTCGACGAGGCCAGCCTGCATTACGCGCAGGTCCTGGCTTATGACAGTTACAACGTGGCGGCGCGGATGGGGCTGGAGCGGATCGATCGTCTGGCCGCGGAGTACGCGGGATCCGCTTACGATCAGACGCGCGGCAAGGCCGTGGCCGATTTGATGGAGCAATGGGCAACCGTCGTGCCGACGGAGACGGTCGCATCCTTGGGAGAGCCGGGAGAGATGCCGGGCCCGGGCCGCAAAGCGGGCGATCTCTCGCATAATCTTCGGGTCAAGATGGATACCATCGTGTTTCCCAGCGTGGAGTTCAGCGATACGAGCTTGCGCGATGTGATGGAATTTCTGACGGCGCGAAGCGCGGAGTTGGATACCATGGAACCCAACCCGGCCAAAAGAGGGCTGGGCTTAATCGTCAAGGCCCCGGACGAAGCGGTTGCCAACTCCCGCATCACTCTGAAACTGAGTAATGTGCCTCTATCGGAGATCCTGCGATACGTGACGCAGCAAGCGGGGCTGAAGGTGCGGGTGGAGCCCTATGCCGTTTCCCTGGTGCCCTTGAGTGACGTTTCAGAAACGCTGGTAACGCGGAGTTACCGGGTGCCGCCGACATTTCTGGTGGGGGGATCGATGGAAGCGAAAGCGGATGTAATCGATCCCTTCGCGCCGGCCGGCGAGGAGGACTCGAGCGCGTTGGCGCCCAAGCTGACCGCCCGGCAGTTTCTCGAGAACAATGGCGTGGTGTTTCCTCCGGGCTCGATGGCGCAGTTCATCCCGGCGACGAGCACCTTGCTGGTGCGGAACACGCTCTCAAACGTGGAGCTGATTGAAGCCATCGTGGATGCCAGCCAAGTGGAGGTGCCGCTTCAGGTGCTGGTCAAGGTCCGGGTCATGGATGTCCTGGAGAGACAGTTGAACGAAATCGGTTTCGACTGGTTGCTGGATCAATTCAACATTCCGGGGTCGGATCGCGTTTTCGGCGCGGGAGGAACTTTCGGAGCGACGACGCCGTCCACCCAGGTAGGTGACTTGCCGAGTGATTTTCCCTTCGTGGCGCCCGGAAGCACGTTGCCGCTGGGGCGATTTCCGGTCACTTACGGGAACCGGAGCGGGGATGCCGGACTTGGGGGGGACCCGCTGGAGGAATTGATCGGGAACCCCACGCGGACCGCGACGCGTTCGCGGCGCGCGCCGGGCGTCCTCTCGGTGGGTGGCGCCTTTACGGACCCGGAGTTCCAGGTCGTGATGCGAGCCTTAAGTCAGCAGAAGGGGGTGGATATACTTTCGGTGCCCTCGACGGTGGTGCGCAGCGGGCAGCTGGCGCAAATCAAATCCGTGCGCGAGTTCATTTATCCGACAGAATATGACCCACCCGAATTGCCCTCCGGGGGATTCGTTGCCGGCGCCGATGATGACGCCGGGGATGCGGACGTAGATCTCCCCCTTGTCTCGGAGACGACGCCGGCGACGCCTTCGACGCCGACCAATTTTGAGACTCGCGAAGTGGGAAATATCCTGGATGTGGAGCCGATCATCGGGCCGGATAAATTCACCGTCGACCTCAATTTAACCCCGGAGATTTCCGAGTTCCTGGGTTTCATCAATTACGGCACTCCTATCACAACTGCTTTCGGTGGGGGGCCGCCGCGTGAAGTGACACCGAATACGATCCTGATGCCGGTGTTCCAGATCATCAAGGAGAGCACCAGCGTCCAAGTCTGGGACGGGCAGACCGTGGTGATCGGGGGATTGCTCGAGTCGACGAGAACCGGGCGTGAAGACAAGACGCCGATCTTCGGCAGTTTGCCGGTGGTGGGCCGGTTCTTCCAAAACCGCGCCAAGGAGGTGGATATGCGGGCGATTGTGATCTTTGTCTCCGTGCGGATCATCGATCCGGCCGGTCGCCCCGTCAACGATCTGTCTGTCGGCGGCCGGTAACCTCACCATGGAAACCCGGGGGCATCGGCAAGGTGCTTGCGCGCCTGGCTGATCCGGCTCAGTAGAGAAATCGAATGCCAGAAACTCCAGAGTTCGAAGATCCCGCTTCGCGTCAGCCATATACGCACGAGGACATGATTGACCAGATCCGCACACCGCGGACGTCTGGGACCGGGCGTTCCGGAAGAAAGCGGAAGCGACGCTCTTATCAGCCGAAGAAACAGCGCGAGCGCAAGGCGACGCTGCTGCTGGGCGTGCTCTTCGGGACGGGGTTGCCACTCCTGGTGGCGTTTTTTCTCGGGGTACTCTGGAACAAAGTCCGCTGTCAGAGCGAGGAGTTCCGGCAAGCGCTCAACGGCCATTTGTCGGAGCTTCTAAACGCGGAAGTGGACGTCGGTCAGTTGCAGTTGCAGGGCCGGGTATTATCCGCCCTGAAAGTTACGGTGGCAGGAAAGGGAGAGGGTATTGTCCAATCCGCGGACCTGCGCCGAGTGCGTGCGCAGCTTTCTTACTCATCGTTCCTGGGCGGGGATTGGAAGGTGCAATCGTTGACGGTGCAGGAAGGCGAGCTTCGTCTCCACGGCGCGGCCGAAGCAGGTGAAAAGGATTTTTCCACGGTATTCCCACGCGCCAAGGTGCTGTCAGCCGGTCTCGGTCTCAGCAACCGCCCGGGTTCGTGGGGGATCGAATCCTTGCAGGTCAGGGATTTTAATCTCTTTTGGGGAAGTGAGAGGGATGGCGCCGAGCAGAGTCTCAAAGGCAGTCGAATTTTCGGAGGCGAGTTTTCCGATGATATCGTGTTGCACCTGATGGGAGGGGAGGCTCGGTTGGCGCGGGGAAATGTTTTCGATTTCCGCGAGGCAAAGCTCCGGTGGGAAGGCGGCAAGATTCAGATTGAGAAGGGCGAGATGGTGCTCGAGGAACTGAAGCCTGAGAAACGATTGTCCAAGATTTTCTTCAGCGGGTTGTTGCTGCCGGGGGCGGAGGCGCGCGCGGAATTGGATCTGGTGCTTGAGGACCTCGGACTGACTTTTTTTCTGGATCCGGTATGGAAAGAGCGAATCGGGGGCTCCGTGCATGGCGATGTCCGCGTGCTGCGGGAGTTTTCCAGCGCCCATCCCCAGACCGATTGGCGAGGGCTGCTTCGAATCGACGGCGCGTGGATGAGGGGTCTGAAGCTGTGGGACGATTTAGCTTCACTTTCCAAGGAGTCGCGGTTCCGGCGGGTGGAATTCGAAGATGGCTTGAAATGCCGGGTTACCCGCGACGCCGAAGGTTTGACCATTGGAGAAATCGAAGCGGCGACGCCGGGCCTCATCAAGCTCTCGGGCGAGGTGAGGGTGGGCTCGGAGTCCACTCTTTCCGGGGGATTGCAACTGGGACTTCCCGAGGCCCTGCTCATCGGTTTTCCGGGAGGTAAACCCGGAGCATTCGGTGTGGCTCGGGCGGGTTTTTGTTATACGGAAGTTTTGCCCGGGGGCACACTGGAACTCCCCACAGAAAATTTAGGAGCGCGACTGGCGCCTCGACCGGCCGCCGCCGTCGCGGGCGGCGCGCCGCAGCGGTCCATTCCAAGCAAAGTATCCGCGTCGGGCGGTCGCATCGACGCCTCGTCGGGACGGACCTTGAGCACCAACGAGAAGCAGCGGCTGGAACAACTCTTCAACGCGCTTCTCGAGGAATAGGCCGCTTGGCAGAGAGAGTCCTTTTACCCGGCGTTGACGGAAATCTCGGCTTCAGCCTTCGCCTTTTCGACCCACTCCTCGACCAGCGCTTCCTTTTTCCTCTTGGAAAGTTCCTCCCGGATGGCCGGGGTGGCTTCCTCGAGATCCAATGATTTTTCCTCCGTGCGATCGGTGACCTTGACGATGTGATACCCGAATTGGGTGGCGAAGATGGGGGAAATCTCGCCGGGGTTCATGGAAAAAGCGATCGCTTCAAATTCGGGGAGCATGTTGCCGCGACTGAAGCGGCCGAGGTAACCGCCACGCTCGTCGCCCATGGAATGTTGGTCGGCGAGTTCTAGAAAATCGGCTCCTTCGAGAAGTTGCCTCCGAATGGAGCGCATCTCCTCATAGGTTTGCGGCGCTTCGTCCTCGCAACAGACGTTCTTCACGATGTGGGAGGCTTCCGCTTCTTCCGGTTGCTTGAGTCCATCCCGATGCTCCTGATAGAAGGATTGGATTTCCTCGGCGGTGGGCTCTTCGCTCTGCCCGGTGATATTGGCGAGGAACCGTTCTATCTTGAGGGTCAGTTCGATTTCATCCCGGACCGTTGCTTCCTGTTCCACGGTAATTCCGTAGCGACTGTAGAAACGATCTTCACCTCCCGCCTCCTCGATCATGTCCGCAAGGGCCTCGTCGATGTCTTCTTTCGGGATCGCGATCTCGGCTTGCGCCGCTCCCTGGCGGATGAGGGTGCGGGCGATGAGGTTGTCCTGCACGATTCCGTCGAGTTGGTCGTAGGGAGGGCTATCGGGTTCCATGTGGAGCCGCTCCTTCTCCTGATTAATGACTTGATCGGGGATGACTTCGCCGTTGACGGTGATTTCCATGGATGAGGGGATCGAAGATGAAAGGAGGAAGATCGAGGATGGGGGAGAGGGGAGATCGGAGATGGGATCATCCATGCGGTCTGCCGGAATGAAGCACAGAACCCTAGTTGTGGCGAGAGCTATCAGGCGGACCTTCTCGCGGGGTGACGCGTTCCACGGGGTTCTGCGTGGCGGGCCGTAATTCTGCTTGCATCGGTCTGGTGCCCCTTGCATATTCCACCCCATCAGACCGCGGGGTGGAGCAGCCCGGTAGCTCGTCAGGCTCATAACCTGAAGGTCGTAGGTTCAAATCCTGCCCCCGCAACCAATTTACTTGAGAAAAACCCCTGAGAAATCGGGGGTTTTTCGTTTTCCGGACAGTTCTTGCCAATGCGAGATTGGCGTTCAATTTGGGGCAATTCAGGGCAACATTCTCACTTTTTT
>JAHEJT010000121.1 GCA_024638765.1 Verrucomicrobiales bacterium
GTGCGCTGCAGGATTCCGCTCCTCGCCCAGAGGACGTTCTTGCGCGCCCCGACGCCGCGGGCGGCGAACCAGCTGCTGCGGTAGAGCGTCATCTCTTCGCGGATGGTCCAGCGGTGGACGCCGTCGACGTCGCGGGATTTTTCGACTTCGAAGGGGATGGGGTTCCCGTTCCAGACGAGCTCGAGAGCGGTGAGAGGCTCCGGGCTCGCGAGCTCGGCGACGAGCTCGATCTTGTCGCCGGAGGCGGGTAAGCGGAGGGCGTCACCGAGCGTTTTGCCGTCGATGGTGAGGGAGAGGAGGGGGCCGCTTGTAATGAAAGTGCGGCCGGCGCGGAGGCCACTTTTCCACGCTTCAAAATTGGCGGTGGCGGGGTCGTCGACGCGGACGTGGGTGCGCGTTTCTCCGAAGAAGGGCTGGGTGCGGTCGCGGAAGGGGTAGTTGGGAAGGTCGGTGCCGGCGACGGGAGGGAGGAGGTAGCCGCAGTTGAGGAGGCGGTACCAGGGCTGGAGCTCGTAGAGGTGGGTGTTGGCGAGCTCGAAGAATTCGCTCGCGCCGAGGACCGCGTCGAGGACCGCGGTGGAGGCTCTGCCGAAAGTGCCGCCGTGGGCGGGGCCGCCGATGCCGCCTCCGGCGCGCGCTTTCTTCAGCACGTCGTGAGTGGCGGGCCAGTGGTGGGAGATGGGCGGGGTTTTGCCGCGGCCGACCGTGATGGGCGTGAGGACTTCGGCGATGCCGTGGAGGTTGTTGTGGCCCTGGAAGCCGCCGCGGTACTCTTCGCCGGGCACGAGGTGGAGGCCGCCGCGGGTGACGCGGCCCTGCGCCCCGTAAGCGAACTGTTCCGCCCAGACGCCGGGCAGGTTTCCGCCGTCGAGCACCATAAAGAAGCCCTGGTCGAGGCCGTCGGCGGCGAGCATGGTGAACCAGTCGGCATCGTGTTTCGGATCGGAGCGTTCGTAATGAAGATGTTCATCGGCGGCGACCCATCCTTCGTCGCGGAGATTGGCCCAGCGATGCAGCGATGCGGTGAGCTCGAGGGAGACGGGTTTACCGGTAACTTTAAAAGGGAGGCGCGCCGGCGCGTATTGGTAACCCTTGGTGACGACGATTTCTCCCTCCACGGCGCCGGCGGGAAGCGACAGTGCGACGGCGCCCGTGCCGCACGCGTAAAGAATGGTCGCGCGCTGCTTCTTCGCGGTGTGGATGGAGGTGAATCGAATCCCGTGCCTGTCGAGCGCGGGAGGGACATACGGTTTTCCGTCGACCGAAAGAGTGAACCGCGCGGGGGTGGGTGTACCAGTTTCTTTATCGAGGACGTGGAGCAGGAGGGAGGGCGCGCCGGGGTCGGGGTCGGCGGGCACCGCGATTTCGTAAGTCGGTTCGGATCGGGCGACCGGGGCGTCGTGGGCGAAAGAAGAGGAGAGCGGACTGAGGCACAGGACCAGGATTGCCGCGAAGCGCATGCGGCGATACTTGCAGAGAAAGCCGGGAGAGGGAAGCCTCCGCCTCGGAACCAACGGGAAGTAGCGGCGGCATCCTGCCGCCGGACAAGATCGGAACGGCGGCAGGATGCCGCCGCTACTACTCCCTAGGCGGTGTCCTTATTAGCGCCGGGACGCTTCGCGGGGGAGGGTTTCTTCGGCTTTGGCGAGTCTTCCCTGAGCTCCTCCGGCGAATTGAAGCGGACGTCCAATTTCACGCTGTCGACCTTCTTGAGGACGTCTTCGGGCACCTTTTTTCGTTCGGCATCCGTTTCGCAGAAGCCCTCGAAGATGATGTCCCCGTCCGGGTCCGTCGCGGTGACATGCTTCTTTCCGTCCTTATACGTGATCTCCACTTTGCCGTCCTCGTCGATGATGGTGGCATGCGCTTTCACGAAATTGCGCATGTAGGCACGGGGCTGCTCCTCCATTCTTTCGAGCCACCGCTCCATCTTCGGTCCCCACGTTTCCGCATCCCCAAGGTGATCCTCGAGGTATTCGCGGAGGCTCTTCTCCAAGCCCTTGCCGTATTCTTTCCACCATTGCTGCATGCCTTTGCCCCATTCCTGCATGTCTTCACCCCAATGTTCGCCCCACTCCTTCCAATCGTCTCTCCAGGTTTCCCGATCCCATGGCGGGGGCGGTCCGTATCGCGGACGCCAGGGTTCGAACTGAAAGTCGCGTGGCGGCGTCTGGACCGCGGGGAAGCGATGGGAACCCAGCTTTACCTTGATGGTCTTTTCTTTGGCCGCGCGCAAAAGAGTCAGCGTGACTGCGTCACCGGGTTGCTTTAGGCGTACGAGCGTTTGGAATTGTTCGCCTGAGACGAGAATCTGGTCGTCCAGTTTCGTGAGGATGTCGTACTTCTCGAGCCCGGCTTTGTCCGCGGGGCTGTTTTTCACGACGTCACCGACGGCGAGTCCGGTGCCGGCCGGAAGATCGAGCTGGGCGCGGACGGCGGGTTCAATTCCGACGGCGGCGACGCCCAGGAAAGTGACCGGTGCGCCGATGGGCGGGCGCGGATGCTCGGGGCGGGCCCGTTCGGGTTTTGCGGGCGACCTGGCCTGCCCTCTTTTCGGGGTCTCTTTCTTGAGGGACTCCCTGTTTGATGGCTGCGATTTTCCCTTTTCCGGCTGCGCCGGAGCGTGGAGCGGATTCCACAGCCCGGCGGCGGCGGCGAGCACACATGCGGAGACGATCGAGAGTGGCTGGATTCGGTGCGGTTTCATGGTTTTCGTGAGTGTCGGATTGTTCTCTATAATCTTATCTTGCGACAAGCGGGGGCGATTTTTGTTCAAATTGGGTGCAGAGTTTGGCGCCATTGGCGCTTTAAGAGCAGATCACAGGCAAGATGCCTGTGTCACAATGGCGATTTTACGGGTGCGGCGTGACTGGTCAGGGGCGCTATCCCTCCCTTGCCATCGGGGGTGAGGGGCAAGTAGGCTGAGCGGGATGCTTGCATGAACAACCCCCTTTCAAGGAGTAGCCTGGTGTCGCTGCTGCTCGCGGTTTTTGCTCTCACTTCCGCGATCGGGCAGGATCAAGACACGGCCTGGCTCGGTCCCGCGGGAAACCCGCAGGTCGAGGAGATCATGCGGACGCGGCCGGGGCGGGGCGCGATGGCAGACGGTTCGGCGCCGACCCAGGCGGAGGAAGCCGTAAAACAGTTCCGGGTGCGAGAGGGATTCGAAATCGAATTGGTGGCCTCCGAACCGGTGATCGGTCAGCCGCTTTACATCAACTTCGACCGCCGCGGCCGGATGTGGGTGGTCCAATACCTGCAATACCAGTTTCCCGCCGGATTAAAGGTGGTGCGTTACGACAACCATCTCCGCGCCCAGTTCGACAAAGTGCCCGAGCCGCCGCCGAATCATTTTCCGGGCGCGGACAAGATCACGGTGTTCGAAGACACCGACGGCGACGGGATCTATGACGCGCATAAGGACGTCATCACCGGCCTGAGCATCACGAGTTCGGTGGCGATCGGCGGCGGGGGTATCTGGGTGCTGCAGCCGCCGTACCTGCTTTTCTATCCGGACTTGGATGGGGACGACGTGCCGGACGGCGATCCCGAAGTGCACCTGCGCGGGTTCGGCCTGGAGGACACACACTCGGTGGCCAACAGCCTGGATTTCGGGCCGGACGGATGGCTTTACGCGGCGAACGGGAGCACGACGACCGGTAACGTCAGTTCCGCGGTGACGAAAAACGTGCGATGGGAGGGACAGAACATCTGGCGCTATCATCCGAAGACCCAGGTGTTCGAAATTTACGCCGAGGGCGGCGGGAACACGTTTTCGATGGATATCGACAGCGTGGGGCGCGTTTTTTCGGGGACCAACAACGGGAAGACCCGCGGGATGTATTATCCGCAGGGCAGTTACGGGAAGAAGGGCTGGGGCAAGCACGGCCCGCTGACCAACCCCTACGCGTTCGGTTTTTTCCAGCACATGGGCCACCAAGGCGACGACCGTCGATTCGCGCAGGCCTTCACGATTTACGAGGGCGGACTCTTTCCGGAGGAATTCGACGGGAAAATCATCGCCCCAAACGCGTTGCACAACGTGGTCTGGGTGAGCGACCGGATTCGGGATACTTCGACTTACCGGACCGTGGACGAAGAAAACCTGGTGACAAGCGACGACCGCTGGTTTCGGCCGGTGTGCGCGAAAGTCGGTCCGGACGGCGCGGTTTACATCGCGGACTGGTACGATTCGCGCCTGAGTCACGTGAGTCCGGTCGACGACTGGCACAAGGAAAGCGGGCGGATATACCGGGTGAAACCGGAGGGCGCCGCTTTGTCGGCGCCGCCCAATGTCGGGGCAATGACCGACGAAGATCTCGTCACGTTGTTCGATCACTCCAACGAATGGGTGCGGCGGCAGGCCGTGTTGGCGCTGGGGGAACGCGCCGATGCCAAGGTGCTCCCGAAACTCGAAGAGATTGCCCGTGGAAATCACGGGCAGCGGTCGCTCGAATCCTTCTGGGCTTTGAATCTTTGCGGTGGTTTTACCGACAAGATTGCGGCCGAGTTTCTCGGTCATCCGGATGCGCATATCCGCCGCTGGACGGTGCGGCTGCTGGGCGACCGAAGGTATGCGGGCGAAGTGCTCGGCGGCATGCTGGCGCAGCTGGCGGCGACCGAATCGGAGGTGCAAGTGCGTTCGCAGCTTGCTTCCACGGCGAAAAGGCTTCCGGCGAGAGAAGGTCTGCCGATTGTGAAGGCATTGCTGGCGCGCAGCGAGGACGTCGATGATCTCCATATGCCGCTGCTCGACTGGTGGGTGATCGAGGATAAGGCGGAGAGCGATCGCGAGCTGGTGATGAAATTATTTGCCGAGCCGGGGCTCTGGAAACTGCCGATGACACGGGAGACGGTGCTCAGCCGAATCATGCGCCGGTATGCCATGGCCGGGGGCCGCCAGAATTACGAGACCTGCGCGCGGCTGCTCGGGATGGCGCCGGACGATTCCGCGAAGAAGGCTTTGATGACCGGGTTGGTGGAAGCGTTCCAGGGCATGACGATTCCGGATCTGCCCGAATCGCTCACAAAGGCGCTCGACGATTACCAGGGCGAGATTGCCGGCGGCGGACTGGCGCTCGGTGTGCGGCGCGGGGATGGGACCGCATTGAAGGAGGCACTCAAGGTGGTTAAAAACGATGACTCTGATCCGGTCGAGCGTCTCGCCCTGGTGAAACTTTTTGGGGAGATCGATAAACCGGAAGTGGTCGAGCCCTTGATCGATCTCTTGAAGCTCGACGGGCAAAGCGCGCTGAAGCGGGTCGCGATGCAGTCGCTCGCGCATTACGACGACGACGCGATTCCGAAGGGTATTCTTGGACGCTACGGTTCCAGTCTCCCCAGCGAACACAACGTGCGTTCCACGGCCAACCGGGTCCTGGCGAGCCGGGAGGACTGGGCCCTGGCGCTGCTCACGACGGTGGACGAATGGCGCATCAAGGCCTCGGATATTTCGCCGGACGTGGTGCAGCAGATGCGCCTGCACGGCAATGCGGAGATCGACGCGCTGGTGCAGAAACACTGGCCGGATTTAAGCGGCGAGAGCGCGGAGGCGAAAATCCGGGAGATTGTGCGCTTGCGGCAGCTTCTCGCGTCGGAATCCGATGCAAAGGTGGATGCGGAGAAAGGCGAAGCGCTATTCACGGCGCGGTGCGCGATCTGTCATACGCTGTTTGGAAAAGGTGGCAAGGCGGGACCCGACCTGACAGGGTACGAGCGCGGGAACGTGGATTTCTGGCTGCACGCGACGATCGATCCGAGCCTCGAGATCCGGGAGGGTTTTGGAAATTACATCGCAGTCATGAAAGACGGGCGGACGCTGACGGGGATGATTGAAGCGCAGGATCCGCGGACCGTAACGCTTCGTGATGTGGCCAATCAGACGACGGTGTTGAACCGGGAAAAGATGCAAAAGCTGGAGGCGACGCCGATCTCGCTGATGCCCGAGGGATTGCTGGCCGGGCTGACGGAAGCGCAGCTGCGGGATTTATTTGCGTACTTGATGAGAGAGAAGTGAGAACCGCGAAGGGACGCGAATTTTTTTAACCGCAGAATTATGGGCAGGGTAGGGCCACGCGTCCCGCGGAGCCGAAACGAACGTGTCACGACGCGGCTCGGCGGGACGCCTCGCCCTACCAAGGCTGAATGGCGAAATAGGACTGGAGTATGAAACAGGGACATCAAGAGGAAAGCGGGTTAATGACGCGGCGCAGGTTTGTGAAGACGAGCGGGGTTGCCGCCGCCGGTTCGCTCGCGGTCGAGCAGATGGCGCACGCGGCGCCGGATAACCGCATCAAGGTGGCGTTGGTGGGGTGCGGCGGCCGCGGGAACGGCGCCGCGAATCACGCGCTCAACACCAAGACCGACATCTGGCTCACCGCGCTGGCGGATGTGGACCGCGCGCAGGCCGAACAGGGCCGCGAGATTCTGAAGAAAGCGCATCTCGAGCGCGTCGACGTGCCCGACGAACGGATCTTCACCGGGTTCGGCGGATACGCAGAGGCCATGAAGGAAGCGGACGTGGTGATCCTGGCGACGCCCCCGGGATTTCGGCCCGCGCATTTCGAGGAAGCGGTGCGCCAGGGAAAACATGTGTTCATGGAAAAACCGGTGGCGACGGATGTCGCGGGAATCAGGCGCGTGCTGGCGACCGCGGAGAAAGCGAAGAAAAAGAACCTGAAAGTCGCGGTGGGAATGCAGCGGCGCCATCACCCGGGGTACATGGAAGCCTTGAAACGAGTGCACGACGGTGCCATCGGCGAGGTCCACACGATGCGCGCTTACTGGCTGGGGAGTTCGCGCGGGGGCAAGGAAAAGCTTCCGGACGAGACCGAGATGCAATACCAGATCCGGAACTGGTATTACTTTACCTGGTTATCCGGCGATCACATTGTAGAGCAGCACGTCCATAACCTGGATGTGGCGCACTGGATCAATGGTGATCTGCCGGTGCGCGCCATCGGCCTGGGCGGGCGCGAGGTGCGCGACGACAAGATCAACGGGCAGATTTTCGATCATCATTTCGTGGAGTTCGAGTATGCCGACGGGGCGCGTCTTTTCAGTCAGTGTTGCCAGATCCCGGGTCATTGCCGGCGGCAGATCAGCGAGCACGCCCAGGGATCGAAGGGGAGGCTGGACATGGCGAACGGCGAGCGGTTTTTCGGCATCACGGGACCACACGCCTGGGAGCAGCGATTGAAGGGGCGGCTCGACGCGCATCAGCTCGAGCACTTCCCGTTCCTTGACGCGATCCGGAACGACGAAAAATACAACGAGGCAGTATACGGCGCCGAAAGCACCATGATGGCGATCCTGGGCCGGATGGCGACGTATTCCGGGAAAGTGGTGGAATGGGAGGAGGCCATGGCCATGGACCACGTCCTGGTGCCGGAAGTGAAGAGCTTCGACGACGTGCCGCCCGTGGTGCCGGACGCGGATGGATGGTATCCGGTCGCGGAGCCGGGATCTTCTGAACCTTGGTAGGTTCTGGAGAAGTAAAAGGTGGGAAGGTGGAAGGTAAAAGGTTGAAGTTGGATGAAGGTCAGTTTGTATTGCGCGTTTGGTGAGGAACTTCCCCTCACCCTAGCCCTCTCCCCGGGGGAGAGGGGAATTCGGTCGCAGAAGTAGGGCTTTTTAAGATTCCTGACTTTTTACTTTCGCACTTTTTACTTTTTACTGATGCCCTCGGAAGGGTAACTGGATCCAGAAGATGAACGAGCAAGATAGAGTCCAGCGCAGTGGGAAATGGTATGAGGGCATCACCTCGTACGAGTGGATGGTGCTCGCGATCGCGTCGGCGGGATGGATTTTCGATGTCTACGAAGGGCAGATTTTCAACATCACGCGCAACCAGATGCTCGCGGATATCCTCGGAGTTAGCGGCGAGAATCTGGACATAAAAAAGTACGGAGACATGTTCCTCGGGATCTTTCTCCTGGGGGGGACTTTTGGGGGTTTGTTGTTCGGGTCGCTGGCGGACAAGTACGGGCGCCGGCCGATCATGATGGTGACGATCCTGATGTACTCGCTTTTCTCGGGGCTCACCTACTTTGCGACGGATCTCTGGCATGTCGGCGCGTTGCGATTTCTGGTGGCAATGGGTGTCGGCGGCGAATGGGCAGTGGCGGCGAGCCTGGTGGCGGAGGTTTTTCCGACGCGGGCGCGGGCGCATGCCTCGGGAATTTTTCACGCCTCCAGCATTTTCGGAACCTGGATGGCGGCGATCGCGGGGATTGCAGTGGCGGAGCACTGGCGCTACGCCTACTTGATCGGGGTGATACCGGCCTTCTTGATTCTGATTGTCCGGTGGAAAGTGAAGGAACCGGAGAAGTGGCGGGCCAAGCGTGAGGCGCAGAAGAAGGGCGAAGCGGAATTGGGGAGTTTCAAGGACCTGCTCGGCAACCGGCAGTGGAACGGGCGGGCCTTTCTCGGGATGGGACTGGCGGCAGTGGGCCTGGGGACGTTCTGGGCGGTTACGGTGGCGGGGCAGGATCTCGCGCGGAGCATGTTGCTGGCGTCAGGAGTGGCGCCGGACGTTGCCGCGGGCAAGGCGAAGTTTGCTTACGGGATTCTGCAGACGGCGGGAGGCGGGCTGGGGCTTTTGGCGTTCGGGCCCTTGAGCGCGCACTTCGGGCGGCGTCGGACATTTATCTGGATGCACGTGATCGCGCTCGTGGTAGTGCCGATCACCTGCTTCGTGCCGCAGAGCTACGGGCAACTGCTTTTCGTGCTACCCTTCTTCGGCTTTTTCACTCTTGGCATGCACGCGGGGTACGCGGTGTATTTTCCTGAGCTCTTCCCGACGCACCTGCGGGCAACTGGGACGAGTTTCTGTTTCAACGGGGGCAGGATCGTGGCAGTGCCGGTGTTGTTCTTCTCGGGCTGGTTGAAATCACAGGAAGGAATGGACTTCGGGTTGGCGGTGACGCTGCTGGGGACGCTCTACATCGTGGGGGTTATTTTGATGGCCTTCCTTCCGGAGACAAAGGGGCAGGAGTTGCCGGAGTAGAGGCGGAGGGCGCTTCGCGCCAGGTTTCAGTGTTCGGTGTTCGGTGTTCGGTGTTCGGTGTTCGGTGTTCAGTGTTCAGTGTTCAGGCTCAGAGTAGAGAGCGGAAACGGAATCAGTCACTATTTGATAATGAGGAACTCTTCCAATCCATTGCCGACACCTGACACCTGAACACCGAACACCCGATTACCCTGGGAGGAAAACGCACTGGCCGTGGACACAACCTTACTCACCATTATCCTCATCCTCGCGGTCTCGTCCTTCGTCCAGTCGGTGAGCGGGTTTGGGTTTGCGCTGATCGCGGTGGCGGCATTGCCCGCGGTGATCGACTTGCGCGAAGCAGTTGCGTTGATCGCGATTTTCAATCTCTTCGTGAGCGCGACGACCCTGCTGATGAACCGGCAAGGGCTGGACTGGAAACGGGCGCTCCCGATCATAATCGCAGGAGTGGCGACGCTGCCGATCGGTTTTTTCTATCTGCACTCCGCGCCCAAGGGACTTCTCCTGCAGATTCTGGGGGTGGTGCTGATCGTCCTCGGAGTGGCGGAGTTCGTGATGGCGCGGCGAGGTCATCTGGCGATGCCGAAGTGGGCGGTGTGGCCGCTGGGGATGTTCGGGGGGGTGCTGGGAGGAGCCTTCAACGTGGCGGGGCCGCCGATCGTTGCTTACGTCTACGGACAGCCCTGGCGGAAGACGGAGATGGTGGCGGTGCTCCAGGCGGTTTTTCTCGCGATGGGCCTGACGCGAAACGCGTTGATGGGGGCGGCGGGCGATTATTCCTGGGGGCTCATGGAACTCGTGGCATGGTCATTGCTCCCCGCCTTTCTGGCAATCTGGGCGGGGCGCAAGGTGCTGGACCACATCCCGCGGGAAAAGCTGCGCATGGGGGTCTTCGTGTTCCTGGTGGCGATGGGGGTGTATTATGTTTTTTTGTAGAGTGGCGCGTGACCGTTCACTCCTTACAGGTCTGTCATCCCGAGCGAAGTCGAGGAATCTCTCTCCGCTCGAGGAGGCGTTCTGTTCATCGACAACGATCGTTAGCTTGGGGTGCTTACGAGCGTTTCCGGTAAGGAGATCCCGCAGAATCAGATGGGAGATCCCTCGACTTCGCTCGGGATGACACGGGGAGGATGGCGGGATGACAAATCGTCGTTTTATCAAGCGTCAAGCATCCAGCACCAGGCCCTGGGCGCGGTGGTCAGGGGAGTCGTGGGCTCGGCACGGGGGAAGAGGGCGCAAAAAAAACAGCCGCACCCTGGGGCGCGGCTGTTTTCGTGGAGAATCCTGTGGCGGGCTTACGGCTCGGCGCTCGGGTGCGCCGGGATTAATCGAAGTAGTAGCTGACCGGGCTTCCGCCTTTGTAGGTGTAAGTGCTGTAATTCTTGCCGGCCTTCTTGGTCCCGCTGCCGCTCTTGCTTTTGCTGCGGCTCTTGCTCTTGCTGCGGCTGCCGCTTTTCGATTTCGAGCGGCTGCGGCTCTTGTGCTTGTTCCGGCGATTACGCTTGCGGCCCTTCTTGCATCCGCCGCCAAGGACGGCTTCGGTGCCCTCGATGGCGCCGTAGGTGAAATGATCGATGGAAAGTGTGTTTTTCATGATTCCCCTTTTTCTCTGAGTCGGTTTGCCCGGGAGGAGGGAAATGATCCCTCGTTTGTGATAAGAATATCGCATAATGATAATCAAAATCAAGAATTATTAGAATATTCCAACCAATAAGAGTGCTCATACTGACGATATTCTCACTTTTGAGAGTCGCTGACCCCGTATTTTCGCGACTTTGCGCTTTTTGGGGGCGGGAGTAACCACGGCTGTGCGATACCTATCGATGGAAGCCGCCGCCCGGGGGAGGATTTCAGCGTGGCCGCTGCCGCCGGAGCGAAGTGCCGGTCAGGAAGGCCAGGAGCAGCAGGGCCGTGCCCGGTTCGGGCACGGGGACCGAGGAGGTGAGGTCGACGATATTGACGTTCGGGCCCCCGAGCGTGGTGGTGCCGACGAACGTATAGTCCCCGGTGGTCTCGTCCAGGGTGAAGAGGCCGGGGGTGTCCGGGTAATCCGAAGCGGAGGCGGTCCCATACCAGGTCCCTTCGAGTTCGGCGATGCCGCCGAATCCCCAGGCATCCGACGCGTGGGGCGGACCGGGGTTGTCCGGTCCCGTGGTGACCGTGGAGGGCAGGGTATCGATAGTGGCAATCTCCCCGGAGAAGCTCATGCGGTTGAGGATAACCGGAATGCCCGCATTATAATCGGGACCAGTGGTGAGAAAGTGGCCGGTGTCATCGAAGTCGATGTCTCCCTGGTCGGCAAAACCAATGCGCGCATTGTTGTCCGTGGGAAAACCCGTGGTGTTGGCGTCGATCTTGGAGATGCCGGTAAATCCGTTACCAGCGGCATTGAGGTCCAGTTTCAGCAGGAAAGGGTAAGCGTTTTCCGTCTTGAAGGAGGCGGTGTCGATATATTCGGCGTGCAGGTAAATGCTTCCGGCGTGGTGGCCGGCCCCCGCATCCAGGAGGGGAAGATTCAACGGATGACGGTCAAACCAGCTGCTGTTGTAACCCGGCAGGGTGCTGATGTCGAAGGTGACGAGAGTCGTGGTTTCCGATTCGAAAAGGTAGACTTCCGGTTTCCAGGTGGGGCTGATGGTATCGAAGTCGAGAGGGCTGTCGGGCAAATTGGTGAGAAAAAAGGTGTCGTTTCCGGACACATCGTAAAAGTGCGCGAGTCCCTGGAAATTCTCGTCCACGCCGCGGGAAGGGAGATCGTAGACCATGGTGGCCTCGGCGGTTGAGGTATTGATGGTATAGATATCGGTATTCTTGATCCCCTGGATGCCCCACAGCGTCTGGCCGAAAGCGGCGCCGTTCAGAGCGGCGGACAGGCAAAGAATCGCGAGCGGAAAGCGGACCCGGCGGGTGCCGGTGGCGGTTCGCCTCGAGGCGGAAGGTTTTGGGCGCTGCGATGGCATCGGGAGGACGATGGACCGGTGGGAAAGGGGGCGCGAAGAGAGCTTAATAAACCATAATATTTATAATAATCAAATATTTTAGTATTCTTTGCCAATCTTGCCTGAGATTCCGCGCCACCGCGGCTTTCGGACGGCGAGTGGCGGCTTTTCGCGGGGCGTTTTTCTGGTGCCGGGGCCGACACGAAACGCGCCGATGGGGGCGGCGGGGGATTACTCGCGGGCACCGATGGAACTCGCGGCGTAATCGGTGCCCCCGGCAGTTCTTGCCATTTGGGCGCGACGCAAGGTGCTCGACCAGATCCCGAGCGAGAAGCTGCGGCTCTCGGTATTCGTGTTTCTGGTGGCGATGGGGGTGTATTACGTTTTTTTGTAGAGTGACGAGTGACGAGTGACGAGTGGCGTGGAGGGCGACGCTTTGTCGTCGCCGCCCCGGTTGCGGCAAAGCGCAACCTTCCATTATTGATCGCCGTGTAGGCGGCTGCTCCGCAGACTGCCCTGCGCGGCAGCGCGTCATAAGAAGCGCGAAGCGCAAATTGCAGATCGTGCGAAGCAAGGATAAACCGTCGCCCTATCTTCGCTTCTAGAGAATTCGGACCGTAAACTACACCCGTGGCGCGGTCGTCAGCGGGGTGGCGGGTTCCGCTTTCGGCACGCGCCCGTAGACTTCGGGAAGCCGGCAGGTCTTGAGCCGGGGGAGGACGTGTTTGGCGAAGAGTTCGCATTCCTCGATGTGCGGATAGCCGGAGAGAATAAATGCGCGCATCCCCATCTGGATGTAGCGCTGCAGCTTTTCGTAAACCTGGTCGGGATCTCCGACAATGGCGGAACCACAACCCGAGCGGGCGCGGCCGATGCCGGACCAGACGTGGGGCTCGATGTACCCGTGTTCGTCCGCCCCCTCGCGGAGCGCGTCCTGGCGCTGCACGCCGGCGGATTTTGAATCCTGCGAGCGATGCTTTAATTCCTGGCCCCGATCGTCATCAAGTTTGGAGACCAGTCGCATGGCGGCATCGTGCGCTTCTTTCTCCGTCTCGCGGACGACGACGTGGATGCGCAGGCCGTAATCGATGACTCGATCGTGCTCGGCCGCCAGCCGCGTCATGTTGCGCATGGTTTCGGTGAGGCGCTCCTCGGTTTCCGGCCACATCAGAAAGACGTCGCAGTGTTCGGCGCACAAAGCCTGGGCCGGCGGAGAGATTCCACCGAAGTAAAGCAGGGGACCGCCATTCTGCTGGTAGGGAGCGACCGGGGCAGAGGCGAGATCGATGTTGTAAAACTCGCCATCGAACTTGATGCGGTCTCCGGTCCAGCCCTGCTTCAGAATCTGGATGACCTCGCTGGAGCGGCGATACCGTTCCGCCGACTCCATTTTCGTCCCCGGGAGATCTGAGGAAATAATATTGATGGTGAGGCGGCCGCGCAGCAGGTGGTCGAGGGTGGCGATGGCGCGTCCCAGCATGGGCGGATGGATTTCCCCCATGCGCACGGCGACGAGGAGTTGGATCTGATTCGTTTGCGGGCCGATGGCGGAGGCGAATTCGAGGGGTTCCTGTCCGACGATGTATCCGCTGGGAAGGAGGATGTTCTGGTATCCGAGCTGGTCGGCGGTCCGCACGATCTCCCCGCAATGTTCGTAATTGCTGCGGAGATCGTCATCGAGGACCCCGAGGTATCGGCAGTCTTCGTTGCAGAGGGCGCTGAACCAGGCGACTTCGACGGCGTCCGTGTCGGCGGACCGGATCTGGATCTCTTCTGGGATGCTCATAATAGAGGAGGTATCGGGGCCGGGGGAGAGGCTGGGCTGTCCTCAAGCCTAGAAGCAGACGGGTGCTGAGATCAAGGATTCGTAATTCGCGAATTGCACTTGCCCGAAATTTACTCTTCTCTAGCATCCGGCGTCCGCGCGCTTCAAGAGTTCTCGCATGGAAATATTTGCTCCCAAGGAAACCTATCCCGGTGAAACGCGCGCCGCGCTGGATCCGGACGCGGTGAAGAAAATTTCCGGTCTCGGGGGCAAGGTCCGGGTCGAGATGGGAATTGGGGCTGACTGTGATCACACGGACAAGGAATACCGCGAGGCCGGCGCCGAGGTCATCGACGATCGCAAGTCCGCCTTGGGCAGCGCGGACATGGTGGTGCGGGTGCGGCCCCCGGACGAGGAGGAAATTCGTTTGCTCAAGCAGGGGTGCCTGCACGTGAGTTTCCTGGATCCATTCAACCAAAAGGATTTATTGGAAGCATTCGCCAAGCAAGGTGTCACGGCGGTCAGCCTGGAGATGATGCCGCGCACCACTTTGGCGCAGAAAATGGATGCGCTCAGTTCGCAGGCCAATCTCGCCGGATATTATTCCGTGATCCTTGCTGCGGCGGAGATGCACAAGATCCTCCCGATGATGATGACGCCCGCGGGCACGATCTCGCCTTCCCGATTCTTTGTTGTCGGCGTCGGGGTCGCGGGTCTGCAGGCGATTGCGACCGCCAAGCGTCTCGGCGCCCGGGTGGAAGCTTTTGACACGCGCCCGGTGGTGGAGGAACAGGTAAAATCCCTTGGCGCCAAGTTCGTCAAGATCGACATCGGCGAGACGGGTCAGACGGAGCAGGGGTATGCCAAGGAATTGACGCCGGAACAGCTCGAAATGCAGCGCCAGGGCATGGCCAGGATCTGCGCCCAAAGCGATGTCGTCATCACCACGGCCAAACTTTTCGGCCGGAAAGCCCCGGTTATCATTACCAAGGAGATGGTGGCGGGGATGAAGCGTGGCAGCATCATCGTGGACCTGGCCGCCGAGGGCGGCGGCAACGTCGACGGCACGGTGCTCGACGAGGAGACGGTCACAGAGAACGGGGTGCGCATCTTCGGACACGGCAATCTGGAGGGCCGCATCGCCGCCGACTCCAGCCAGGTTTACGCCTCCAATCTCGCCAATTTCCTCGAGCATTTCTGGGACAAAGAGAAACAAGCCTTTGGGCTGGACCTGGAGGAAGAACATTTGAAGGGGTGCGTGATGACCCACGGCGGCGCGATTGTGCATGAGAGGTTTCGTGAGGGGGGAGAATGAGAAGTGTTCAGTGTTCAGTGTTCAGTGTTCAGTGTTCAGTGGTCAGTGGTCAGTGGTCAGTGGTCAGTGGTCAGTGGTCAGTGGTCAGTGGTCAGTGGTCAGTGGTCAGTGGTCAGTGGTCAGTGGTCAGTGGTCAGTGGTCAGTGGTCAGGAAAAT
>JAHEJT010000284.1 GCA_024638765.1 Verrucomicrobiales bacterium
AAGCGGGGCTACTGGGGCCGCATTGCGAATAAGGCCCAGCAAGCTGCTGCATTGCTTCGGAGTAATGGCTCGCGACGGGGACGAAAGGATCTCGTCAATCAAGGCCGCGAGTTGCATGCGCTTCTCGACTGGCCAAGCCATAATCATCCGCCGAGTATCAATATCAAAACCAAGATAGGTCAGGAGGGCGGCAGCAAATTCCAACCATTTCTCCTCGCTCAGGCAAGCCATGCGACGATCATCCTCAGGGTGACCGAAGACATCGTAGGCAGCTCGAACGCTGTTGTCGATGGCACCAATGATATTCTCATGAGTATCGGCAATGCCATTGTCATCCACGAACGTCGAGTTGTGGTAACGAGTCGCTTGGTCCGCCGGAACGCCGGAATGAAAAGTGTCGGCAACGGCCTGGACTAGATGCTCCTGCTCCCTGGCTGTCGGGGGTGGCTCGAGGCGAACGCGACGGGCCAGTGTCGTTAAGCTCCCAGGCTCGTCGATACAGCGTATTCGATGCGATGTGGGATCGAAGCTCAGAGAGAAGACAAAAGAAAGAGGGGGAGTTCCTCGCTCCGAAGATAGTGCCAATGGGAACAATGAGAAACTCCTCAAAGACCGAGGCAAACAGGATGGCGGCATCGGGATGGTAGAGCACACGATGGAAGGCAGCATGTATGTCGTCGACATATTGCTTAATGTCTTTGCGTGGGAATTGAATACGTAAGCGCCAGATCCAAGTGAGGTGTCTCATCAGGGCCGAGGCATAATAGATGGGCGGACATTCGTCCTCTCGACCCAGTGTACCGGGGGCCGGGATGCTGGCATTCGCGGCTCCGTCGTCGGTAGGCGAGATAGGAGTGGACGGATCTACGCAGAGACGACCCTTCAACTTCCGGATCGCCCATACGAGAGCAGCGAGGTGTATGCCGACAATAAAGCGCCACAGGAAGCGAGGAAAAGCAATGTGAAAGCTCTGCGCCTCTTCTTTCGCGAATCTGGCGCGCACCTCGTCCTTGACATCGGCGAGACCAGGATGGTTATCGTACAAGTTACGCTGACGAACAGACTCGAAGGAACAGGAGTAGTCACCGGCCAGCGGGACTCCCTCCGTACATGCCCGAAAGGCGCGATCGAAATCTACGTTAGGATACCCCGGCGGAGGTTCCACATCACGAACGGCGTTCGCGACGTCGCTAAAGTGGTCCCAATCTCGTGACTCATTCGTGTATTCGCCTCCCAACCACCGGATTAGGTCACCGTAGTTGAAATCAAAGCGAAGCAACGCGACGCCAGCTCGCCATGCCCTGTCGTGAGTCAGGCCTTTTTCAATGCCCACTGGTTGACGTGGGAGGCGGAGACGCGCGATATCGACAGTAACGGCTGAGCGACGGAGTCTGGCGTACGCCTCAAAGCTTGGAGAGGCAACGGCCAGTTTTGCTCTATCCTGCGGTAGCAAGAAGTCCCAGGCTAAGTGGATGATGAAATATCCCGACGGATCCGAGTGGGATACACTCAACTTCGGGTTAGTCCGCCCGAAGCCCCGCCGTCGTCTGCGCAGAGGAGGTTGTGGATGCACGAGAGGACAGTCACCATACAGTTCCCAGTGTTGCCACGAGGAGTTAAGGCGGGACAATGTCACTCGCGAGTGCCGATCCAGATACGGTCGCAAAAGCAGAGCGACTCTCCCCAACATCCCACCTGTCGCTGATACGCGGAGGACGGGACGAGAGCCTGGCCAGCGTGTCGGAGGGAGGAGTGGCCGACATGGCGCGACGTCCCCCCGACCGCCATGTGTCGCGGCCGCGACCTTCCTGTCTCATGAGTTCATGATGGCGCGCAATTCGTCGGACGGTTCGTAAACCTGTTTGACGCTCTCATCTTGCAGCCAGTCCCAAGTCGCCTGGTAGCCTTCTTTGCCCAGATCCGACCATTCACGCAAGCTCAGATCAACGTGAGCGCGATTGCAGGCGATACGCTTCTTCTTCCTCGTGTGCCAGCAGGTGCCATCGCAACCGCCTTCCTCTCCATTCTCAGCTGCAAAGGGAAAACAAAGCTGCTTGCTCACTGGTGCGCTGCCGGCGCTCGCTGGCATGCAGACAGCTGGCTTCACATTTTTCACGACAGCGAACAAATTTGATAAGACCTTACCATGACGTTGCGGCTGTGTATTAGCAACCATCCTTAGCAGCGGTTTCAAAGCGGTTCGCTTCGGGCCCGGCTGAGGCTCCGGTTCAGGCTGTCCACCGCCGCCGCCGCCGCCGCCGCCACCGCCGCCGCCGCCAGACGGTTTACGCTTATCAGACGATGGATCCTCGCCACGACGGCCACCTTGATGCCGACCACCGCCGGCAGACCAGTCAGTCTTTCCAAGACCGCCTCCGGAGGTGCCATCCCTAGAAGCACCCTGCGCAAAAAGACAAAGCGGGAGCTCCGCCGACGTATTCAGCCATTCTGACATGTGACGACTGGGGCCAAAGGATTCGCGCATATTAGACTGCCACGATTGAAGAGATTGCACCAGCGTCGATTCCCCATACACGAATGGGTTCAGAAGCACGACGGTACGACTGGGCGGACCTCGTTGAACCGCCTCCACTGCCAATACCGAACTCGCCGTACAATGGTGATGCCATTCGGCGAAGACCAGAAACAGGCGCTCCACCTGCTTGTACAGGGCAACAGTGTAATTGCGCGGCTTGGTAGACCAGGAAGTTTTGATGGCATTCGACTGGATCTCCTTGAGCAGTTCCTGCAAGCAGATAAGAAGAGGAATCCTATCAAAGTTCGAAGCCGACGCGTCCCGTAAGGTGAGGGCGAAAAACCACCGAATGTTGACGATCCACTGAATCGCCTGCTCCCACGTAAAGCCGCTGGTTGGGAGGAGAGGTCCCGAAACGTCGCGCAGAAGCGTGACCAGGTGGAGCGCTGTGAAGCTGAGCTTGAGATCACGCGCTTCGGTGAGCTCCCACGTGATCCAAGAAGCAGGATCGACGAATTTTTTGAAGACATCATCAGAGAAGAAGTTATCGCCTAGATCGGGTTGCCAGTAGTCCAGCTGGCCGCGCTGCTGATGCATAGGGATAGTTTTCCGAAACCACGTATGTGCCTTCCTACCGGAGGCATTCTTGGTGAGAAACATTTCCATCCACGAAAGATCGAGAGAGCTCGGGGCGATGTTCCACTCGGCACTGATAGAGACATCAGGCCTCGACAAGAAGTGCCCGACAACCGGAAAATAAGAACACAGGAGCGTACTGAAAAAGAAAAAGGACGACGGGCCGTGACGCTGCTGCACGTCAAAACGAAAGGACCTTGGATCGGCCAAACGATAGGCCGCAGCCGGGTCATCAAGACGCTGACGCTTCGAGCGCTCGACTGTAACGGCGTTCCCAAAAATGTCGAGGCCCGAATGGCCTGACGTAGAGAAGGTGCCCGCATATAACGACTCGCGCTGCTGGTGATGAGCTTCCTCCAAGGAACGCAGCACAGGATCTGGCGCGGTCGCAACAACAGAAGAACCGAGGCCAAGTGCCTGAGTGGCCGAAGGTGCCGGTGCCGGCGCCGGGGGGAACGAACCCTGATCGTCGTAAGAATACTGGTCGGACGAGTGGTGCGAAAGGAAGGACTCCTCGCGCCCAAAGGAGACGCCTCTGCGAGACTGGTCGCCACGGTCCCATTCGTCGCGCCCGGCTCCCGTTCCGTCCGGACGGTAAGGCCGACCCCTCGTCGAGGATTGATCGCGAACACGGTCGGTCCGGGCGGATTGATCATGATCACGCGCAAAGCCGTCAAGTAAGGACGAGTAATCGGGATGGCGGGGAGATTGAGTAACCGCCGACGGGCGCGTCGTGCTTGGACGCGGCGTACCGGAAAACGGATCCCAGCCATTGCTTCCTGCTGAACCATTTGCCGGCGCAGGAGGACGATCGAAGAGATTGCGACGAGTGGGATCGCCATCTTGCTGGTCACGCAACGCCTGTTGCCGGGCGCGGACTTGAGCTGAAGCCGGGGACGGGTTCCTCGCCGCCGCATTCTCGGTGAATTCCTCAGGCGTTTCCAAAGGAACC
>JAHEJT010000122.1:0-10832 GCA_024638765.1 Verrucomicrobiales bacterium
GCCCAGCGTCCGGGGATCGACTTCCGACACATTCTGCCGGGTCAACGTGCGCAGGCGGATGCCGGTCGTCGACCGGACCACCAGGTCTCCGGTCTGGCGCGTGGCCTCGTGCAACTCGAAGCGCGGGATCTCCCAATCTTCGGTATCCGGCGGCGCGGGCCCGGTCAGCGTCAGTGAAAAGCTCTGGGTCCCGATGGTTTTGCCGTTCAGATGCAGGATGATCTGGCGGGTGTCACCTTCCGTGAGTTCGGCCCAATGATGGAGGGCGCCGCCGGTGAGCGATTCGACTTCGAGTCCTTCGGGCAGCGGAAAACTGAGTTGGAACAACCCCGCCCGCGTGATTTCCGCCGTGAAATTCACAGACAAGACCACGCGTTCGTCTCCCAACGAAAGCACCTGTGTGCTGGCGACGCGCACTTCGGGTGCGACCGGCGCCACGCGCAACGCGAGCGCCCACTCCGTGTCTGCGCCGCTGCCTCCCGCGCCATGACCATACCGGTAAACACGATGCAGGACCGTGTCCTCATTGGGAATGAGGCTCGCGTCGAAGTCACTGAGATTCACGGCGGACATGGTTTCC
Source organism: Verrucomicrobiales bacterium (assembly GCA_024638765.1). GTDB lineage: Bacteria > Verrucomicrobiota > Verrucomicrobiia > Verrucomicrobiales > DEV007 > JAHEJT01. The sequence goes on from JAHEJT010000122.1 coordinate 581, forward strand.
GATTCCGCCCTTTCCGGTTGGGCATCGGGTCCGAACGCCAGTGCGACCAGCCCGACTTCACCCGCGGCGCCGTCGACGGTCAGCGGCGCCAGGTCCACGTCCGCGGGCAGCGGATCGAGACCGCGCTGCGTATCGACGCGGACATCGAAGGCGGTCGACTGTGCCGGCTCGATAGCGAGTTGTAAGAGTCGACTGTCGGCATCGAATTGCCAGGAACCGACCGGACCCGTGACTTCACTGACAGTGAGGCCTTCGGGGACGTGCACTGCAAGTGCGTGCACCTGGCCCTGGGAAGGCCGGACGTGGATGCGGTGGCGTCCGTCGACCACCCCCGGTCCGGGCAAATAAAGATTCGAGCCTTCGACATAGAACTGGGTGTCTTCCGTGGTCACGTCCCGGGCTTTCGGTTTTAAGGAGATGATCGCCGGTTGACCTGGAGCCAGGAGCAGGAGCGCGCCGCTGGCGTCACGCGCGCCGTCCGGATCGATTTTCACGGCGGCGGGACTGGTGAATTCCCAACCTGGCCGGTCATAACGCGCTCGAATCTCCTGCACCGCGGCGAGACCGGTCGGGAGCGTAAATCCGGTAACGACGTCTTTGAATTTCAGTTGAAAGGTAAAATCGGCCTGGTAATCGGCCTGGTCCGCGGGTGCGCCGGCGGGGATGCTGACAATATACGACAATCCTTGGCCGCTCACTTCCCGCTTGCTCAGCCGCAGACCTTCGCCTTCGAAACTCGTCAGCACGGCCGGTGCTCTCAAGAGAAGAAAGCGATCGCCGGGCGCGCCGGAAAGCCGGATGACTCCAGTGCCTGCAAGCCGGTGCTCTTCGTGCCGAATTTCCCACTCCTGCTGGATCGCGTTGGCGGCGGCAAATCCCTCGGGGATGACCACCGGACCGGAAGCCGCTTCCAGTCCGCCGCCCAGCAGGAGGAGGGTTGCTGTTACAATCGTGGCGGTCGCGGGTCCCGCGGACGGGCCCGATTCCGGGCTCTTGCCCCTGCCGCCCTTTTTCTCTTTACGACGCGCGGCGCGGTGATCGTGCCAACGCTTGCGGGTGTCCTGCAGGAATTCGCGGCCGCGCGGGAGCAGGAAGAGGAAGAACAAGGCCAGCGCCAGCACTCCGAAGAACCAAGTCGCGGCATCGCGCTGCAGCAACAATCCAAGAGTGATAAAGAGCACGCCTGCGGCGCGAAGCGTGAGTTTGTGCGGCTGGGCGGGTTTCGCGACCAATGCGCGCGCGATCAGCGCAATCCCGCCGAGCGCGACGACGACGCCGGTCCAGGAGATATTCGCCACCCAGAGGGGCAGGGTCTTTACTTTCAGCCAGACCGCTTCGTCGGGCGTTAACACCGGCAGGCTGAGTTGCAGGGGCGCCGGCGCGCCGCCGAAGCGGTGGACACTGATCGCGGCAGCCAGCGCGGAGAAGATCGCGATCGCCAGGGCCACGAGTCCCCAGAAACGGAGGCGACCCGGATTCCGGCTCAAGGCGATTCCCACGGCGCTGAAAAACGCCGTGAAGAGGAACGCGTTTAATCCGCGCCGGGCGATCAATGCGAAGCCCGAGGGCCGCAGGACGGGCTCCGGCGGTTCCACCGTCCCTCCGGCGGGCACCAGGACGTGCTTGGGATCGCCGGACACCTGCCATTCGGTTTTCAATACCGGGGCCAAGACACGCGGCAGCGCCAGGACCGGTTTGGTGCCATCGACGGCGGGTTTGCCGAGGCGCAGGCGCACTTCGACGGGGATATTCGGATCCGTGCCGCCGGGCAGCGGAATCAGGGTGCCATCACCCGTCTCGCGTGCGGTCACGGATTGGCCGGAAACCGATACCGCCCACAAGCGCGCGTCTTCCGGGAGCCGCAGTTTCAGTCCGCGATGCGCGCGCGACTTCACATAATAGATGATATCGGTGACCAGTTCGCCGTCCGGCGAGACCCGGCTGTTGACCTCTGAAAATTCGACGACCTGCGTGACGGTGACGCCGGGTTCGAACCATTGCACGCTCAGGTTGAGTTCCAGGGGCCGCTCGGTGTATTGCCAGGCTCCCAGGGAAGGCGCGGCGCTGAGCAATCGGAATTCCGCGGGTAATTCCAAGGCGTCCAGTTCGAGCAACCCTTCCGACACCAGGACCGGATCCACCTGGACTTGCATCGGGCTGACCACCTGGATGTAGCCTCCCTCTCCCTGGACGGCGACCGGTGCGACGCGCCCGGCCCGGAGGACCCCGCCGTTACTGTCGAGTTTCTCTTCAAAAGTCAGCAGCAAGGTATGGGGACCGATGACCGGCTGATGCAGGGACACAAAAAGGGATTCGCCTTCGCGCCGCCAGGTGCGCACGTCCTGGCCGTCCACCATGACATTGCCGAGATCTTCGGGCACCGTGATCTCCCATTCGGAGACGGGCGCGCCCGTCACAAAGTAATTGATCAAGGCGCTGCCGTAAGCCGTGCCTTCACTCAGGGAATAGAGATGGAAAACGTCGGCCTGCACGCTCTTTTCCAACAACTCGATCTGCATGGTCGCCGACCAGCCTGACTCGCGGATACGGAACGCCTGCTGGAGATTGGGGACCGGCTTCGGAAAATAAGAGAGCGGTTTTTCGACGAGCAAATTGCTTTCCCCGGACTCGATACGAAAACCCGGCGCCCCGACGATACCGATGTCGCCGCGCACGGATTTTGCTTCGGGAAATTCGAGTTGCGGCAAGACCCAATCGCCCGCAGCGGCGGCTTCATTTTTTTCGAGATGCAAATGAATCAGGTGCCGTCCGCTGACGTCCTGACCGAAGATGGCTTTCAAGGTCCGCCGAGCGCCCTCGACCTCGGAACCGACCACGTAATCCGCCACGTTGGCGCCGGTGAGGGAGACCACCGAATAATCCGCGGGCACCCGCATGTCCCACTCCCGGACCGGGGCTTCGCGGATGTCGAGTTCGATATCGGCGAGGATGACCCGATCGGTCTCCGCCAATTGATACAGCGTCAGTTGCGAAACGTTGACTTCGGGCTGGATCCGGTCTGCGGCGATTTCAAAGCTGTGCGCAGCGGCGGGAAACCGGTAAACGAAAACCTGGCGCGCCTCGATGGGATTACCGGGGAACTGTTCCGGCGCCAGCTGGGTGAGCCCGACAAGGCCCGCCGGTTCCAGTCTGACGCTGCCCTGGTTGGTGACGCGGATATACCCGGAGTGCCGGACCGCGCCCTCGGGAGTCAGCCGCAATCCCTGGACGCGCACAGGAAACGCATCCAGGGCGGTCTGAGTGCGGACCTGGAGCCGCGCGGATTTCGTGATCGACTGGCTCAACTTGATTTCGAGAATGCGCGCGCCTTCACCCCCGCCGACCGTCCAGCCGACGACGTTGTCACCCTGGACGTCGAGGACTTCACCGGGGCCATCGATCGCCAGAATCAATTCTTCCAACTCTCCCTGGAGCACCTTGTATTCAATCTCGTGGTGTTGGCGCAGCAAACCGGCGCCCACGGCAGTCTCGATGTTTGCCGCGGTGCTGAAGAACAATTTCCCTTCGCCGATCTCGCGCGAACTCTTCCAGGCAAGAGTGCAATTTCCAGTCGCAGGGATGAATCCCTGCCAGGCGCCGTCCGCGTCGCCCCGACGCTCGGGAACCACGGAAGTGCTTTCGCGGAATTCGACATCCGCGTCGACGCCTCCCAGGATCAAGGGCGCCACCGCGCCGGCGGCCACTGTGAAGTCCATGGCTTTCCATTCATTTTCGGCGGTTACCACCGCGACGAACTCGAGTTGGACCGGGTAATTGCCGGGTTCATCGAAGGCCAAACGATACACCAGGCCACCCTTCTGCCCTGATGTCAGCTGCAACCGGTAGCGGGCATCCTCGGGCACGGCGCTGGCGGCGGCGTGCCCGCGGAGAATGGTGATAGCGGCATCCGCCTCACTGACCCGGGCCCGGCCCACGAGCTTAAAAGTCGCCGAACGGCCGTCGTCATCGACACGGCCATTCAATTTGACTCCCACCAGTTCGACCGGACCGGGAAGCGCCCCGCTGCGCGCCAGGTTGAGTGCGATGCGGCCGCCGGAAACGGTTTGAAACTTGTCGGGCGATCCCTCGGCGTCGACAGGAAGAAATCCTTCCGCCACCGCGACGCGTCCGTCGACTTCGGGCGCGTACCGGATCTGGATCATCGAGTTGAAGCCGATCGCCTTGCCGGGAGTGAGATGGGTAAGATCGAGTGATGCGGGCAAGTCGACCTTCTTGGAGCGGATTTCGACGGTCGGCGTGAATTCCTTCCGGTCCTTGAGCACACGGAGCTCGAGGAACCGCTTGTCGCCTTCGCGCCGGACTGACCACGCGCGGACGCCTTCGCCGTTTACATCGATGACTTCGCCGTCGCCGCGCAATCCGAAGCTGAGCGTTTGCGGATCGCCCTGGAGGACGCGGATGTCGAGCTTGATGATTTGTTCAATGCGTTCCGATCCGACGGACACCGTGGCCTCGGAATCGGCGGAGTAAAAAGCTGGCGGCTTGGGGATGGTGCCGCGCGCTTCCACGATAATCTTGCCGGTGCCATCGTCGGCGATCGAAGCGCCCACGGTGGCCTGGTCGGTTGGCGAATCCTGGGCGAAGGCGGGGAGGCACGCAACGAAGGTAAGGAGAACGAGTCTCCAGACTCGTTCCTTCGATCTTGAAATGATTTTCGCCGTTCCACTAGAACGAACCTGGAGGTTCGTTCTCCTTTCACTATTCGCTTCCCGTTTCATGATTCCTAAGTTCGTTTCCGCCGGTGTTTTTTACAATTTGGAAACTGTAATATGTTAGTGAGAAAGATGTCAGGGAGATGTAAGAAGGCATTTAGGATTTATCATTTTTGATTTAGGATTTCCGAGTAATCCGAGTCCCGTTTCCATCCTTCATCCTTCCATTCATTGCGATAGCCGCCTTGCCTGTTCGATCATCTGGCGTAACTCCGCGACACGCGGCGCGGTTTGCGACGACTCGGGAAGCGCCGCGATGAGGCGCGCGAGTGTGTCGAGATCGACGAGTTCTCCCAGCGGATCACCCTTGAGTTTGGCGGCGAAGAGGGCCGCAGCGGTGGCCACCGACATGGAAGGCGCCGTTTCATCCGGGCGCCGGGTGCCGGGGTCATACGGGATCGGCCAGCGTTTTTCGATCATCTGGCCGCTGGAAAGATCGCGGAATCGCACCGAGACCGAGCCCACATCGCCTTCGCCGTCGGGCAGCGGCTGGAACTGATATACCGCCACCCCGGCTTCTTCGGCGGCCATCTCGGCGGCATCGACGCCATCGTCGCGAAAATCCTCTTTCTGGAGCCGGTGTTTTTCGAAGCCGAGCAGTTTGTACCGGCCGACGCGCTTGGGATTGAATTCGACCTGGATCTTGACGTTCTTGGCGGCGGGCCGGAGGGCACCGGCGATCTGGCGGGCAAAACCCGCGTCCGCATCCTCGGGCCGGTCGAGCAGGTAATACCGGCCGTCGCCTTTACGGGTGAGCGCTTCCAGGATTTCATCGTTCAATCCTTCCGCGCCGATCCCGGCCGCATCGAACGCGATTCCCGCGTTGCGCATCGACTCGATCATCCGGGAAAGGCTCTCGGGCTCGGCGTCGCCGAGGTTGGCGGCGCCGTCCGTGAGGAGAATGACGCGATTCTGGGCGTGCTCCGTTTTTTGCTGGCGCGCTTTTTCGAAAGCCAGGGTCAGCGCCGCTTCCAGGTTGGTGCCGCCTTCGCTGGGGAGGTTGGTCACGAAATCCACGAGTTCTTTGCCTTTGTCGCCGCCGACCCGATCCGCCACCAGGCGCGGTTGGCGCGCGAAACTGATGAGCGTGACCTTGTCTTCGGGTTGTAACTGGTCCGCGAGCAAAGCGAAGGCGCGCCGCACGGTCTTCTGGCGATCCGTGCGCTCCATCGAACCGGAATTATCGAGCAGGAAGGTGAGCCGTAGCGGTGTGTCGGCTGCGCGTCCCGCCGCCGCGGTGCGCATGGAAACCCGCAGCAGGTTGCGCTGCTGGAGGAAGGGATGGATCGCTTGCTCCATGCGACAGGCGACCTTTTCGGATTCGCTTGGCATGGGATCGCCGTAATCGAAGGCGTTGACGAATTCCTCGATGCGGATGCGCGAGGCATCCGGCCATTCCCCCTTCGCCAGCGCCGCCTGCGCAAGCTTGAAGGAGACGTCGCTGACATGGAGCGAGAACGTGGAGAACGGCTCGGTGGCGGCGGTTTTTTCCTGGAGCCCGGCAGGCGGCGCGACGCGGAGCGCCGGGAGGTTGAGTTTTACGGGGAGGAATTTCGGGCCCATGAGATGCCCCTCCTCGCCTTCCACGCCGAGCCCATCGACAAAACTCTCCACCAGTTCCACGTTGTCCGGCGTGTTGCGCACGACGAGCTGTCCGGTCGCGGAATCGTAATACGCGCTCGCTCCCGGGGGAAAGGCGATCCCCTTTTCCTCGAGGATGCTCTTTGCGATCGGCCGGGATTTCAGCGCCGCGCCCTCGAGCGCGTCATCCGGTCCGGAGAACGGATCGGCATCGGTTGCGTCGCTGTCCGCGAAAAAGGTTGGGGGGACACGGTACATGTGCGTGACGAGTCCATTGGATGCTTCCGTCTCCGGGACGATCACCGCCCGGGTCTGCCCAATCTGCGCCTCCAGCTCCGCCGGCATCTTTGCCGCCAGATCCTCAAATTGATCCCCGAGTTGTATTGCAATATCCTTGGTGTCTTGCATGGACTCGCGCAGTTTGCGTTCCAGTTCTTTCCGTGCGGCGGGCGTATCGGGAGCGGTCAGGGCGGACAATGATTTCTTGTGCTCACGGGCTTCGACCTGCGCCAATGCCGGCGCTTGCTCCGACAAGAGCTCTGTTTTTGTTTTCAGGTCGCCGCGTTTTTCGAACGACACCGCGAATTCGTCCGTCATTTCTTCCAGGTCCTCAATTCGCGCGATTTCCGCGGCATCGACGACGACACTTCCCGCGCCCACGGTGGCCGCGGGCCGGGAACTTCCCATCGCACCGGAAGTGGCACCCGGCTGGATGGCGTCGTCGGGTAGATCTGCCGGCACGGGTAGCTTTGCCAATGCTTCGCTGGACACATCGATGTTTCGGCGCTTTGCCCCCGCCAGGGGCGCGCCCTCGGCATCCAGATCGGCTTTTCGGTGAAGCTGATCCCCGACCGTCGCCACGTGCGTCCCGCCGCCATCCCGTTGTGGATCCGCCTGCGGGCCCGCGGCGCCGGTGACGACCGCAGGTTTCTTTGAAAGTTTTTGTGCCACGTTTTTGATGCGCTCGACATCGCTCATCTGCGCCGGGGGGACTCCTCCAAAATCTTGCGTGGCTGCAGGCGCAGGCATGAGGCGCGGTGCCGGCGTGGGCGCAGGCGTGGGACGAGGCGCCGGGGCGGCGGCGATCGCGGGTATGTCGCCGGCAACCTGCCGGCCAAGCGCACGGCGGCCCAACTTTTCGTCCTCCACCTCTGCGGAGAAGGAGTAATCTAAAGATTCGGGCGGATCCACCTGCAGCATCACGTCTTCTCCGGCGCGACCGGCAACCCGTCCCCGGCCCCTGGCGGATTCCTTGCCCTGGACTTCCGGCATCGTCAACGCTTCGCCGAGCCGGATATTGTCCAAGTCGCGCATTTCCTTTCCGGCGATCACGGCCACCCTTCCGTCCGCCACCCCGTAAGCGGCGCCCGGTTCGGGGGCTTCGGTTTTCGAGCGCAGTCCTGAGCGATCCAGGCCTTTGCCGTCGACCTGGCTCTCGCGAAACGCGAGGAAATCTGCCCCGGACATCCGTTCCGAGGAACCTTCCCCGGCGGTGGCGGACCCGGACAACGTGTCCTGCATGACCGCGAGGGCGCTGCGGGCGTCGGCTTCCACGCGCCCTTCTGCGTCCATGGCGAAATTGACCCCACCCGCGATCGATAGATCGGATACGGGACGCGCCGGTTCCATCGCGGAGGGGATCACCTGCGACGGCGGCGGTTCCGCGTTGCCAAAGTAACCGTCCATTTCCGCCTGCGGGACTGCCCTTTCGGAAGTGGCGATCCGCGCGTCCTTCAGCATCATGCGGGGCGTCATCCAGTGCAGCGTCGCCCCGATCACTCCCAGGACGCAAAAGACCGCGGCGATCCGAGAAAGTGTCCTCCAGGGACTCCGTGGCCGTCCCCCGCCCCCGGCCGGCGCCACCGTGGCGGCCACGACTGAGTCCTCGCCCTTTTCCGGGTCGCCATCGATGGCTGTCAGCAGTTTTTCCCGCCGCGACGGCGACAGTTTCCATGCGTCTTTCTTGTCCTCCTCTTCCCCCCGGGCCGCTTCGCCCAGGAGTCCGTGCACGGCTTCGATGCGTTTCTTGAATACCGCCAGCTCCGGCTGCGCTTCGATGAGGCGCTCCAGTTCTTCGCGCTCGAAGTCGGATGCTTCTCCCAACACCAGCGCCACGATGCGGGCTTCGAGCTCGGGATCAATCCAGGGATGTAAATTTCCTTCGTTCATGTCGTGCCTTCGATTCCAAATTCGCGCAGCTTCTCGGCCAGCTGCTTGAGGACGTGATGCAGGCGATAGCCCACGTTGCCGATGCTGAGTCCCGTCCGTTCGCTGATTTCGCGGTATTTCAAGTCTTCAAAATATTTCAAGTGCACCAGCTGCCGGTCGGCTTCCTCCAGTTCCGCCAGCAATAATCTTAAAAATCCCGCCGCCTCCATTCGCGCCACCATGTCTCCCGGGGTATCATCGTCATCGGATTCCGGTTCCTGCGCACCGTCTGTCAACACCTCGCGCTTGTGATCGCGATGATGCGTGAAGGACCGGTTGCGGACGCTGCGGTAAAGCCAGGCCCGGGGATTCTCGACGTTGTCCCAATGCTTGTGCAGCTGCAGAAAAACTTCCTGGACGATTTCCTCGGCAATCGCCCTTCGACCCAGCAGAGAAAAGGCGTATCGCAGCAGAGGACTTTCCTCCGCCTCGAAGATCTCGCGGAGGGAAATTTTTTTTCCACCCGCGCCCGCGGACTCAGTCTGGCTGGAGGTGGCCATTGTCCTGTCGCCGCGGGGCTGTGCTTCTCGCTGTTGGCTTTCTGGGATCAAAATCGATCATCCTCTCACCCCCTTGAGACACCCATCCTCTGAGATTCTTAGAAGATTTTCGAAAAAAACGAGCCCGGGCCCGGAAATCGGCGGAATTCCGGGGTTTTCCGGCGTGGGCGGTATTCCAGTAATATAAGACATTCCCCGCCGAGTTCCCACTCGACCCGGGTTACGGGGGCTCAATCTCCACAAACTCCGGCTAACTCCCCCTTGACCTCCGCCCTCCACAGACGGCAAATTGGCGATTCGAATCAACCCCACTCTGCCTCCATGCCGGTTCCCTCAGCCCAGCGCCGTCCTCGATTGAGCGCCCTCGCGCTCTGCGTGGCCTTCATGGTTTTCGCCTCTCCTCCCGGTGCGGAATCGGCCATCATCATCAGCGAACTCGACATTCTCAATAACAAGGTCGAGATCATTAATGATGGCGCCACGGCGGTGGATTTGTCGTCCTGGTTCTTCTGCAACCGCACTCTTCCCAGCGGCCGCTACCGTCAGTTCACCACGTTCACGATCGATGCCGCCAACTCGACCGGCGACGACAACTTTGTCCTCGATCCCTCGGAAATTCTGACGGTCGATTTATCGGTAGCTTTTGTTCCTGATGTTTCGGGCGAACTGGGACTCTACGTCAACAACACCGGGTACGCGAACTCCGCCAATATTCGCGATTACGTCGCTTACGGCGCCGACGGCCAACGCGATAACGTGGCCAATGGCGCCGGGATCTGGACCACGGGGACTTTTGTGGAAGTCGCCGGGATCGCCGCCGGCGAGACCCTGCAACTCCTTCCAGGCGCAGACGGCAACAGCACCGCTTCCTATGTGCTCGGGGCATCGACGATCGGTAATGCCACCAATGTGCCCGAACCGGGTGCGGTGTTCTTGTTGTTAGCGAGCGCCGCAGGCTGTGCGGTGCGACGCAGGCGATAGGTTCAGTAGGCCCGACACTCCGCGGCGGGCTTTCTTATTTCGACCCCGTCGCGGAGCGCCGGGGCTACTTCCCGGCCGCAGGCGATAGGTTCAGTAGGCCCGACGCTCCGCGGCGGGCTTTCTTATTGCGACCCCGTCGCGGAGCGCCGGGGCTACTTCCCGGCCGCAGGCGGTAGGTTCAGTAGGCCCGACGCTCCGCGGCGGGCTTTCTTGTTTCGACCCCGTCGCGGAGCGCCGGGGCTACTTCCC
>JAHEJT010000122.1:10932-15102 GCA_024638765.1 Verrucomicrobiales bacterium
CGTCGCGGAGCGCCGGGGCTACTTCCCGGCCGCAGGCGGTAGGTTCAGTAGGCCCGACGCTCCGCGGCGGGCTTTCTTGTTTCGACCCCGTCGCGGAGCGCCGGGGCTACTTCCCGGCCGCCATCGAGCCAGATGCGGGCGAGACGCCCGCGTTCCCATTCTTTGAATGGGTCCGCACTGCCTGCAATCGTCACCGTTCCCCCTCCGATTAACGCTTCCTCCCCACACACCAGAGCGCCTCGTGGGTCCGGAGAAAGATCTCGCCGTCCGAGACGGCCAATGACGAATTGGTCGTCTCCCCGAGATCGTTGACGGCGACCTGCCGGAATTCCTCGGGCGATGCCTCGAAGACGACCGTGCTGCCGGCCTGGCTCAGGCTGTAGATGTGTTCCCCCGCCAGCACAAAGGATCCCCAGGAACCACCCTTTCCGGGCAGGCGAGCCTCCCACAAGGTCTTTCCGCTCTTCATCTCAAGGCAATACGCGATTCCCCCGGAGTTCTGGTAATAAAGGTAGCCGTCTTTGGCCACCCCCGTGCCGATGCCTCCGTTGTGCCTGATTTCCTGCCAGAGGCGGCTCGATTCAGTGACGTCGCCGTCTCCGCCCGCTTTCACTCCCACGGAGTTTCCGCGATAGCCGCCCATTGCCACGACGACGCCTTCGTGAATCGTGGGCGAGGTATAAACCAGCGGGTTGAGTCCCTCGCACGTCCAGAGTTTTTTTCCTGAACCCGGATCGAACGCTGCGATCTCCATGGGAAAACTCATGATGAGTTCATCGCGTCCGTCGACATTGGCAAGAATCGGCGTGCTGAACGATCCAATGATGCCTTCGTCGTCGCGGCCCTGGAATCCGTCGGTGCGTTTCCCCGGTTTCCAGTCCGGCTCCCGGTATTCCCAGATGGTCTCGCCGGTCTTGAGATCCAGGGCGTAGAGGCGGCTGCCCTTGCCGGGACCGTGATAATAGAAACAGAGATTTTCGGTGAGCACGGGTGAGGCGGCGTGCCCCCAGACGTGATCCTGGGGGCCGAAGTCGCGCGACCACACGGTGTTCCCGTCAATATCGTAGCAGTGCACTCCCGCGGATCCGTAGGCGGCGACGACGCGTTTGCCGTCGGTGACCGCAGAAGGAGAACAATAGGGATTAGAGCGGTGAGTGCGCTCGGGCTTTTTATAGGTGACTCCCTTTTTCCAGAGCACGCTGCCGTCTTTACGATCCAAACAGAGGAGGCCTCGGAAATTTTCCGACTCCACCGCCTGGGTCACGAAGATGCGATCGCCCCAGACGACAGGCGTCGAATTGCCGCGGTCCGGCAACGGCACGCGCCAGCGGATGTTTTTTTCTTTTCCCCACTCGACGGGAATTCCGGTCTCGGTGGCGATCCCCGACCCCAGCGCATCTCCCCGCCACGCCGGCCAGGGGTTTGCAGAGACGATTCCAGACGCGACGATCGCGTAGACGACACAGGATAATATAAACGCTTTCATAGGGATGGTTTCGATATAATGGTTGGCAGGAGAACGAGCCTCCAGGCTCGTTCTGAACGAACCGGGAGGTTCGTTCTCCGCCTCCTATCAACGATTAACTTTTGACGATTAACGACTCCCCAACACCATCAACTCCACCTTCCGGAACTCGACCGGATGGCTTTCCGATTGCAGGGAAATCGTGCCGCTCTTCAAGGCGACGTCGCCTTTTCGTTTCTCGACGATTTCTTTCGCCAGCGGATCGGTGGCGTCGAGCACGGGCTGGGTGTACTTGAGGACGGCCTCCCCGTTGATGATGTGCACAATGCTCTCGTTCCCGCGCACTTCGACCTCCGCGGTGACCCATTGCTCGCCGTGATATGTTTTCGAATTAGAGCTGGTACAGTGTTTCTTTACGAGCTCTCCCTTCATGAAGACGTGTGTCCCCGGCGTGCAGAGATTTCCAGTGGTGCGCTCGCCCGTTCCACCGCCCCCGAGCAGCTGGACCTCGATCGAGACCGGAAAATCCTGATCCAGCGCCATGGTCTCGGGCTCCTGGCCATGGACCATGATCCCGCTGTTGCGAAACGCCCAGCCGGGTCCGCCTTTCAATTGGTCGCCGAGAAATCGGTATTCGACCCGCAACCGGTAATGGGAGAACGGAGTCTTGTAAAAGAGGTGCCCGAAGGTTTCTCCAAATTCCGTGTACCCGTCATAAGCGACCTTGATGACGCCGTCTTCGACGCGAAAGGTCTTGGCGGGATCTTCACCGAATTTCTTGTAACGAATTTTCGGCGTCCACCCTTCGAGGTTTTTCCCGTTAAAGAGCTGGATCCACTCGCCCTTGTTGGTTTTCTTCGCTTTATCGGCCCCGATGGCGGGGGGAGCGAAAGTGGGCGCGAAAGCGAAGGCGAGGAGCAGGAAGAGATACGGCTTTTTCATGAATGGGGATTTGTCCGGCCATTCTATGCAGTACCCCGGCCCGGACGCCAGAGATTTTGAAAGCAGCACAGGCTTCCATTCAAAGTAGCGCAGGCTCCCAGCCTGGGTTCAGACCAGGACAGAGGCTGGGAGCCTGTGCGGCTTTACCGGGGTGCTGCTTTTTGCCGGCCGGACCCGGATAAATTAGTTGGACTGACCGCATCCGGTGCTTCAAGATGGCGGACGCATTCCAAATTAGACAAAATGAAAAAACTCCTCACACTGCTGGTGGTTCCCGTTTTCTCTTTTGCCCTGACCTCTCTTGTGGTTGGCGCGGAAGGAGACGCCGGGAAGAAAAAGAAAGATCCCAACGCCGAACGCACCGTCCGCGGTCAGGCCTGTTGCGCCAAGTGCTGCCTCAAGGTCGCGGAAAAATGCGCCAACGTGATTACGACGACTCGTAAAGGCAAGGACGGCAAGGAACAAGAAATAACTTTCTGGCTCGCGAGCCAGGACCAACACGACGAACTCTTCTGCAAAGGGAAGACCGACGTGATCGCCAAGGGCATCGTGAAACGGGAAGGCAAAGGAAAGGACGCCAAGATGACGCTGACCGCCTCTTCCGTGAAGAAAGCCAGGGCGAAGAACTGAGGCCGGCGGGCATTCACCTGCCCCACCCCGCCGCATCAAAACAGCTCGCCTTCGATCGACTCCGGCAGGTGGCCCTCGTCGGGAGGGTTGTCGTCACGCGAGGCGGCGGCGACCGCCAATGCGTCACAGCGCTCATTTTCCGGGTGCCCGGCATGGCCTCGCACCCATTTCCAGGTGATGTCGTGATCGGCGGCGCTCTTTGCGAGGCGTCGCCAGAGGTCGGCATTTTTGAGCGGCTTCTTCGGGCCGCGCGTCCAGCCTTTCTGTTCCCAGCCCTGGATCCAGCCCTTGGTCATCGCGTTGATGACATACCTGGAATCCGATGTCAGCGTCACCATGCACGGTTCCTTCAACGATTCCAATCCTGCGATCGCAGCCATCAGCTCCATGCGATTGTTGGTCGTGCAAAGGAACCCCTGACTCAGTTCCTTGCAGGCGCCGTTGTGCTTCAGAATCGTTCCGTACCCACCCGGGCCCGGATTGCCGAGGGAAGAGCCGTCGGTGTAAATGGTGATTAGTTTCACAGTGCAAGAGGATGAAGAGCAGGTTGGCAGACTATCGGTATCAGGCAGGGGGTTGCAATACCACACCACGCGACGGGCATCCCTGAATTCTATTCGTGCTCATTAGCGGGAGCGAAGCGCATTCGCTTGCATTCGTGTTACTGAATTTCTCGAACGCGAGTGAGCGCGAATATCCACGAATGAAAAGGATTGGGCGAGATAAGGCCCCGAATCGGCCGGCACCCCTGGGGGGGGACGCTCCCGCGTGCCCGCCGTGTGCCCGACAGATGCCGCGTCTTCGCGGCTGCGTGCCCTTTTCTTTGAAACCCCAACAAAATGCGCCATGCGGTTGGAGTGCAGGCTTTAACCTGTTTACGCTTAACTTAAAGCCATTCAGAACCGTCCCCTTTTGACCCCCCGGCAACCCGCCTGGAAAAGGAGCGCCCTCAACGCGAAATTCGTCGCCCGGCGGCGACTTTTCCTTGCCTAAGACGGAGAAGCGCAGAAGAAAGGAGGCAAGCTTATGGCAAAAGGATACGAAATCGAAGGTAAGATTCACCTCATTGAAGACATCAAGACATTTGACAGCGGATTTTCGAAACGAGAGTTCGTCGTGGAAGTCGAAGACGG
>JAHEJT010000285.1 GCA_024638765.1 Verrucomicrobiales bacterium
ACCGGGAGCCGGGCCTGGCCGCTGGTCATGGTGGTGATGCGTTGCCCCTGGCGGACGGATTCCGGCAGTTCCTTATCGTAATAGTCCTGGAGCTGCGGTTTGTAATCGAAGAGATCCAGCTGCGAGGGCGCGCCATTCATGTGGAGGTAAATGAGGCGCTTGGCTTTGCCGGGGAAATGCGGGAAGCCCGGGAGGGTGGGATGGACGGCGGAACCTGTCTGGGGCGCGGCGAGCGCGGAGAGTCCACGGCGGCCGAGGAGGTCGGCGAGGACGAGTCCGCCGAGCTTGAGGCCGGCGCCTTCGAAGAAGCGGCGGCGGGTGAGGAGGCGGTGGTGTTGGTGTGCTGGGTCCATGGGTTTGGTCCTGCAGAGTTGGGTCGTATTGCGGGCTTGGCGTTCCCCTCACCCTAACCCTCTCCCCGAGGAGAGGGGATTTGAGGGCCGGTGGTAATCGATGGCGCGGTTCATGGTCTTCGTCCTGGAAGTGGTTTGTTGCCTCTAATGGTTCGCCCTCACCCTAGCCCTCTCCCCCAGGGAGAGGGGATATGAAGCGTGAGCCTCTATGTTGGGATAGGAAACCCTGGGGTATCGTGCAAATTTCTCGTCGGGAGAGATCCACAAGGCAATTCGATAATGATCCGGTTTGTTGCTTCTTCGCGGTAATCGTTTCTACAGGCTTGGTTTTCCGGTTCCCCTCTCCCTCAGGGAGAGGGTTAGGGTGAGGGTTTTGTTGGAATAGTTTCGGATCAGTTCTTGTTCACGGCTTCGTCGAGGTTGAGCAAAAGGTTGGCGACCATGGTGTAGGCGGCGAGTTCGGGTTTGGGGAGTTTGGCGTCGGGCTTGCTCTCGCCGTAAGCGATGAGTTCGGCGGCGGCTGCATCGTCCGAAACATATTTCTGGCGATGCTGGGCCAACGTCGCGAGCACCACCTGGAGTTCTCCGGGCTCGGGGTATCGCGCGGTGACCATCCGCCAGGCCCACCGGACTCTTTTTCGGGCGGTGTCGCCGCCCTCTTTGATGATGCGCGACGCGAACTGTCGCGCCGCTTCGACGTGCTGGATATCGTTCATCAACTGGAGCGCCTGCAGCGGTGTGTTCGAGCGGCCGCGCACGGCGCAGCTTTGCTCGCGGTTGGGGGCGTCGAAGCTGGACATGAACGGCGGCGGCGCGGTGCGTTTGAAGAAGGTGTAAAGACTGCGCCGATAGAGGTCGTCGCCCGTGCCCTGGGTGTAATAGCGGGTGTTGCTGTTGCCGAACCCGACCGGTTCCCAGATGTTGGGCGGCTGATACGGATTGACGCCTTTGCCGCCGACCTCCGGCACGAGGAGGCCGCTCACGAAGAGGGCCTGATCACGCAGGACCTCGGCATCGAGCCGCAGGCGCGGCGCGCGGGCGAGGAGGCGGTTCTCCGGATCATGCGCCAGCAAGGCCGGCGTGGCTTTCGACGACTGACGATAGGCATGGCTGGTGACGATGCGCCGGGCCAATCGTTTCATGTCCCAGCCGTCCTCGACAAACTGGACCGCCAGCCAGTCGAGCAGCTCGGGATGACTCGGCGGCGCGCCCTGCGATCCGAAGTCGGCGCTGGTCTCCACCAGCCCGGTCCCGAAGAACTGCTGCCAGAACCGGTTCACGGTGACCCGCGCGGTCAGCGGGTGGGTCCCGTTGATGAGCCAGTCGGCCAGATCGAGCCGGGTGTAATCGCCGGCGCCCGGTTCTTTTTCCGGGAGTGGCGGCAGGAACGCGGGCGTGTTGCGCGACACTTTTTCGCCCGGTTTATTGTAGATGCCGCGCTCCATGATGAAGCTTTCGCGGGCCTCAGGCAGATCGGCCATCACGAAGGTGAGGGGGACTTTTGCTTCGATCTCCGCTTTCTCTTTGGTGAACGGCGCTTGTTCCGCTTCCAGCGGCGCCAGGAGATCGCGCGCCCCGGCATAAAAATTCGTCAGCCAGAATTTGTGGATTTTGTCGGCTTCCGACTTCGACCATTTTTCAATTTTTTTGCCGCGCACCACCAGGCGCAGGGCTTCGGGCAGTTCCGGGACGTTCTTGCTCTGTTTCGTTTTCTGCCAGACCGCGTACGACCAGGCAGGATCACTGGCGGGCTCGGTGGTCGAGGCCACGCCGAGCCGATCCCAGTTCACGGTGCCGCCGAACTGGGTGAACGCGTATCCCGTCACCTTAACGCCGCCTTTCAATCCCACTTTCGTCGCTGGGAACTCGAGTCGCACCCATTCGCCGGTCTTCGGCAGGGGCCCCATGTGGACGCGTGCCGTGGTGCCGGACTTGCCGAAGGGGATTTTGTCTTCCGCGCCCCAGACGGCGCGATGGTTCCAGCCTTTGACGTGGAACTGAAGCATGACCGACTCCGGCGGGTCATCGGGGTCGAGGAAGCAGTAGGCGAAGATGGTCGCGCGCGCGGGAATCACGAACTCCGCGCCGCCGCTGAAGAAGTCCTGGGCCACCTCGTCGTCCGCGGTCCGGGTGAGGGCTTTCTTTCCGCTGAAGACTTCGCCTTTTCCCTTGGCCGCGAATTGCCGCGCGCGGCCCGCGGTCTTGGGTTCGGTATCTTTGGGGAACGCGTCTTCGAACCAGACAGTCTCCGTCTCGCGTTTCGGCGGCGGGGGATCGAGAGTGGCGGGATCGGTGTATTCGATGTTCGCGGTGGCCTTCTTGATGCGGGCGTCGACGGCCGCGATTTCTTTGCCCAATTCTGCGAGGCGCTTTTCCTGCTCCGGTTTGGCGAGTCGCAAGATGGGCGGGGTATCGATCTTATTGCCGTCCATGGGCGGATCGGCGGCGCTGTGGAAGAAGGCGTAGATCGAGTAATAATCCTTCGCGGTGATGGGATCGAACTTGTGATCGTGACAGACCGCGCACCCGGCGGTCAGCCCCATCCAGACTTCCACGGCGGTGGTGGTGCGATCGACGGCGTATCGGAACACGTATTCCTCCTTGATACTGCCGCCCTCGCTGGTGGTGACATTGCAACGGTTGAACCCGGAGGCGATGCGCTGGTCGCGGGTCGGTTCAGGGAGCAAGTCGCCCGCCAATTGCCAGCGGGTGAACTGGTCGAAGGGAATGTTCTCGTTGATGGCGCGCACCACCCAGTCACGGTAGGGCCACATCGAGCGCTCGTTATCGAGGTGCAATCCGTGGGTATCGGCGTAACGGGCCAGATCGAGCCAGTATCGCGCCATGTGTTCGCCGTAGGTGACGCGCGACTGGAGTTTGGATACCAGGCGGTCGTAGGCCTTGGGGAATTTGTCGGCGAGGAAGGCGTCGATTTCCTTGGGGGTCGGCGGCAGTCCGGTGAGATCGAGGGTGAGGCGGCGGATGAGCGTTTCGCGGTCGGCTTCCAGGGCGGGGGCGAGACCTTCTTCCTGGAGTCGGGATTGCAAGAAGGCATCGATGGGGTTTTTGATTCTTTTGGCGCCGGGGACTTTGGGGACCGCGGGTTTTTGCGGGGTCACGAACGACCAGTGGCGTTCGTATTCGGCGCCCTGGGCGATCCAGCGTTTGATGGTTTGTTTCTGGGCGGGCGTCAGTTTCTTGTGCGAATCCGGCGGCGGCATGAGGTCGTCTTCATCGGACGTGGTGAGGCGCAGCCAGACTTCGGAGTCATCGGGTTTGCCGGGGACGATGGCCTGGTAACCGCCGAGGTCGGCAAAGGCGCCCTCGGGGGTGTCCAAGCGGAGATCGGCTTTGCGTTCGTGTTCGTCGAGCCCGTGGCAGGCGAAGCAGTTATCCGAGAGGATGGGGCGGACGTGAGTGTTGTAGCCGACTTTCTTAGTGGGGGGGGCGGCGGAAGAAGCTGCGGGCACCCACAGCACGAGCGCGGCCGCCAGGGCGCAGGACAGTCGGGGGGTTGTCCGGTGAGAAGGGGTCATTATCGGGCTATAAGATGCCATTTTCTGGGGGTGGCTGCAAGGCGGTGGATGGAGGGCGACGCTTTGTCGTCGCCGCTGCGGTTGCGACGAAGCGCAACCCTCCACGCATGACTCCTTCTTCGGGGGATATCGAGTAAACGGAGAATGGGGGGTGG
>JAHEJT010000286.1 GCA_024638765.1 Verrucomicrobiales bacterium
TTCATGGACCCTCAATGCTAAGAAAAACTGCCCGGTCTGACAAGATCTGGATAGCGGGGGGGGGCGGTCTCTTGAGACCTTGATAGAAGGCGCCAAACCCTCCGTAATCAGGGGGAAACCCAAGCCAGAAAGGAATCGCCATGAAAAGAAGAAGCCACCCGATGAATCTCTCGCCAATCGTTGCCCGGACGGTCACCTGCCTCGCCCTCGTGTTCGGTTTGAATGCCGGTGATACGTTCGCCCAAGATGACGCGTCCAAGAAAAGGGATCCGAATATCGTAACGGAGAAGCCCATCATCGACATGATTCGAGAGAGTCCGGACGCGATTCCGCTGGATCCGCGCGACCCGACCCGCGACCCGCGCAATCTTTACCGCGACCCCAACGACAACCCCAAGCGCGAGCCCGGTCCCATCAACATCCAGAAGACCGTCGGCGGCATGGCCTTCCAGGGCATCCCGACCTTCTTCCGCGCGCCGGTCGCCCTGGGCCCGGAAGATTTGAAGGCCGGCAAGGTCGACGTCGCCATCATCGGCTGTTCGCTCGATACGGGGAGCGGCATGCGCGGGACCGCGTACGGGCCGATGACGGTGCGCTGCGCCGAGCGGGTCGTGCCGTGGGGCAGCGGTCCGGCCTTCGGCGTCGGCCACCCCTACGTCGGCGACATCGATTTCATGCAGATCCTGAAAGTTGTCGATTACGGGGATGCGGCCATCGACATCCTTTCGCCCGAGCGCAGCATCCTCGGCGTGCACCAGATCGTCAAGGAAGTCGCGGAAACGGGCGCCATCCCGGTGGTGGTCGGCGGCGACCACTCGCTCATGTATCCCGACGTCGTCGCGGTCACCGATGTCTACGGCAAGGGCAAGGTCGGCGTCATCCACTTCGACGCGCACTTCGACGGTATCCCGCTGTTGTTCGGTCATTACCTCTCCCACGGGGCGCCGGTCCGGCGCCTCATCGACGAAGGCCATGTCAACGGCAAGAACTTCGTCCAGATCGGGCTCAACTCCGCGAAACCGGGCTTAAAGGACATGAAGTGGATGCGGGCCAACGACATCCGCTTCCACTTCATCTCGGAGATCGACCGTGACGGCGCGAAGGCCGTCATGAAGAAAGCGCTCGCGGAAGCGCTCGATGGACCGGAATACATCTACATTTCCATCGACACCGACGTCCTCGATCCCGCGTGGGCGCCCGGCATGGGCACGCCCGAGCCCGGTGGCATGAGCATCCGGGAGCTCTTCCCGATGATCCGGGCCGTCGGCGTCCAGAACAAGGTCGTGGGCGTCGAGCTCGTCGAGCTCAACCCGCTCACCGACCACACCTACCGCAGCGGATTGGTGGCGATCCGCACCCTGCGCGAAGTCCTCACCGGCATCGCCATGCGCAAGAAGGGGATTACGGACGTGGACTACCTCGACAAGATGTGGACGGATCATGATGTGCCGTTGGGGGAGTGACTTTCCTGGTGCTGGAGGGCGACGCTTTGTCGTCGCCGCTACGGTTGCGACAAAGCGCAACCCTCCAGTTCGCGGGCAGGCTTTGCTCCGCTCCGCTTTACGTGTTAACCCTTAGGCAGCCATGACTAGAACAAGCCTCCACCATACGACACTCACTCTCGCCGCAGTATTCGGCATCGGTTTAATTGCGGTCTCAAACGCCCGCGCCGGCGAGCAGATGTGGTCCGGGCAACCGGCGACCTTTACCCCACCCGCGGAACACCACACCTTCCATCACCATCACCTCGGTGTGTTCACGGGATACGTCGAGAAAGACGCCAAGAAGAAGAAGGGCGGATTCAAGACGGGCCTCGAATACGAATACCAGTTCCTCGAGTGGCTCGGCGTGCGGGGGTTTGTCGATTACGAGGCCGGCGATCTCAAGAAATGGCTTTACGGCGGCGGGGCGGCGTTTCATTTGCCCGATACCGGCGCCGTGTTCTTCGTGGGTGGCGGGAACGAGAGGAGCGGAAGCAAGAACGAGGCGTTCTTGCGGCTGTCCGGCGAATACCAGTTTCACATCAGCGAGGACATACTTATGGCCCCCACGGGCGGATATGATTTTCCCGAGAAGGGAAAGGGCGCCTGGTTTGCGGGTGTGATGTGGGGGGTGAGTTTTTGAGGGCGGGTTTCGAATTGGGAGTGGGAGCGCGGGCGTCCCGCCCGCATTTATTGTGTGCCGGCCGGAACGGCCGCATTTGTATTGAAAGCAGGCGACTGCCAAGCGCGGAGCGCGATCTCCAAGGGCGGAGCCATCCCGCAGGTTGCCGAAGGCAACAAACCCTGCGCTCCCATTGACATGTCGTGCACTCGTGAGAGAGGGTAAGGCCGTTTTTGAATAAGGATAATGCGCCTCACCCTCACACTCCTTCTTCTCCTCGCCACCGCCGCCCCCGCCTTGGCCGGACGGTATGGGGCTACGGCTGATCCCGAAATTGGCGACAGCATCTCCGTGAGCGGCAGCTACGGATTGATTTTCGATCGCGATGCGGATTTCTGGGGCAGCTCGATCAGTTATGCCCACCCGGTTACGGATCTATGGGGCTATTCCCTTTCGCTGGCGTACGATCAGGAAACCGAGAACAAGAACGACGGCACGCGCAAGACCGTCAACTCCCTGTCGGCGATTGCGGTGCTTTATTACATGCTTGCGGATGACCTGAGCATCTCCGGCGGTTTCGGGAAGGGTTTTGCCGATGACGGCAATGATTTCCGGAGCTTCGAGTTATCCAGCGGCGACTGGTCGACCGGCGTGGCACTGGGGTACACGCTCTTTGCGCGCGAGAACTGGCAAGCGGTCCTCGACACCAGCCTGGAGTACAATATTTCGCAGAAGGAGTGGTCGATGAGCTGGGATTTGGGGATCGGGTTTTCGTTTTAGGGGGCTTCGCTTCGCTCAGCAGTTATCGGTTATTGGTTATTGGTTAATAGGGGCAGCGATACCTGGGAGAAGATTTCGAATAGAGGGTGGGAGCGCGGGCGTCTCGCCCGCACTCTAGGAGTGGCGGCCTGAAGGCCGCATTTCTTTTTTGATGCGGACGAGGCCGTCCGCGCTCCCACCGGAACCTTGAATTTTTTTTCGAAGCGCGAAACGACCCCTTTCTTGCTGGAGGAGGCGGGGATTCAGCTGCGGGCGGGGGAACGTGCCCTGGAAAACGGTTCCCAGTTCCGCCCTCTGGAGGTTAACGGCCGTGTGAGCCGGATCGAGTGAGCCGGTCCCCCCCGGCATCGACTTGGCATCGGTGATCCCCCGGGATAAGAATGCCTCTTTGTCCCCCTGTTGATCCATTCCTCCATCTGAGTAAATATCCTCGTCGTGCTATCCCGCGCCTCATATCGAATTGCCTCATCGGCTTGCGTATTCGCCGCTTCCGCCGTGTTTTGCGGCTGCCACAATCATTACTTGATGCATTCCCGGCGGCCCATCCAGGAAATCCAGGAATGGTCCGAGCACGCCGAGAGTTCCGCGCTTCGGATGCGATTTGCTTGGGCGCGGCCCGCGGGACAAGGCCCCTTTCCGACGGTCCTGGTGCATCCTGAAGCCTGGCGTACCGCGAAGAAGATGCGCGGCATCCTCCGTAGCTTCGCTCGAGAGGGCTACCTGGCAGTGGCCGTGGATTACCGCCGCATTCCGGAGCCGGGCCGGAGAAAGAGCAATTTTTTTGTCTGGAGAAGCCAGGATGATGCACAGGCGGCGCTGTGTCATGTGCTCTCGAACCCGTTTGCCGATCACAACCGGGTCGCCGTGGTGGGCTATTCTCAAGGAGCCATCTACAGTCTCTTGATGGGGGCCTACGCAAAAGATCTTTCCGCAATTGTCGCTTATTATCCCATTGGGGACATTGAATCCTGGCTTAATGACGATGACGGGCGGAACTGGGTCACGCGACAGGCTTTCGAAATGATCCGCCGCAACTTCCGCAAGCGATCAGGCGCGGAAACTGATGCGGAATATCGGGAGATGCTCCGCGCCGGATCCCCGCTGCACCAGGCGCATCGAATCTCGGTTCCCGTATTGTTGATTCATGGAGACTCGG
>JAHEJT010000123.1 GCA_024638765.1 Verrucomicrobiales bacterium
GCGGGATCAAACTTGAGATCGTAAAGCTGGATCGCGTCCCGGGGACGATCCAGGTAACCCGCACCCAGGACAGCGTCTTTAGCGGGTGAGTCATCGATGTTAGCCGGCACCGGCGATAAATCGTCATCAAACACCTTGATAAGCAGATGCCGCGGCGTCCGGATCGACCGCATCGGTTGGTAAGACGCGTGATACGTCACCTCACCGAATAATTCGTGTCGCACCTGCTTACTTCGCTTCTCGAGAATCGGCCGCAAACTCGTCCCCTGCAGCCAGTCGGGGGGCGCGATCCCGGCGAGATCGCAGATCGTCGGATAAAGATCCAGCTGGCTTACCAAGGCCCTCGACACCCTTCCCGCCGCACGCACGCCCGGAATGCGCATCACCAAACTCACGCCAGTCCCCCATTCACTCAACGTGCACTTGTGCCCCGGAAACGCGATTCCATGATCCGTCGTAAAGATCACCAGCGTATCATCCTCGAGGCCCGCGCTCTTGAGCGCTTCCAAGACGATCCCGCAACATTCATCCGTGGAATTCACCGCAGTGACAAAACCAGCCCAGTCCCGGCGCACCTTTTCGTCGCTCTTATCGAGAAACGGCGGCACCTCGAGGCCTTCAGGATCAAGCTGGACCCCCGGCTCGGGAAATGGCCGGTGCGGAAGCCAGAAACCACAGTCCAGAAAGAACGGTTTCGATTTCGGCCTCCGCAGATACTCTGCCGCCTGCGCAGCGATGTCGTGATCGTACGCGATCCCGTCGCTTTTCCGTTGGCCAGAGCGGAAGACGTGATCGTAAGGCAGGGCGTCGGCGCCGCCGAACACATGCTGAATCCCGCTCAGCGCAGTCTCGTATCCGTTGCCTTGCAGAAACGCCGCCAGATGTTTTTCGGGATCAGCCAGGGAAAATCCGCGGTGCGCAAGCCCCATCATGCCGCTCTCGTGCGGAGTGACCCCGGTGAGCAAGGCCGCGCGGCTGGGGGAACAGGTCGGCGCCGCACTGTGTGCGTTACGAAAAAGAATGCCCTCCGCTGCCAGCGATTGCAGATTGGGCGTCGGCAAAGCGACCCCGTAAGGGGAAATGAAGCGCCCCAGGTCGTGGGCATGCAGATAGAGAATGTTCACTTTCTCGCTTCCAATAGATCTTCGCTGTTTACATCAATCCGGCCCCGCCTTTACCATCAAAAATCATGCGGACAATGATCTCAAGGAATACCATCTGCGCTCTCATCCTGGCAACCTTGACCCTGTTTTCCGGCTGCGGCGGTCAATCGGATCCGGCCCCCGCCTCACAGTCGTCCGCCGAATCCAAGGGCCTTATCGCAGCATCCTGCATCACCCTCACCAACCCCTATTTCATTCTTATCAAGGATGTGATGACCGAGGAAGCGGCCAAGCATGGATACGACGTCGTCTTCCTCAGCGGCGACCAGGACCCGGCCAAACAGGCAAACCAGATCAAGGATTTCATCGTCCAAAAGGCATCGGCCATCGCGCTCAACCCCTGCGACTCCAAGGCCGTCGGTCCCTCCATCAAGGAGGCCAATGAAGCGGGCATCCCGGTGTTCACCTTCGATATCAAGTGCCAGGCGCCGGACGTGGAAATCGTCTCGCATATCGCCACGGATAATTTTCAAGGGGGACAACTCGCGGGCGAGGCGATGATTGAGGCGCTCGGTGCCGAGGGCGGAAAGATTGTGATTCTCGATTACAAGCCCGCGGAATCCTGCATCATGCGCGTGGACGGATTCAAAGAAGTCATCGACAAACACAACGCGGGCCGCGACACCGGAAAGATTCTGATTATGGCCGAACTTCCCGGGGACGGCGTCAAAGACAAAGGCTTCAAGGCGTCCGAAGACGCCCTCCAGGCGCACCCGGATCTCGCCGGCATTTTTGCGATCAATGATCCGTCCGGTCTCGGTGCGGTGGCCGCGCTGGAAAAAGCGGGCAAACTGGATGACGTCGCCGTCATCGCCTTCGACGGTCAGCCGGAGGGCAAGCAGGCCATCAAGGACGGAAAGATATACGCCGACCCCGTCCAGTTCCCCGATCAGATCGCCCGGAAAACTGTCCAAGCCATTATCGATCACTTCGACGGCAAAGATGTCCCGGAGGAAGAACTCATCCCCGCCGCACTCTATCGCCAGGCCGACGGGTTGAAGGACCCGGAGCTGAAGTGACCCCTGCATCCACAGATTTTTGACCACAGATTACACAGATGAACGCAGATTTTTTTGTGCCAGCTGAAGACGCGTTCTCTCGATGAATTATTCTGCTCCATCACTGGCCTGGAACGCCTGATTTCTCGATCTCCCTCTCCCACAGGGAGAGGGTTGGGGTGAGGGGAGAATTCTTCGATCTAGCTTCTCCTCATTCCACAAAAATATCCGCGGTTCTCTGCGGCCCTCTGCGTTTCTTTGCGACCTCTGCGTTTCCTCCGGGTACTCTCTCACGCTAACATTTATACGTTTCTTGAAAAACGCCGCCCGATTCCTCCTCGCCGAATACGGCATGCTGTTGGTCCTGCTCCTGCTCGGAGCGCTCTTTAGCTGGCTCACCTTCGGAGAACAACATCCCGAGGGCGCCGCCGCCGCCAGGCAGCTCACCACACATGTGCTCGAGGATGCCCCCGCGAATCCCGCAGTCCTCATCGTCGCGCGCGACACCGAAAAGGACACCGAGTTCGCCATCTCCCTCCGCGAGTCGTTGGAAGCCGCCGGCGCCGGACGTATCGAAGTCGTCCATGGTCAGCCCGCGGACGCGCGCCGCGCCCTGGAATCGCTCGATGCCGCCGGCGCGAAACTCCATGCCATCGCCTGCAATGAAGCCACCTCCGGGTGGAGCGTTTTTTCCGGAATCCCCGAAAAATATCCCGCCCTTGGCGACCCGCGCCTGCTGTCCCCGCGCGCACACCGCTGGCCGGCCTTCCTGAAGCGGGATAACCTTCTCAACATCGCCAACCAGATCGCCGTGATCGCCATCGTCGCCATTGGCATGACCATGGTGATTCTCACCGCGGGAATCGATCTGTCCGTCGGCAGCCTCATCGCTTTTTCGGCAGTCGTCTGCACCTGGTGCATCCGGGAATTCGGTGGCGGACTGGAAGCCGGCGCCGGGTCCATGATTCTGTCCGCCGCGGCGGCTATCCTTGTCTGCGCTTTGCTGGGCGGTTTCTCCGGCACCATGATCACCGCCTTTTCCATCCCGCCCTTTATTACCACTCTCGCCATGATGTTGGTGGCAAGCGGGCTCGCGTTTATTGTCGCGGAAGGACAATCGATTTATCAGCTCCCCGACGAAATCACCTGGCTGGGCCGGGGCGCAAACCTCGGAGGAATTCCCAATGCCGTCGTCCTCATGGTGCTGCTTTACCTGGCCGCCCAAGCCGTCATGACCCGCACGCTTCTGGGCCGTTATATTTACGCGGTGGGCGGCAACCGCGAAGCGGCCTTTCTCTCGGGCGTGCCCGTGAAGCGAGTCCTTCTCGTTACCTACATTCTTTGCGGCGCGCTCGCCGGGCTCGGCGGCGTGATCCTGGCCTCGCAACTCAAGAGCGGTTCACCGACCTACGGGCTCATGTACGAACTCTACGTGATCGCGGCGGTGGTGGTCGGAGGAACCTCTCTCTCCGGAGGTCGCGGAAAAATATTCGGCACCCTCATCGGAGCCTTCATTATCGCCGTCATTCAGAACGGGATGAACCTGACCGGCATTGAAAGCTACACCCAGAAAGTGGTCCTCGGCCTGGTCATCCTGGGAGCGGTCCTCCTGGATCGGCTGAAGGCCAAGGTAGCGCAGACAAAGTAGGACAGGCATCCTGCCTGTCTCCAAAAGAACACAGGCGAGACGCCTGTGACACTTTACTTTACCCTCCGCACCTCATACCTCCGCGGCACCGGCTGATTGGCGGCGTATATCTTGTCTTCGAACTCCCGGGCCAGCTGCAACAGCGCATCGATCTCCGGCTGCAGATTGACCCTGGAGACGGGAGCCGCTTGCGGCACCTCCGCGAACTTCTTGCGCGCCCCCTTGATCCGCCCCCAGAGATCGCGCAGGGGCCGCATCGCCTGGTCGTTGCGCGCCCGGTTCAGAAGGGCCACTTTCATTGCCTGCTGATACTGCGGGGTGTTGGGATTGGATTGCAGCTCGATCTTCGTCCCGAGCTGCACATGCGAGAGCAGCTTCCCGATGGATTGCCCGTCGATCAACACCTCGTAACTTCCAGGGGCCAGTCCGGAGATCTTGAGTCGCTCGTTGCTCAGTCGGTGCCCGGCATTCATGAGCTTGTACCCGACCTGCGGGTCACGTCCCCCGCCCCACTTGAATTTACCTTCGTAAGCGAGTTCGGGCACCACCCAGGGCAGCGACTCCGCGGTAAACTGGAAACTCACGCGCTCCTCGTCGCCCTGCACGTCCGCGATCTCACCTCCACTCCCACCGGCCCTCCAGGCGTCGCCTCTGCGAGAAAGACTAATGGAACTGACAGCCTTCCTCTCGGGCTTCAATTGCCACAGGAACGAATACGCCATCACGAATTGACCCGCTGCCGCCGGGTGAATGGCGTCGGGGAGCAGCGTGAAATCGGGCCGAGTGCGGCGTTGTTCCATGGTGACATCGCTGAGAGGTCCCCACAAATTGACAAAAGGATAACGGTGCTCCACGGCCTGCTCGCGCACCCAGGCGCCGAAAAATGCCAGGACGGAATTATACTGATCGGAGAATTCCTTCATCCGGAATCGATAGTCCGGATCCTCCAGCGCCACGCCCAGCTGATGATGATCGAACATGGTCGGATTCATCAGGATCGGCGTTGCCCCCGCCGCAGTAATCGCCTCGATCAATTCCGTCATTTTCCCAGAGTATTTCTCGAAGATCTCGGAATCGAAGGGCAGATAACCGCCGTCATTCATCCCCAGCAGCACGCTCACATACTTGGGGCCGAAGGCCGCCACGTCGTCTTCGAACCTCCGCAAGGCGTCCAGCGCCTTGTCACCGCTGACCCCGGCGTTGTGAAAATGAATTCTTCTCTCCGGGTAACGCGTGTAAAAGAAGTTCTCGATATACTGGGTGTAAAGACACTGGTGCGTGATCGAATCCCCCAGGAACACGAAGGTATCGCCGTCCTGCAAGTCGAGCACCGGCGCCGCAGCCTCCACCGCCGGAGCCTCCGAAACAGGGGTCTTGCCGTGCGCGACCGGCAGCAACCAGGCCGCCGCCACGACCACGGCGACGTAAAGGAGCGAGGTAATCTTCTTCATAGGAAAAAATCTTCTATCGGGCGAACGGCCCCAGGGCAAAAAGAAAGTGGGGCAGGTTTTCAACCTGCCTTTATCCAAAATCTCGGGAGATTGAAAATCTCCCTCACTTTTCCGGCAGAACGCGTCACTTCTTCTTCTCCTTAGCTTTCTTCTCCTTGGATTTGCGGGTCGAATACTTCACCCGCTTCTCCTCAATCATTGGATCAGCCGCTTTCGAAATCTTGATTTTCTCCGCAAGCGCCTTTTTAAGACTGCGATATACGGCGCGATCCTGCTCATTAAGCGCGTCGATTTTTAGCGGGCGCTCCTCATTAAAATCCGAAACCACGTCGAAAAGCTTGCCGCCCGCATACAACTTGAAGCGCTGGTTGCGGACGTGTTGCGAGGCTTTGCTCCGCACCCCGTCGCGAGAATACCAGCAGTAGATCCACTCGCGGGTTGACGGGGCCTCGCCGCGAATCTCGGAGGCAAAACTCACCCCGTCGCCGCCCCAGTCCGCCGGCACCTCGATGCCGGCGACCTCCGCAATCGTGGGGAGCATGTCTGAAAAATCGACAAGACTCTTGCTGACCCTGTTTCCAGGAGCCGTGCCCGGCCAGTTCACGATCAGGGGCACGTGCGTCCCGTTGTCCTTGGGACTGCCTTTCCCCCCGATATAAGTCTCACCTTTAAACTGAGAGGGAACCCCGGCGTAAGTCCCGTTGTCGCCCGTGAAAAGAATCAACGTGTGCTCGCGCAAACCGAGTTCCTCGAGCTTGTCGATGATCTTGCCCACCACCTTATCGGTGTAGGTAACCATGTCGGCGAACCACTCGTTTCGCCACTCGCTCTTCGGATACTCCCGGCTCTCCGTAGGATCCCACTCCTCGCTGTCCGGGGTCGGCTGAAAAGGAAAATGCGGCGGGATCATCGGGTAATACGCGAAGAATGGTTCATCCTTATTCCGCTCGAAGAATTCGCACAGATAATCTGAGGCCACGTCGGGCCCGTATTCGCCATTCTTGAAATTGACTTCCTCGCCGTTAATCTCAAATCCCGGATTCGGAAATCGCGGGGGCCGGCGCGTCAACTGCCAGAGACAGTACTCGTCGAATCCGAACTTGTGCGGCCCCTCGAAGCCGCCTTCCAATTGCCATTTTCCCGCCACGACGGTTCTATATCCGGCCTCTTTGAAGAGATGACCAAACGTGCGCGCTTCCGGATCCAGGATGCCGAACCGGATGTAATTCCGGTTGTTGTAAATGCCCGTCATGATCTGGACGCGGGAGGGCGTGCAGATGGGCTGCGAATGACAATGCTCGAAACGAATCCCCGTAGCCGCCAGCCGGTCGAGCCGCGGGGTGTCGTAAGTTTCACCCCCATTGGCCCGCACGCATTCGTACCCCATATCGTCGGCCATCATCAGGATGATATTGGGTCGCGCACCGGCACGCTCCGCATGGAGCAACACGGGAAGGGCGAGGAGGACGAGAACGCTGACGGCAAAGGGTTTCATAGACCTCCAGCGTGGCACAAGCGGGCCGCGCATACCACCAGGAATTCCGCGTGGCCGGGGGCCACGCGTGGCCGGGGGCCAAGCCCCCCGTATCAGGAGGGTTCCAGAAATCGCTGCGGATTGTCGGCACGCCAGGAAGCAATCATGAGCGCCGCCGGAATCACCGCCGATAGCCATAAGACCGGCGTGTATCCCTGAAACCACGCCATCGACGCGCTGAAGAGAAGCGGACCAATCCCGCTGGTAATCACCATGCTCGACATCCCCACCCCGCTGATCGCCCCCAGCCAGGTCCGGCCGAAAAAGCGCGGCCACACGATCCCAATGAGGCTGGCAAAAAAGCCGCCGCTGATCCCATTCCCCGCCACGTAAAGAATCATTCCCCATCTCGCGCCCAGGTAAACCAATCCGATCACCGATAGAAAAGCAGCCAGGTTGAGAATAAAAAGCAGGTATTTTAATCGTGTCCTCGAGTTGATCCAGCCGCAAAAGAGATTGGAGAACACGCTTATCACCGCCATAGGCACAAATAGACTGAGTATCGTCTTCTTTTCGATGCCCGCCTCGCCGGCGATAGAGAGAAGATGAAAAGTAAACGCAGTGTAAAAGAGGGAGAGAAACGCGAAAGAGAGATTAAAGATCCAGAAGGAAGGCGTGCGCAATGCCTCTCGGCGCGTGTAGTCCCGCGAGATCATCATGTCGGGATTGTGATCGTGCTCCTTTCTTCCGGCTGCAGAGCCGTCCATGACAAGCCCGCATTCTTCCGGGTTGTCGCGATACAATAGCCAGCCCAGCAATACCATCACCGTCAGGGTCAATAGCGCCAGCACCATCCAGGCGCCGCTCCAACCGAAGCGATCAATTAGGGCGTCCAGGAACCGGGGCGAAATGGAAAAAGCGAAGGAGGTCACCGTCCCGCTGATCGCCAGCGCGAGGCCGCGGTGATAGTCGAACCACTTGCCCATCACGTTACGACTCGTCATGGTGAGCACGCCCTGTGCCGAGGCGCGGATCATGTAAAATCCCAGGCAGATGACACCAAAGGCGATCACTCCCCTGCCCAGGAAAGGGGCAGCCTCGGAGATCACATCCAAAATATTTCGACACTGGCTGAGATAGACCAGCACCAATCCGGTAACGATCGCGGCATAGACGATCATGCGCCGCGCGCCCAGCCGGTCGAAGAGTCTTCCCAGCGAAGGCAACGTAAATCCGCTCAATACCGTCCCAATGCAATACGCGGTGCTTAACTGCACCCGGCTCAAACCGAGTTCCTCTATGAGGATTTCGGTGAAAACGCTGAACCCCATGGTCTGGCCCGGAATACTGAACACCGTCCCCACCGAGGCCGCGAAGACGATAATCCATCCGTAAAAGACCGGGACCTTCGAAGGAGCAAAGGGAAAGTCAGGCGCCCATAAACGGCCGGTTGCTTTACTCACGCGCTTGCATACTCCCTCCAGATCGAAAAAGCGCCGCGAGGATTCACTCCTCAACGCCGCTCCCGGACATCATAGCAGAGCAAGGAGTCCTGATCACGCACAAACATTTTTCCATCCGTCACCACGATCTGCGCATAGGACGGATCCCCATCCGCACGACGCAGACGCCCGCGGGTCGCCGGCATAAAGCCCCCTTCTTGGCGAAACGCTTCCGGGGTCGCCTCCACCAGGGCCACCCCTCCGCCGTAACCCAACATATAGAGATGCCCGTCGGCATAAGTCAGATTCCCATGCCGGTCGATCGATCGGCCATCGCCCCGCTTTACCCGCGACTCCCATTTACTCCGCCCGCTCAAAAACTCGATACAGGTAAGTTCGCCGCCGTTGAACCCGTAAAGATGGTCGTCCATCAGCACCACACCCCCGTAAAGATTTCCAAGAGCTTCCGTCTCAAAGATTTTTCGCGCCTCTACACTCTCCCCGTTGCCACGCAACTTTAATAAAACACCACCACCCCGGCCGGCACTGGAATAAAAAACGTAATCTCCATGCACCAGGGGCGTCGCGCAATTTTCAGTATCCGAAGTCGAATCGTCCTCCCACAGCAAGACACCATCTCGCGCCCGCACCGAGAGAATTCCGCGATCATGAAACACCAGGTATTGACGGACACCACCCCCTTCCGAAACGCCAACTGAAGCATACCCCGCTTTGATGCGGCCCCTCGGATTCTCAGTGCGCCAGATTTCTTCCCCGGTCATTTTGTCCAAGGCCACGACCGCGGCTTGCTTGCCGCCAGGCACACAAATGAGCCGTTCCCCGTCGATCGTAACCGATTCCCGCAGCCCATGCATCGGCGCACGGGAGTCATATTCCTCGATGATGTGCTTTGTCCACACGATCTTCCCGGTCCGCGCCTGGAGACATACCAGTTCTCCCGCGGCACCCAGCGCGTAAACCCACCCGCCGTCGATCACCGGCGTGCTTCGCGGCCCGTCCCCCGATCGCTTTTCAAAATGCGGGCCGATGGCCGTCGCCCACCGTTTACGGCCGTCGCCGAGACGGAGCGAGATGACCTTGTCCTCGTCTTTACCACTCCCCATCGTGTAAATCATCCCATCAGCGATCACGACCGAAGCATATCCCTCTCCCAACCCTTTCGATTCCCATAGAAGGGGCGGTCCTCCCACGGGCCAACTTCGCATTAAACCCGCTTCTTCCGCGACGTTGCGGCGGCCGGGCCCGAGGAATTGCGCCCACTCTCCCCCCGCGCGCGATGTCTTCTCCTCCGCCCAGGCGTCGCCGGCGGCGATCACTGAGAAGAAGGCCGCCCAAACAACACAGCGCAAGGAATTGACAGCCATGACCTCTTAACCTCACGCAGAAACCGTTCCACGGTCAAGCGCAGGCCGCAGCCGAGCCACCCGCGAGGAAAATCATTCCTCTTCCAACTCAACGTTATAAAAGCGCACACCAACCCCGTCGACGTTGTCGGGAATCCGAGAATTACTCGCTTCCATCCCGGGACTCAGGGTGTCGAGAATCGAACCTTCACCCGGAGCCATCGGCCGGTCAGACCAGCGAACTGTGTATCGCGTCCCCGGAATCACTCTTGGGAGAATGACGTCCACCGTAAGCGGTGACGTCCGCTCCACCTCCAGTTTGAAAAAATCGTTTCCGTCGTCGGGTGAAAACCCGGCGAGAAATTCAAACCAGTTGTCCTGCAGGTCGAAATCAGGATTCAAACCGGGAGCAGCTTCGGGGTTTGCAAGGCTGCCAAAAAATCCGGAAGCCCAGGCGTTGTAAGCGGGAATACTCTCTACCTCAAAGCCTTGCGCAAGCCCCGGTGGAAAGGGAACTCCAAAGCCTTCGCTGTAGGTGACCGCATTCCCCGCCAGGTCGCGCAACTTCACTTCCACTACCGCGTATCCAGGAGGGAAATTCTGCGGAAGCACGAAACTCATTTCATAAAGTCCGTCGAGCGCATTCCCCAGAACCCTCTCCGACACCCCGAAATCAAGCTCCGCCAACAATGTCCCCGCCGCGCTGCGCACTACGACGCTCCCCTCCAGGACTCCGGAGAGATTATCGGTCGCGCCCAGTTGCATGGTTACCGTCTGAGAAACAAAGCCGACATCCACTGGGTCCGGAGTAAAATCAAGCGACGACAACGAGGGCGGCAGGGTGTCGGCGGTGCCCGTATTCAAGACTTCAAGGGCATCGTTCACTCCTGCCGGATACAAAGAAAAGTCACCGCCATAGCGACGGGACCGGCCGACACCGTCGACAAGTTCCACTTCCACATCCAGAACGCCGGGAGCGGTCCCTGCCTCGACCACAAGATTAAACTGTGCGGTCCCTGCCTGTGTGGTCCCTGACGCCAGATCGCCGGAATCGAATTCCCGGCGTAACAGCGGAATTTCACTTGGCCCGTAAAGAAGAAGCACTCCTTCCAAGAATCCCGCGACGTCGTCGGATACTCCCACGGATACAGTCAGCGCCTGCGAACCTCCACTAACGTCAGCCGGATCGGGAGAAAACGAGAGCGAAGTCAGGGTCGGCCGCTGCGCATCGACGGATCCCGGGTTGACAACCGTGATCAACCGGGTCGATCCGGCCGGAAAAGCCGCGTCTCCTCGCTGCCCATTATAATGCCGCCGCCGGCCCAACGTATCTTCGAGGGTTAGATCAACCAAATAGACGCCGGGACTGAGGTCCGGGGGAACGGTCATACTGCACTGGTAAAACCCGTTTACCCCTCCGCCGGACACCAAATCCGGCGGACCAAACTCGGTCAATCCAATCACCGCGTCTCCGGCGCCCTTGCTTGCCTGCAGCGCAATCGAACCCCGGCCCAGCCCGTAAAAATCGTCGCTCACCGAAACGGTCGCACTCAGGGTTTGGGCTCCCGCGCTTACATCCACGCTCGACGCGGAAAGCATCAACCCGCGGAGGACCGGCGGAGACAGGTCGGCGCGACGCGGATTGATGACCGCGAGTGCGTGCACGGATCCGGAGGGGAAAGCTGCACTGGCGGAGTCCTCCCCGTATCGCGTCATGCGGCCGGCCCCATCCGTCAACAACGCCCGGAGACGATAGATTCCCGGTGGCAGGTAGCGCGGAAGATCGAATGAAAATTGGTAATTCCCCAGCAGGGCGTCGCCGGAGATCAAAGCAGCCCCGTCGATGCTTCGCGACAAAAACGTCTCACCCGAAGGTTCCAGGACGTCTATGCGGAAATCCCTCAGACCCCCAAGGTCATCCGATATGCTGACAGTAGCGGTCACGGTTTCCGTGCCAGAGCCGCTATCCAATATGCTCGGAACCAACGTCAGGCCCAGGATTTGGGATGCATCCACATCTTCGCCGCCACTGTTCTCAATATCGAAACCAAGAGCCGCCCCCGGAGGAAACGGTTCTGTGAAGCTGTCGAGATATCGCGAGCGGCCACGGGCATCAGTCAACCGCACCTCCACGAAGAACACTCCGTCAGGTCGCAACGCCGGAATCTCCAGGTCGATTTCGTAAGTCCCGCCGAGAGCATCCCCGGTGGTCCTTCTCCCCCCGCCAAAAGCGCGCGTGACCACCACCTCGCCACCGTCCTCGACGATCACGACTTCGCCGGAAGCGAATCCTGAATGATCATCCGCGACAGACAAGGTAACCGTCACATCTACGGGCTCCGATCCGACACCCACAGGGTCCGAAGAAAAGGCGAGACCCGTGAGCACCGGGGCTTCCGCATCCACCGGACCGTTATTCACGATCTGCACTATCGTATCGGAACCCGCGGGAAACGCCGCTCCCTGGCCCCCATAGAGACGGCTTCGTCCCCGGGCGTCCCTCAACTCCAGGGTCAGGTCGTAATCGCCGGGCGGACAGCCCGGCGGCACCGGCAGGATCACTTCGAAGCTTCCGCTCAATGGATCGCCCGCCGCCAGCGCGCCCGGTCCAAACGGGCAGGCCACTTCCACTTTCCCCCCTGCGTCTACCAGGCTCAATACGCCCCCCGCGCATCCGGATGCATCGTCGCTTACAGGTATCGTCACGTCGATGACTTGTCCAACGGAGGAAACATCGACGCTGGTCGGAGATAATGTCAGCAAACCCGATGCCGGTGGCGTCGTATCCTCAAGTCCGCTGTTGATGACTTCAATTTCGTCCCCCGCACTCGGGGGTAATCCAAGCCCGAATAAACCACCATAACTCTCGCGCCTGCCTAACTGGTCATCGAGGATGACTTCGAGAAGGTAGAAGCCCGGCGGGCAGAATTCAGGCATGGTGAGTTCCATGACATAACTGCCCTCAAGTGCATTTCCAGATGTCAGGTTACTCAGCGAAAAGTCGCGTGTTACGAAGACTTCTTCGTCAAGATCCAACACCAAGACCGAACCAGCTTTGAAGCCCACCACATCGTCGGTCACCGACAAGTTGATTGTGAGCGTGCGCGGTCCTTCCGTGACATCCACCGGAGCGGGCGACAGACTGAATTCCGTCAGATCGGGAGGATCGTAATCTTCATCCCCGCTGTTGAGCACCTCGATCTCCACTTCCGCATTAAAGGGAAGAAACTCGCCGAACCCTCCAAACGTGCGCGTATTCCCTGCGATGTCTCTGACCTCGATCTCGGCCTCGAAAAAATCCTCAGGGACAAACCGGGGAACTTCGATGCGAAATTCGTAAAGGCCATTCAACGCAGTCCCTGAACGACGGTGACGCGCGGAAAATTCCTTGGTAAGAATCGGCTCCCCTGTGAAGTCGAGAAAACGAAAGGTCCCCGACAAAAATCCGGTATCATCGGTTACTCGTGGCCGGATTCTCACCGTTCGCGGTTGAGCGGTGATATTAACAGTGTCCTGGAGAAAGCCCAGGTCCGTAACCTCCGGCCCCACGGTATCCGGCGAACCAGCCAGAGCCGAATCGCATACTGCGACCGCCCCTAGCATTCCAAGCGTGCGCACTATCGCGCCGAAGGCAGCTCCCAAGGCCCCCGATTGATTCCCTGGCTTGGAGCTACTCACTTAGGAGAGAAAAACGGGGAGAAAAAACCTCATCACCGGCCCTCCGGGCCGCGGAATTTTGATCAATCCAGGTTGGAATTTAAAGGAAAATCTGAACACAATCTCCCTTGCTTCATTCTAATCAGTGATCTCCCAACCCCGCTAAGGCTATTCCCATGCGTAAACACTCCGTCTCCTTCATCACGCTGGCTCTCGCGCTGGCCACCGTCCTGGCCTCGTCCACTTCCTTTGCGGCCCGCAAAAAGAGCCGCCCCAATCTCGTCTTCATCAATGCCGACGATCTCACGCATCGCGATCTCGGCTGTTACGGCGGCCAGGCGCACACCCCGCACATCGACGGCCTCGCCACCAAGGGAATGCGTTTTACGCATTGCTTTCAAGCCGCGCCCATGTGCTCTCCGACGCGCCATAACATTTACACCGGCCTCTACCCCGTAAAGAGCGGCGCTTACCCGAATCACACCTTTGCGAAGGCGGGCACCAAGAGCATCGTCCAATACCTGAAGCCACTCGGATACCGCGTGGCCCTGAGCGGGAAAAGGCACATCGGACCGCAGGAAATTTTCCCCTTCGAATACTCCGGAAAGAATAATCCGGATATGGAAGCTATCGACACGCTCATCGCCGAATCCAAGAAAACCGAAACCCCGTTCTGCCTCTTCGCGTGCTCGAATGAACCCCACACACCGTGGAACCTGGGCGACGCCTCGCGATATCCCCCGCGCAAAGTCGTGCTTCCGCCCTACATCGCCGACACCCCGGAGACGCGGCAGGGCTTCTCCAAGTATCTGGCGGAAATCACGTATTACGACGGCCAGGTCGGAGAAATCCTTGCCCTTCTCGAGAAGCACGGTCAGACGGAAAATACCCTCGTCCTCGTCACCAGCGAGCAAGGCAACAGCATGCCTTTCGCCAAGTGGACCCTCTACGATTCCGGATTGCAGACCGCACTCATCGCCCATTGGCCCGGGAAAATTAAAGCCGGCGCAGTCAGCGATGCCATGGTCGAATACGTCGACGTCGTCCCTACCTTGGTGGATGCGGCCGGAGGTCATGTGGAGAATACAAGGTCTGGAAGCGCCATAGGCGCATCAAATGCCAGTCCGGCTTCGGACTCCAGCGTCACGCTGGTCGACGGAAAGACGTTTCTGCCCGTGCTCCGAGGTGAAACCAAGAAGCATAAAGACCACGTTTACGGAATCATGACCACCCGGGGCGTCATCAATCACCCGGGCCATTACGGCATCCGCTCGGTGCGCTCCCGCAAGTACAAGCTCATCGTCAACCTGACCCCCGAGGTGACCTTTACCAACGCCTGCACCAAGTCGCCGGAGTTTCTCTCCTGGATCGAAGCCGCGGACCGCGGAGACAAGGATGCCGCCGAGAAAGTCCGCCGATACCAGAAACGGCCGGCCATCGAACTCTACGACGTCAGCAAGGACCGGTATGAATGGGAGAACCTCGCCGAAAACCCGGAATACGCCGGCGTCGTCAAAAATCTCCGCGCCAAGCTCGATGCCTGGATGGCCTCCCAGGGAGACCTGGGCCAGAAGACGGAACTCGCCGCTTATGAACACCAGAGTCGGAACCGGAATAAAAAGAACCAGGATGCCGCTGCAACCGGCAAGGCGGGCGCGCAAAAAGGGAAAGGCAAAGGAAAAAAGAAAGCCGGTGGGAAAAAAACCGCAGCCGCGCAATTCAAAGTCCTCTTCGACGGCAAGAACTTCGACGGCTGGAAACAGAGTGGCAACTGGGTCCTCGAAGATGGCGCCATGTTCCGCAAAACCAAAGGCGGCAGCATCGTCTACGACGCGAAGCCCATCCCCGACGACTTCGAACTGCGTTT
>JAHEJT010000287.1 GCA_024638765.1 Verrucomicrobiales bacterium
CGCTCTCGCCCAGATCCTCAGTTCCCCTTTTCGACCCCGGTTGCGAGAGCAAGGAGGGGAGCTCGTCAATGATTTCGACTGCCGCCCGTCTTTTTCCCATTAGTGAAGATCTCGGGAAGCGCATCCCGCACGTTTTGCGGGATTGTGTCCGGCGGCATCTCGCGGAATAGTTTTCGGAGCGCTCCGACCAGCTCACCGCGACCGCTCTCCTGGTAACGAAGGGCCAGCGGGAGGAGCGACGGACCGAGAAAGGAGTAAATCCGATTCAGTGTTTCGGCATCTCTGGGCGCCTCCCGGAAATAGAAGGCCGGGATCGGTCCTTCTTCCTCGCGGCCGCTCTCCGCGATCCAATAGAAATGCGGCAGGCCAGCCTGAAGGAAGACGCGATTACGGAGGTCGCACTCAAGACATCGGCGCAAGAATCCCTTCTGCTTCGTCAAGATCTGCCGATTCCCGGTTTCTTGCGCCGCAAATGACGCGATGGGGTGCCCGAGGTCGACTTCATACTCGTAACTCTCGGGTGACGACGTGACCTTGCCGATTTGCCGCGGAACCCCCACCGGTTCGCGGCTACCCCCGTCGACGCGCGGAACAAGCTGGAGCGCAGCCGCGTGGGGACAGTTCTCGGTATCGTAGTAGAGAAACCAGAGCGGGGAGAGGGAATACAAACGGATCGAAATATCCTCTTTGTCGACCAGCGCCAGGAACATCGGCAGTTCCTGGCGGAACAGCCACGAAAGATGATCCGGAATCGCTCCCTTTTGGTGACGGTATCGCTTCGGAGCCTTGATATGCACCACCGGCTTCGCGACCGACCTCACCTCCACCAGGAAGGGAGATCCAAAGGTGATCGCGCCCTTCTCCTGATCCGTCAAAGAGCAATAGAAGTCCGCCCCCAGTTCTTCGTGGCGCTGCACCGGAGTCGCCATCCCCAGCGCGGACAGGAGAAATCCAGCCAAATACTCGCTCCGGTCGCTCTCCCGCCAGTTATAAACCTGTTTTCCACTCATCGGCTATGCGCGCTCGCAGAAAGTTTTTAGGAAGTGCCGTGTCGCACCGCGAGCCATTTCGCGGCAGGCAAAGCCCCTTGGAAGCGTGGAGTGGCAGACACACTGGGGAATTGACCGACTGCTTCCGGGATTCGCTTTTTCCACGCCTGTCATTCCAGCCTCTCCCGGTTCGGAGATGCAATTCATTCCAGCTTGGCGCGAAGCGGGCCAGCGGCGCACTCCCGGGAGGATTAACCATCCTGGGCGGTCTCCTCGCCCTGACAGTCCGCTGTTCTCAAGAGCCCGCGATCGCGCGCACTCGCAAGGTTTCATCTGCCCTGCTCAAGCCTGAGCCTTGCCTTCAGAAGTCCTCTTGGAATTCCTTTTCCCTGTGTTATTCGTTTGGGGCTACGAGATCGCAACCTTGATCACAACCTCCCGAGGAAAACACGCCATGCTCCAGAGGCCGCTCCACGACAGGATCGGACGCAGATCCCGACGACGCACCGGCTTGGCACGGCAGTGCCTGTCGGCCATGGCCGCAATTGGCATCGTTCCCATGCTGGCCGCGACATCCTGGGCGGAGGCCGTCGAAACCGGTTCGGAATTGCGTGCGGCGGATCTCCTGGCCCTGCAAGGCCGGTTCGACGAGTTCTCCGACCAGTTGCCCGATCCGGCCCGGCTCGGCTCGGATCGAATCGTCGCCTTCGAGGAACACGACCACTTCGTGTACCTCACTGCCAGAAAGGGAAAGGCGCTCACGCGGCGGCTCCTTTATCTCAAGCCAGGCGTGTTTGTCGTCGATGAGTTCTCTGCCGCAGGGGCGGAGGACGAGGCGAGGCGCTCTCTCCGCGTCGTTCGGGTCAGGGGATCGAGAAAAGAAGCGCGGCTCGATACGAAAACAATCGAAGCGCCGCCGGCCATCGCCGAGGTCACCGCGACCGCCGGAGACAAGACGTTTCAGCTGCAACTCCCCGCGTCGCCAGATGCAGCCGGCACGATCGCCGCCAGGTCGGCCAACGGCAATGCGATCCTTCCCCGGCGACTGCTGCCGGCGGGCGTGATGCCGCACGGACCAGCCGGGGTGCGCATGATCGAGCGTTGGGACGCCTCCTACCGCAACGATCGGCGGCCGCCATGGGACAAGGGTTTTCCGTCGAGCCACCTCAAGGCGGCGGTCGAACGTGGCGCGGTGAAGCGCGGCCGGACGATCGTGCTGGGTTGCGGCACGGGCACAAACGCCATCTACCTGGCCAAGCAGGGGTTCAACGTGACGGCGCTGGACGTCGCTCCCACCGCCCTGGCCCGCGCGCAATCAAAAGCGAAAGAAGCGGGAGTGACCGTCCGCTGGTTGCTGGGTGACGTCACCGCGCCTCCGGCCGATCTCAAACCATTCGACTTCATATTCGACCGCGGTTGCTATCACGGCGTGCGCCGCAGCAACGCGCAAGGGTATGTCAAGGCCCTCAAGCAACTCTCCCGGCCGGGCACGAGGGTTCTCGTCCTGGCCGGCAATGCCAACGAGGAGCCCCACTACGGCCCGCCGCGGGTCAAGGAGGACGAGCTCCGCGGCGATTTTTCGGCGGCCTTCGATTTCATTTCACTCAAGACCATCCGTTTTGACCCGACGAACCCGAAAGAAAAGGGCGCAATGGCCTGGTTTGCGTTATTGCAAAGAAAGGAGAGAAAATGAACCAACGAGGAACCCTTGTCATCGTCTTGGCCATTGCGTGGCTGACGGGACCCGGCGGTGACGCCCAGGCGGCCGACTGGCCGATCTACCGGGGCCCGAATCACGACGGAATTTCCACCGAGACCGATTGGAAATCGAACTGGGGCGAGGATGGCCCGCGGGCGCTCTGGCGTGGATCGGTGGGCATCGGATACTCGTCATTTGCCGTCAGTGACGGACGCGTCTACACGATGGGTAGCAGCGGCAAGCGGAAAGGCGGAGAAACGGACACCGTTTACTGCCTGGATGCCGTCACGGGAAAAGTGATCTGGAAGCATTCCTACCCGTGCGCGTTGCAGCCCCTGTATTACGAGGGCGGGACGCTGTCGACGCCGACCGTCGATGACGGGGCGACGTACACGCTCAGCAAGATGGGTGATCTGTTCTGTTTCGACGCGGTCACAGGAAAAGTGAAGTGGGAGGTGAATGTGAATCGGAAGCTCGGCTTTGAGCTGCCGACCTGGAGCTTCTCGAGTTCACCACTGATCGTGGGCGACCGTCTCATCCTGAACCTGGGCGCAGCGGGAGCCGCCTTCGACAAGAAAACCGGGGCCGTCCTCTGGGAAAACGGCAAGGGGGTGTGCGGTTATGCGACGCCGGTGCCTTGTGTGATCGAGCAGCAGAACTGCATCGTCCTGGGCGGCGCAGACGCCGTGATAGGAGTGAAGATCGATGACGGCGAAGTCCTGTGGAAGCACCCGTTCGTCAACAAGCACAAAGCCACGGCGGCGGATCCCCTGGTGCGGGGTAACGAGGTGTTCGCATCGTGCGCTTACGGCCGCGGGTGTATCAAGTTCCGGATCGCCGGTGGCAAACCTGCCCTGGTTTTTGATAACAAGGTGATGCGCAACCTGATGAGCTGTTCCGTGCTCTGGGGCGATCAGATTTACGGTTTTGACGAATTCGATTTGAAATGCATCGATTTTGCCGACAGCCGGGAGCGGTGGAGCCGGAGGGGATTCGGCAAGGGGTCATTGATGATGAGCCGGGACGGCCGAATGATCATCATGGGGGAGCAAGGCGAGATGATTATC
Source organism: Verrucomicrobiales bacterium (assembly GCA_024638765.1). Lineage (GTDB taxonomy): Bacteria > Verrucomicrobiota > Verrucomicrobiia > Verrucomicrobiales > DEV007 > JAHEJT01. Next base: position 3,756 of record JAHEJT010000287.1, read on the forward strand.
GCCCAGGCGAACCCGGAGGAATTCAAGCTCATCACGAGAGCGCAGGTCTTACCGAAGGGAATGTGCAGAACGGTTCCGGTTCTCGCGAACGGGCTGATTTACGTACGCAATGCCCGGGGAGACGTGGTGTGCCTCGATGCCCGATAGCTTCCGCGGGGGAGGGCGAAGTTCCGTTTGGTTATATTGATTACCTCGATAGACGAACGGCATCTGCCGGATTCCCGGTCTACCGAGAAATCCTTATTTCTCGATATCCCTGTTTTTAGCAACATCTTG
>JAHEJT010000124.1 GCA_024638765.1 Verrucomicrobiales bacterium
CCGCCCGGTTCTGGGGGAGGGGAAAAGTCCAAACCGGGCGGTCCCTGGGGGATGTACCATTAAATGGAGAGGTAATGGTGCATCAACTACCAACACAACAGGGAGTTTTCTTTCTTTCTCAAGGAAAGGTCTCTCCCAACGCCTAATAGTAGAAGGCATCCGCATCCATCTGGGGACCTCTTTGGGACGAACAGGGGAAAGAACGGGATAAAGGGGTCTTTCCGGGGGATAAGAAGGCCGATTTGAAGGGAATTCAGAGCACTTCCAGGCGTTTCTGGAGCTCTTTGAGTCCCCGATTGAGGGTCAGTTGGGTCCCTCCGCGGAGGATCACGGCGTATTCCCCTTTGAAGAGAGGTTTGAGCTCCTGGATGGCGCCCAGATTGACGATGTGAGAGCGGCTGATGCGAAGAAAGCGTTCGGGCGCGAGTTTCTCTTCAAGGGCGGTCATGGTTTCACGGATGGTGTAATTCTTGTCGCCCGTGTGGATTTCGACGTAATTTCCCGCCGACTCCACCCAATCCACATTTTCGACTTTCACGAAGAGAATGCGGTTCGCGGTCTTGACCGTGAGCCGGTTGAGGTAACCGGGTTTGGCGCCGCCTTGGGTGAGCATGGAGAGCAACTCTTCCTGGAGATCCACGACTCGCCGCTTCTGCAGAAACTGCCGGGCGCGGTCCAGGGTATCCATGAAGCGTTCTTTCCGGAAGGGCTTGAGAAGATAGTCGAACGCGTTTACCTCGAACGCGGTGATAGCGTGCTCATCGTGGGCAGTGATAAAGATGATGACGGGTGACTCGTCGGGATCCAGCTCGCGCACCACTTCGAATCCGTCCATGATGGGCATTTGCACATCGAGGAAGACGAGGTCCGGATGCTTCGCACGGATCGCCTTGAGTGCTTGCTCGCCGTTTTCACATTCGCCGACGATTTCGACGTCCTCCTGTTCCTTGAGAAAACGCCGAATCCGGTCGCGACCCAACGCTTCGTCGTCGACGATAAGGGCGGTGATCTTTTTCATTCGCCTGCTTTGGCCAAGACCTCTTGCGGTGCGTTATAGCGGTAGGGGATCCACATGGTGGCAGCGAGCCCGCCTTGCTCCAAGTTAATTAACTCGAGCCGGGCCTCGCTTCCATAGAGGGCCTCCAGGCGGGCGCGCGTGTTGGCGAGTCCGATCCCGCCCTCGTTTTCTTTCGGGCCTGAGGGCTCGTCCTGGAGGCCGGTCCCGTTATCCTCGACACGAAGTTCGAGGCCGCCGTCCATGCGCTTCGCGGAGATGTGGATCCGTCCATGGTTGGCGGAGGGTTCGATTCCGTGGCGCAGCGCGTTTTCCACCAGGGGCTGGAGAATCAGGCTGGGGACGGGGATGCTTCCGGTGCCGTATTCGATGTCCAGTTTCACCTCGAGCCGGTCGGCGAAACGCGCTTTCTGGATCTTGAGATAGGTATCCAGGAAATCGAGTTCGGTGCGCAGGGGGATTTCGTGTTGTGTCGAGCTGGCCAGGGAGAGCCGGAGCAACTCGCTGAGGTTGCCGATCATTTCGTCGGCCGCTTCGGGATCCGTGTGCAGCAAGGTGGAAATCCCGTTGAGAGTGTTAAAGAGGAAGTGCGGGCGGATCTGCATCTGGAGCGCCGCGAGTTTTGCTTCCGCCAGCCGGGTCTCGAGTTCCGCGGCCGCGCGGTTGCGCTCCATGGATTGCGAGTAAAAGCGGACCGCGTTCACGATGCCCACCAGTATCCAGTAAAGCGGCAGGGTCAATCGCGCTTCGAAGAGCGCCATGGGGACGAGATAGGTGAAGTTCCTGGCGGGCGCCTGCCGGTTCTTTTTCCCTCGAATGATTTGATCCGAACCTTCTGTCTGGAAGGCTGGATCGGAAATCGCCGGGTCTTTTTCCGCACGCTTTTCCGCCCGGCGCATGTCCCCTGGTGGTACGATCTTGTGGACGATTTTCTCCGGGATGAACGGGACCACGGCGACAAGGGAGATGGCTCCGGTCAGGAAGATGACCACGATGGAGGCGGCGACATGGATGGCGAGGCTGCGCCGCCAGGTTTCCTTGCCGAAACGGAATTTTTTCGCCAGCCAGACGATCGCCGGACACAAGACCAGCCAAGGGGCAAAGAATCGGAACTCTTTCCAGAGCACAAATTCCCAGGACTGATTGCTCGTGAGATATGCTTGCCCGGCGAAGAGCACGATCAGGAAGGCCCAGAGGAAGAGGAAGAGGAAGACGCAGACGAGCTTCGGCTTGTCAGTGAGACAGTTGGGAAAGCCAATGCGTGACAGCGCCTTTGTCCGGCGAAAACCCATCTTGCTAAGATAGAGAAGAACGCCGCGAAGAAAACCGAAAAGCGTATCTCCTGCTTGCGCGGGAAGAGACGGTCAGGATGATCTTGCCTGCGAGGGAACCCCGCCCGGCGTCAGCGGGGGGCGTTCCGGGATCCGCGGGGGCCGTGGATCTCGCGTTCGATGGCGGCGAGCAGTTCCCGGGATCGCACCTCATCGCCGAACGAGCCCACGCGAATCTTGATTTCCGTGGCCTTTGGCGTGAGGGCCAGGAGTCGGATCTTGAGACGTTTGCCTGCGGAATCGCGCGCCACCAGGGCGCCGGTGCCCGCATCGGATTTCTCGCTGATGATGGCGAATTCGGATTGGCGCATGACCTGGCCGACGGCGTATCCGCTGACGTCGAGGGGCGCATCGAGGATGGTCTCGAGGGCGCCCTCGGAGAAAACCACTCCCCCTGCGACCGCGCCTCCGAAGATTACAGCGGCGCAGCCGGTGCACAAGGTCAGGGCACAGAGGACCAGGGCTGGAAGACTATGCCTGGATTTTCGATTGCTGGCGCGCATAACGTATACCGATGGCGTATTGGGAGGGTTTTGCAAGGATTCTCACATCCGGCGCGACGCGATTATGCGGGTCTTTGCGGGCGAGGGCGTTGCAAACGGGGCCGGTTTTTGTAATGCCAGGGCGCCAAGGTTTCTGCTAGATTACCTATCATGAGTGACCAAGAGACCATACCGACACCGATAGAGGGGACCAGCGGAGGCGGATCGCCTTCGCAACAAGAAAAGCAGTGGGCAATGTTCACGCACCTGGCGGCATTCGCCGGAGTCGTGGTGCCCTACGTGGGCAACGTGGTTGGGCCGCTGGTGATGTGGCTGATCAAGAAAGACCAAATGCCGTTTGTGGATGATCAAGGAAAGGAAGCGGTTAATTTCCAGATCTCCATGGTGATTTACGGAGTGGCGGCACTGGCTCTATGCCTTGTCCTGATAGGGTTCTTCCTTTTGCCGGTTGTGGCCATTATCGATATTGTCTTCGTGATCATCGCCACGATCAAGGCCAGCGAGGGTGAAGCTTACCGCTATCCGCTGACGATTCGGTTGATTAAGTAGGGGCCGGGGGCGGTGGTTTTCAAATGTAGCCCCGGCGGGGCTTGCAGCCCCGGCGCTCCGCGACGGGGTCTGTGGAAAAGAGCCCGCCGCGGAGTGTCGGGCCTACTTGATCGTAGCCCCGGCGGGGCTTGTAGCCCCGGCGCTCCGCGACGGGGTCTGCGGAAAAGAGCCCGCCGCGGAGCGTCGGGCCTACTTGATCGTAGCCCCGCCGGGGCTTGTAGCCCCGGCGCTCCGCGACGGGGTCTGCGGAAAAGAGCCCGCCGCGGAGCGTCGGGCCTACTTGATCGTAGCCCCGGCGGGGCTTGTAGCCCCGGCGCTCCGCGACGGGGTCTGTGGAAAAGAGCCCGCCGCGGAGCGTCGGGCCTACTTAATCTGCCCCGTGCCGTGGATCAGGTATTTGTAGGAGGTGAGCTCTTTCAGGGCCATGGGCCCGCGCGCGTGGAGTTTGTCCGTGCTGATGCCGATCTCCGCGCCGAAGCCGAATTCCTCACCGTCGCTGAACCGGGTGGAACTGTTGTGAAAGACGGTGGCGGAATCGATCTCTTGTAAAAAGCGCTCCGCGGCGGCGTCATTCCGGGTCACGATGCAATCGCTGTGGTGAGAGCCGTAGGTGTTGATGTGATCGATGGCGTCGTCCAGGGAATCCACGGCTTTCGCCGCGAGAATCAGATCGAGATATTCGGTGGTCCAATCCTCCTCCACGGCAGGTTTGGCATCGCCGTCCAAGGCGGCCAGGACGGTGTCATCCCCGCGGATTTCGACCCCCGCTTCGACGAGCGCCTTGCCGGCGTCGCGAAGGAAAGCATCGGCAATGTCCCGATGGACGAGGAGGGTTTCGAGGGCGTTGCAGACGCTGGGCTTTTGCGTCTTGGCATTGACGACGATCGCTTTCGCCATTTCGAGGTCGGCATCTTTATCCACGTAAGTGTGGCAGATGCCGTCGTAATGCTTGATCACCGGCATGCGGGCAAGCGAGACCACGGTTTCGATCAGCCCCTTGCCGCCGCGCGGGACGATGAGATCGAGGTATTGATCCATCTGCGCCATGTGCCGCACGCTTTCGCGGTCGGTGAATGGTATGAGCTGGATGGAGTACTCCGGGAGTCCTTGGCGGGCGCCTCCGGCGGCGAGCGCGGCGGCGATGGCTTTGTTCGAGTGGATGGCTTCCTTTCCGCCGCGCAGAATGGTGGCGTTCCCGGTTTTAAAACAGAGGACGGCAGCATCGCTGGTAACGTTGGGACGTGATTCGAAGATGATGCCGATGACCCCGATAGGGACGCGGATCTTCTGAATGTGCAGTCCGTTGGGGCGGGTCCATTCGTCCATGAGTTCGCCGACGGGATCCGGGAGATTGGCGACCTGCCGGACGCCGTCCGCGACCGCAGCCAGGCGTTTTCCGTCGAGGCGCAGGCGGTCGACCATGGCGGAGGTTAAGCCGGCCTCTTCGGCGGCGGCGATATCCCGGGCATTGGCCTCGAGGATTTCAGGTTCGCGCGCGAGAATCTCGTCCGCCATGGCCAGGAGGATGGCGTTTTTCTGATCCGTCGTGAGTTTGGCGAGGGCCCGCGAAGCGGCCAGGGCCTGTGCGCCCATCTTGAGGATCTCGGCTTTGAGGTCGGTGGCGGCGGCAGTGGTCATGGCTTGTTTAGTTTTAACCACACTGCCCTCCCGCGAAAGCGGGAATGTCAAATTCCTGCAAGGATGATGCAGAGCCCGCGAAGCGGGATAAATGGACACGAATAAACACGAATTTTGAAATGAACGGTCTGAATAGTGACGCAGGCGTCCCGCCTGCGCTCCAGGGAGATCACAGGCGGGACGCCTGTGTCACAATGGTTTTGCGTGAACCGGGAATTCGTGATTTGGGTCCTAATCGCGGGGCAGGAACCGCGTCGCGGTGCCGCGGCCGGCGACGAGATCGGCGAGTGTGTCCGGGTGATGGCCGCTGGCGATGAGGGTCTCGATTCCGGCGGAGACGGCCTCTTTGACGGCCTCGAGTTTACTGGCCATGCCGCCCGTGGAGAGGGTGCCGATCTTTCCGTTCACCAGGTGCGAGACTTCATCGACGTTTTCGACGGTTTCGATGACCTTATCATTTTCGTCAAACAGACCAGGGACACTGGTGAGGAGAATGAGTTTATCTGCGCCGGCGACGATGGCGACATGGGCGGAGAGGAGATCATTGTCTCCGAATTTCAGTTCCTCCACCGCCACGGAATCGTTTTCATTGATGATGGGAATCACGCCGTCCAGTTCGAGGAGTCGCGTCAGCGTGTTGCAGACGTTTTGGCGTTGTTCGGGATTTTCGAATTCCTGGTTGGTCAGGAGGAGCTGGGCGACCTTCAGTTCGTGCTCGCGAAATCGTGTTTCGTAAAGGTGCATGAGCCGGGATTGGCCCACGGCGGCGGCGGCCTGGAGGCCGGCGGTATCGGTGGGGCGCTGGGTGAGACCGAAGGCCATGAGGCCGGCGCCCACCGCGCCGCTGGAGACGAGGATACAGTCATGGCCCTCGGCTTTCAACTGCGAGACGGCATCGACCAGTTTGGTGAACTGGGCGAGGTTGAGCGAGGTGCCCTCATTCTTGGTGAGGATGCCGGTGCCGAATTTGAGGACGAGTTTCACGCGTTGTCTTGGAGTGGTGGAGTGGTGGAGTGGTGGAGTGCGGAGTTGTGGAGCGCGGAGTGTCGAGTGTCGAGTGTCGAGTGGTGGTGGGAAGGTGGCTGGGAACGGGACAATATTGCTTGCGAGTGAAAGTGTAAAGGGGCAGATTGGCGCCTTCGCGGCGGGGAGGGCAGCGGTCGCGACGACGCGCGACCCTCCAAATTCCCTGATGGACCCATAGTTCAACGGATAGAACAACGGTTTCCGGAACCGTAGATGTAGGTTCGATTCCTACTGGGTCTACGCCCGCCGGAGGCGGGCGGGTGTCGGTGTTCAGTGTTCAGGGTTGGAATCCAGACGCAACTACCTGAAACTTGACTCCTGCGTGCGGCTCCGCGGGACGCGTCGCCCTACCTTCAACTACAGAGAATTCGGGCCCCGAACACTGAACACTGAACACTGAACACTGAAACCTGCCTACTCCTCTTCCAGATACAGAATCCGGCTGCACTGTTCGCAGTGAGTGAGTTCTTTGCCGGCCTTGACGTGGAGTTCCGTGCTGGTGGTAATTTTCATGTGGCAACCCTGGCACTTGCCTTCGGCGAGGGGGACGATGGCGGCGTCTCCTTTGACCTTTAGGAGTCGATCGTAAATGCTGAGGAGCTCTTCATCGATGCGCGCTGAGATCTCGGTGCGGTCTTTTTCGAGGGCGTCGAGTTGTTCCTGGGAAGTGTCCTTGCGCTCTTTGAGTTTCCCCAGTTCTTCATCCACGAGTTTCTGAGTCGCGGTCAGGCTCTCGCTGGCGGTTTGCAATTTGGCTTTGAGTTCGTCGGCTTTCTCCATGAGCTCCAGTTCCTGGGTCTCGAGGTCGCTGACCTCCTGGCCGTATCGCTCGATCTCGTGACCGAGCGCCTGGAATTCTTCGTTCTTGCGGGTTTCGTATTGCTGCGCCTTCAGCTTGACGATGGTGTCCTGGCGGGTCTGGGCGTCGATTTCGAGATTTTTCAGTGCGACTTCGTTTGCCTGGATGGATGCCTTGCAGCGCTCCACGTTGGCGGTGTCATCGGCGAGGCGCGCGTTGGCCTTCTCCTCGTCTTGAGGGATGCGCTTGAGCATGGCCTGGATCTTGAGGATGGCCTGGTCGCGATCCTGCAGTTTGAGGAGGGTTTGGAGGTCGGGGAGCATACCGGGAAAAGGTTTCGGGTTTCAGAGTTCAGTGTTCAGGCGCAGGAGAATTGGATTGTTGGAGTATTGGAGCACTGGATTTCGCGCGATGGAAGAGGTGCCCAGGGTTTATCCGTTACTGAACACTGAACACTGAACACTGAACACTGAACACTGAACACTGAACACTGAACACTGAACACTTCTCTGGCTAGTAAAGTTCCACCGGCGAGCGTTTGCCGTCTTCGGCGCTCAAGACGCGGGCGCCTTCTTCTCCGAGGGTGGCCACGCGGAGGTCCCAGATCTCTCCGTCGATCTTTTGAAAGGCTTCCATGCTGAAGGGATCGGGTTTGCGGAGTCTGCCCTTGGTGCGATGGATGCGTTCGAGGGCGTCATTGATGATGGGCTCGGGAAGTGTGGCGATATGCTCGCGGGCTTCTTCCACCATGTCGAGCCGGTGGCAAATCATGGCGAGATCATTGCCGGCGGTGATGGCGGCCCGGATCGTGTCTTCAAAAGTGACCTCGTTGAGAATGGCGCCCATATCGAGATCGTCTGTCATGACGAGACCTTCGTAAGCCAGCTGGTCGCGCAGGAACTTGCGGATGATGTTCTCCGAGAGAGAAGCGGGCCAGCGGGGTTTATCGGGATCAAAACAGGGATAGTGGGCGTGACAGGTCATGACGCTGTCACAATCGGGGAGGACGGCGCGAAAGGGGAGCAGTTCCGAGGCCTCCATTCCATCGAGCGTCTTATGGATGACGGGGAGTTCGTGATGGGGATCGCAGGCGGCGCTGGAGTATCCCGGGAAATGCTTGCCGCAGCTGAGGATGCCTTCCTTGCGCAGGGCGTGGTTGAAGACGCCGGCGAGATCGATGACCTGTTTGGGCGTGGTCCCGTAACAGCGCCCCTTGAGGGAATTGTCGGCTTCGTCGTCGTAAGAGATATCGAGGACCGGGCAGAGATCGAGGTTGAATCCGAAGAGCCGGAGGATTTTGCCGGTGAGTGCGCCGTGCTTCTTGATGAGCTTGAGATCGCCTTTTTCCCTGAGCTGCTGGGCGTTGGGGGGCTCATTGCCGATGAGCCGGAGCCGGGAAACGCGTCCGCCCTCCTGATCGATGGTGATGAAGGGCTCGATATCCGAGAGATCGCGGAGATCGTCTAATAATTTGCGTAATTGCTGAGCTGCATTAATATTACGGCCAAATAAGATAAATCCCCCTGGTTGCAGCTTCTTGAAGCGGGCAGCGGTATCGGGATCCAGCTCCGGGCCGGGGACGCCCGTGAGGAGGAGCTGACCGAGAAGGTGATCTTGGGCCATCCCGGCGATTCTTAATCGCGTATGAAGAAAAACAAAAGCTTTTTGGTCTTGGGACTCTGGATGGGCTTGGCGGGGTGCCAGGCGCCGCGGGTAGGCGATGGAGGCGACTATGCGCCCAAGGCGGAGCGATTGCCCCTGCCGTCGGGGGCGGGATCATCGATGGCGAGCAGCCGGGTCCTCTTGGGGGTCGACAATCTTGAGGCCTCGGGGTTCGCCGCGCTGGATGGCAAGCGGGTCGGCCTGATCACCAATCAGACCAGCATCAACGGCCGGGGGGAGAAAACCCGGCTCGTCTTGCGCCGGGCGTCACAGGTGAACCTGGTGGCATTGTACACCCCGGAGCACGGGCTGGACGGTAAGGAAAAAGCCGGGGCCTATGTTTCCTCGCGCCGGGATTCGCTCACGGGACTGACGGCGTATTCGCTTTACGGAAAAACCCGGAAGCCGACCGCGGCGATGCTGCGTGGGATCGACGTCCTGGTGTTCGATCTCCAGGACATCGGCGCGCGCAGTTACACATACATCAGCACCATGGCGCTGGCGATGGAAGCGTGCGGGGAGCATGGGAAAGAGTTCATGGTCCTCGACCGGCCGAATCCGCTGGGAGGCGTGCGCGTCCAGGGACCACCGATCGAGTCGCGCTGGCTTTCGTTCGTGGGGCAGCTCCCGGTGCCCTACATTCATGGAATGACCGCGGGTGAGTTGGCGCGCATGGCCAACAGCGAGGGATGGTTGAAGTCGCGGTGCCGGCTGGCAGTGATTCCGATGCGCGGCTGGCAGCGGGGGATGGCATGGGAACACACGCGACTGCCCTGGGTGGCGACTTCGCCGAACATTCCGAACCCGCGTTCGCCTTTTTATTATGCCGCGACCGGCATTTTCGGCAGTTTGACGGGGGGTGATATCGGGATCGGGACTTCGGGGCCCTTCGAGTATGCCGGTGCGCGCGGGGTCAATGCGCGGGAGTTCACCACGCGGATGAATGCGCTGAACTTTCCCGGGGTATCGTTTACTCCTTACCGCAGCAGCGTGCGCCCGGGGTATGAAGGCAGCAAGATTCGAATCAGCCCGGATTCCAGCGCGGATCTGGTGGCGCTGGACGTTGCCATCATTCACGAACTCAACGAGCGCATGTCCCGCGATTTGTTTTCGACCACCAGCCGGAGCAAGAAGGATCTCTTTTACAAGGTCTACGGCAGCCAGAGTCTCGAGCGCGATCTGAAGGGCGGGAAGCACCCCGGGCAGATCATCGCCTCCTGGGAGCCGCATAACCAGCGGTTCGCGCAGCAGCGCGCGCGGTATTTGCTGTATTAAAGTCCCCACGCTCCGCGTGGGGAAACCCGATGAAAAATCCTCACGCGGAGCGTGAGGGCCACTATTTGCGCAGATCGTAGCAGAGCAATCGCCGGGGGGTGTTGTCACCGATGCCGGGTTCGTTCTGGCTCACGTAAAGCAATCCCCGGTGCAGGGCGGGCGTGGTCCAGGTGGAGCGGGCGCGAAAGAGATCCACGCGATCCACCACGGTCACCCCCTGCGGGCTCATCTCGAGGAGGGCCAGGGTGCCGAGTTCGCCCAGGCAGATCCAGAGATTGTCCCCCGTGCGCAGCAGGCTGCCCCGGAAAAATCCCCACCCAAAACTGCGGCCGTCGATCTCTTGTTTCCACGTCAGTGTTTCCCGCCATTGTTCCTCGCCCGTGCCCGCATGGTAACAGGCGAGAAAAGCGTCCGGCTCGTTGCGGCCGCGGAATCCGTAGAGATACCCGTCCGCGTGGATCGGGGTCATCCAGTGCATCCCGAAATCCGGCGCTTTCCACGCGGCTTCGAATTTCATCTCCCCGTCGACGTGCAGCATGACGCCTCCTTTCTGGTAACATTCGGAGATATAGACGTGGCGGTCGTCGATGGCCACGGGTGTCGAGGCGTTGACCGATTCGTACTTGTCCGCGCGCCAGGGGAAACGATCCTCCACGGTGCCGGTCTCCGGATCGATGAGTAAGAGCCCGCCGTGGGCGGGTTTGCTCTCGCCGCCCGCGTAGACCAGGAGGCGTGCTTTTCCGTGGAGTGTCGTCGCGACGGGCGAGGCGTAACTGGCGCCCCACGCGTCTTCGACGGTCCAGAGTGTCCTGCCGGTGGCCGGGTCGCAGGCGAGGACGGTGGCTTTTTCCGCGCCCACACTGACGACAAGTTTTTCGCCGAGAAGGAGCGGTGAGGCGCCGGCGCCGAAGAAGTTCTGGGGGGCGTTGAATTCGCGCGCCAGGTCTCGCTCCCAAAGCACCTTTCCGGTGGAGAGATCGAGGCAGTGGAGCCGGTTGGTGACGCCGCAGGTGTAGACGCGATTGTCCTGGAGGATCGGCCCGGCGCGCGGGCCGTTGCTGTATCCGTAGCGATCGCGGTAATCGACCGTGTAATCGAACTTCCAGAAAAGTTTCCCCGTCTCCGGATGCCGGCACTCGACGATTTCCAGTCCTTCCATGCGGTGAAAGAGGACCAGGTGTCCGCCGTCGATGGCGGGAGAAGCGTATCCTTCGCCTTTTTCGACTTCCCAGACGGGCGTGGGGCCGTCCTCGGGGAGCTCCGTGACGAGCGGGGTTTCCGGGGTGGTTGCATTGTCGGCGGGACCGAGGAAACGCGGCCACGGTGCGGTGACGGCGTTTGGGGCGAGGGGTTTTGGCGCGGCGTGAGTGTGCAGGCGGGAGTCGGTGTGGGTGTCCGCGGCGGCTGACAGGATCGTGTTGCCCAGGAAGAGGCAGATAGGAATGGAAAGAGAGCGGACAGGCATTTGGGTGTCGGTTTTTGGAGTGCGCCGGCCCGACGGCGCTTTGGATTCATTTCCCCGACGCCTTTTAGTCGACTACTGTCCTTGTGAGCGGCCTGGATCCAAAGCGGTCTCAAGCGACCGCACTCCAAAGAGCCAGACGCCTCCGCGCTTGTAAAGTGATATTGGATCCGCCACATCCAGGGAAATTTTCATTGGCGGAATCACGTCGGATGGATTAGAGGTGGGGTTTCCCTGGCCCGGCCATCCGGGACTGGGGCACTTTTCACGAAGATAGACTCGTTAGAAAATTGTGATCGAAGGATTGGAACTGGCAAGCCTGGGCGCGCGCTGCGCCGATGACAAGCAAGCTGAGGACGTCGTCGTGCTTGATTTGCATGGGATCTCTTCGATCACGGATTACTTCGTGATTTGCACCGGGACTTCGCAACCTCATCTTCGGGCTATCCGGAATGAAATCGCGGATCGGTTGCGGGATCAGCATGAGATGCGGGCGCAATCGGCCGAGGGACAGGCGGAGAGCAAGTGGATGGTCCTCGATTTCGGGGACGTGATATTTCACGTATTCCACCAGGAGATGCGGTCCCTTTACGCCCTGGAAGATCTGTGGTCCGATGCGCCAAGAGTCGAGTGGCAGGAATCGGCTGCAGAGCAGAATGTTGGGAAGTAGTGATCGGTAGTAAGTGTTCGGTGTTCGGTGTTCAGGGTTCAGGGTTCAGGGTTCAGGTGAATGCCCGGATCGGGTCAATTCGCCGGTTACTTGGACGTCCCATGAAAGGGTTGGAGCAAAAGGCGCAGTCGATGCCAAGGCAAGCAACCTGATTTCTGAACACCGAACACTGAACACCGAAGACTGAGAAAATGCGTGTCGAGGTCATAAACACGGGGACGGAGCTGCTTCTCGGCCAGGTGATCAACACGCACCTGGGTTACCTGGGTGAGCGACTCTTCGAGTTGGATCTGCGCATCGAGCATCAGGTTTGTGTGCCGGACGGAGATCCGATTCGGGGCGCCTTGCAGGAAGCGTTTGGCAGGTGCGAGATCATCCTCATGACCGGAGGTCTCGGGCCGACCAGTGACGACGTCAGCCGTGAAATCACCGCCGAACTCTACGAGCTGGAATTGGAAATGGATCCGCAGTTGCTCTCGGAGCTCGAGAAATTCTTCGCACGTCGCGGGGCAAAAATGAGCGACGAGAACCGGCGTCAAGCCATGGTGCCTAAGGGCGCCCGGGTGCTTCCAAATCCAAGGGGCACTGCCCCGGGTCTTTATGTGCCGGCGGCGCGCGGACGCCCGCACGTCTTTCTACTGCCGGGACCGCCGCGGGAGTTGGAGCCGATGTTCGAAGCCCAGGTGGTGCCCTTCCTTAAAGATATCGCCGGCATCCAGGAGGAGAAGCAGTGCCGCAATTATAAGATTTTCGGCGTCGGCGAATCGCGGGTCGCCGCAGAACTCGAATCCCGGCTGGATGCCATCGAGGGCCTCGAGCACGGATATTGCGCGCGTAGTGGCGAAGTCGATTTACGCTGCATTGCATCGGCACGCGTGCTTGAGGAAATCGACACCCTGGTGCGAAAAACCTTCGGTGCGCACCTGGTTTCGAGCGATGACGCGGCACTCGAGGAAGTGGTGGTGCGTATGCTTGTGGATCGCAGGGAGACCCTGGCGACGGCGGAATCCTGCACCGGCGGGCAGATTGCGAATCTCCTCACCGATGTCCCCGGGGCATCGGAAGTTTTCGTGGAAGGCTTCGTTACTTACGCCAACCAGGCGAAGATTGATTTGCTTGGAGTCGGCGCGGAATTGCTGGAGGCGCATGGGGCGGTCAGCGCGCCGGTGGCCGCGGCCATGGCCGAGGGTTGCCTGGAGCGGGCGGGCACAGATCACGCGATTGCGGTGACCGGGATTGCCGGGCCCGGCGGCGGCACTGAGGAAAAGCCCGTCGGCACGGTATTCCTCGCGATGAAATCGCGGGAGGAGCCGGTTTACGTAAAGAAGATCTTTTATCCCACCGACCGTGCCACCTTCAAACGGATGATTGCCCGCCGGGCGCTGGATTTCTTGCGGCGGCGATTGAGTGGGATCGCGCTGGACTGAAGCTTTTGACCTCGCAGGGATCGCGGTATAGGCTCTTCGGGATGGTCTTGGAGGGGAGTCAAAGCAGGGCGCGTCGGGCGCGGTTCCGGGGTGAAAACCTTGTGCGAACCTGTGTCGGCATCCTGATCTGTGCGGGGGTGTCCCTGTCCTCCGCGCGCGGCGATATCAAGAGGCCGGAGACGGAGAAGAAGGAGGATGCCGTCCCCCTGGCGCAACCGGTGACGGTCACGGTGCTGCGGGGGCAGAGTGTGATGATCCCCTTGAAAGCGACGACGGGTGCCACCAAGCGGGTCGACTTCGTGATCCGGTCCGAGCCGCGTTACGGCGAATTAGGTGATTTGATTTACGACGAACGCGTCAACAACCAGGCAAAGATGGTTTACACCAGCGTTGCGGAGCGGGAGATCAAAGAGGACCGATTCACTTACGCGGCGCGCTTCAGCGGGAAAAGGGTTTCCGCCGCCGCGGAAGTTATCATCCACGTCCAGGAGCCCGCGCCGATCCTGGAGATGACGGATGGCCTGGGATTCGGGATCGTGATGCTAGGTGAATCGAAGAGAGCCATCCTGCGGATACGGAATGCCGGGACCGGTCCTTACGACGGGGCCCTGGCGCTGCCGGATCCCTGGATCGGACCGGAGCGCTTGCAGATTGAGCCGGGAGAAACCGTGGACGTGCCGTTATTTTTCAAACCGGCCAAGCCGGGAGCTCATGTGCACGACCTGATCCTGCTGGAAGGGGCGGAGGGCAGCGTGAGACTTCAGGGAGACGCCCTCGCGCCCTTTTCCGTCGCTTTCAGCCGGGTGGAATTGCAATGGAACCGTGCAGAACGCCGTCGTGAGGGAGTGCTTTTGATTAGCAACGTAACCAAAGCGGCGCGAGAGATTGGGATTGGCGGGGATCCGCGGCTCCAGGTTGAGGCGCGCGTCCAGGTCGATCCCGCGAGCGACCTCGAGGTCTCGGTGCACCTGCTTCCACCGGAGGTTGCGCAGTTCGAAGGGGCCCTGGAGCTGGAGTCGGGTGGATACCGGGAAAGCGTCAGCGTGGTCGCGGAGCCGGCCCCGGCCTTGCTCATGCGAGAGCCCGACAGTGGGGAAGGATTTCATTTCGGTTTTGTCCCGCAAGGGGTGGAGCGCAAACACGCCTTTGTCATGTGGAATGGCGGGGGGCTCGCGGCGCAGGTGCAGTTCAAGGTGACGCCTCCCTTTCATCTTGCGGGTGCCGAGGCACGTCTTGCGTTGGAGCCCGGTGGTCGCGCGGAGATTGTCGTGGGGATGGATACATCAAAAGCGGGTCCCTGGAGCGGGGAGTTGACGGTTACCGCGACGGGGCAGGAATTCCGTGTTCCGCTGCGTGGGACGGTGCTGGTGCCGCAGCAGCCGGAGGACGAGACTCCTTCTCTGCAAGGCAGGGCCTTTGCCACTAAGGACGGGACTGGTGTGGCTGCGCCGCGCGAAGTGCATCAAGAAGGCGCAGCGAGAGTGGAAAGCGATAATTTGGCAAGCCTCGGCGCGGATTTCTGGAGCAGTTTCATTGCGAAGCCCAAGCGCAAAAAAGAATACGCCACGACCGTCCCTACGGTGCCGCGGATTTACCTCGAGGACACAGGCCGCCACGCGCTGGCGGTGTCCTGGGAGCCGGTGGGCAGGGAGTATCATTACTTCGTGGAGAAGCGCGGCATGCGGTAT
>JAHEJT010000021.1 GCA_024638765.1 Verrucomicrobiales bacterium
CGCATCCGTGTGATCGAGATTCCCGCTGCGAGCCCCTTCAATCAACTGCTCGAGGGAATGTTCGGCCCGCACGCCGTTCATGATCGCATAAACCCGGCCGGTTCGCGGCATCTCCACCTCCAGACACATTCCCTGGGTCGCGCTCGTGGTATTCGTGGGATTGCCCCGGGTAACTGTTCGAAACGATACGGATCGCTCCTTCCTTTCGAGAACACGGGAGGTATAGAACGACTCTCCTTCTTCGGCATCGCGCTCCGCCGGCGAGACTACTTCCAGCCCGCGAAATCGCGGCTCCACCGCAATGATTCGGCCGCTATCGATTCCCAATTCCACCTCCCACGATGCACTGCGGTGCTTCGCACCCCACCCAAGCTCGAGATAGAGCTTGGTGTGAATGGTGTCCCCTTTTTCCTCAAGCAACTCCTTACCCGGCTGATCGACGTTCGAAAACCGATGCGCGATTTCGCCGTTTCGAATGATATCGACACAATCGATCGGACCTCCCGCCGCGACGTCCAGTTCGATTCGGCGGGTGCCGCTCACGGGAATCACCGATCCCATCGGCGCGCCGTTGACCGAAAATTTCAAATCGATCCGATCCCCCGTCAACGCGTAGATGCGTCTCGCGTAAAAGGCCTCCCAAATCGCCTCCCGCGTGCAATCCGTCGCCCACAAACCGGTCCGGCCGTGCCCGTAACTCCCCGGATGCCCGCTGTGATGATCCGTCCCGCCCGAATACCCAAAGACATGCCCGCGCGACAGCCCGTATTGGACCGTGCTCTCCCAGTCGGACGGCCCCATCGAATGCAGGAACGGGCGCGTGTTCTCGCTGCCCTCGGAACAGCCGTGCATCGAAAGCATTTCCACGAAGGGCGCGAATTCCGCGTCAAACGTATCCCAATCGATTCCGCGCGTGCCTTTGAGATACCCGATGTGATGCGGCTGCGCGATGCTGTCTTTTCCCTGTGCACGCAGTGCGCGCAACTGCCGGTGCAAATCGTCCAAATCGTCGGGGTAAAGAATTTCACCGTCCAGATCCTTGTAAAGCATGTTGCGGTCGCCGGTCGCGCAGAAATGCACTTCGAATCCCGGGTAGACAATGAACTCCCCCTCCCGGTCGTATTGTCGCAAGGTCTCCATCATCTCCGGCCAAACTTTCTTAAGCCGCGCAAATCCTTGGCGATGAAAATCGATAATGTATTGGATGCGCTCCTCCGGCTCGGGCATGTCGGGCCAATGGGCGTGCCCCGTGATCGACACGAAATCCAATTGCTCACGCGCATTCTTCAACGCATCCTCCAGTGAGCCGTACCCGTAAGAAATCCCGCAGTGATTGTGAATATCACCGTAAAGACACCGCATCCCCTCGTAACCAGTCATAGTTAAGCCGTTTACAAAATCCTCTGAAGCGATAGCATGGTGCACTCTACCGACGACTGACAAGCTATGAAATTACCGGCTCGTTTCTCCCTCACTATCTGCGTCATCTGCGTCATCTGCGGTCAACTCTGGGCGGCGAAGCCGCAATCGGATGGAACGTCAAATGCAAGTCCGGCTCGGACTTCCCCCAATCTTCTCGTTGTCCTCTGTGACGACCTCGGATACGGAGATCTCGCGTGTTTTGGCAACTCCGTCGTGCAGACACCGCGTGTCGACCAATTCGCCGAGGAAAGCATGCGCCTCACCGAATGTTACGCCGCCGCCGCCAACTGTTCCCCCGCCCGCGCCGGGCTCATGACCGGACGCACGCCTTATCGCGTCGGCATCCACAACTGGATCCCCATGCTTTCACCCATGCACGTCAAACGAGAGGAAATCACCGTCGCGACTTTGCTCAGGAACGCGGGCTACGACACCTGCCACTCCGGAAAATGGCACCTCAACGGCCGCTTCAATCTCCCCGGCCAACCGCAGCCCGGCGATCACGGATTCAACCACTGGTTCTCCACCCAGAACAACGCCCTGCCCAATCACCGCAATCCCGTCAACTTCGTGCGCAACGGCAAAGAGGTCGGGCCCCTGGAGGGATACTCCGCCCATCTGGTCGCAGACGAAGCGATTCATTGGCTGCGCGATCTGCGCGACAAAGAGAAACCGTTCTTTGCGTTCGTATGCTTTCACGAACCGCATGAGCCCATCGCCTCGGACCCCAGGTACGCGGAACGATACCACACTTACTCGGGAGGCAACGAGAGCTTCATGGCGCACCACGGCAATATCACGCAAATGGACGCCGCCTTCGGCGATCTCATGGATGCGCTCGATGAAATGGAGCTGCGGGAAGACACTTTTGTCTTCTTTACCAGTGACAATGGTCCCGCCATCACGGGACGTCATCCGCACGGATCCGCGGGTCCGCTGCGCGACAAGAAGGGTACCGTCTACGAAGGCGGGATCCGCGTGCCGGGCATCATCCGCTGGCCCGGCCACACCAAACCGGGTTCCGAATCCGACACGCCCATCTGCGGAGTCGACGTCCTCCCGACCCTCTGCGCCATCGCCGGCATCAAGGCGCCTCAAGATCGTCCCCTCGACGGCGTGAATATCTTACCCGCACTCGAGGGCCAACCGATCAAACGCACGACCCCGCTTTACTGGCACTTTTACCGCGCCAAGGGCGCTGCCAAGGTAGCCCTCCGCGACGGGGCCTGGAAGATTCTTGCGGGGCTGGACGCGCCCGACCCTAAACCCGGAGCCGATATCACGGCGGAAGAAAATCACATCCTCAAGCACGCCGGCCTGACGCGATTCGAACTCTACAACCTGCAAAAAGACATCGGTGAATCGCAGGACCTCGCGAAGTCGCACCCCGAGCGCCTCGCGGAGTTAAAGAAAAAGCTTTTGAAAAAATTCGAGGAAGTCCGCGCAGAGAGCCCCGTCTGGCCCGAATGGGAATGGCCCCGCTACGAAGGCCAGCGCATCGAATGGCCGGAATACAAGGGGGTGCGGTTGGAGAAGTAGGAGCGAGCGTGAGCGAGTACCCGGGGTACTCGCTCACGCTCGCACCTACCTGACCGGCCACTCCAGGTGCCGGTGCAGGAAATCGAACGTCCCCACCCCGTTGATCTTGTGCGGGCCGATGAACCACTCGATCTCGGCGCGTTCTCCGATTCCGAGCAGATTGTAGAGCCGCCGCACCTTGGCGAACTCGTGCGCCACCTTTTGATCCGGCGCCACCCCGTCGAAATGCCCGCGCTCCACCATGAAGGGCCGCGGCGCGATCAAGGCCGCCATCTCCGCATAATTAAACGTGCTGCCCAGGTCCCACTCGAAAATCTCATACTCCCGCTTCTGCGCATAACTGTATTTGCTGCGCGTCGAACAATTCTTCCAGACCCACTCGTTGAAATCCGCGGAACAGATCGATAGGCAATAAAAGGGTCCAGCGTCACGCTGGTCCACCAGCGGCGGGATGCGCATCGCCGATTTCCCTCCGTAAGACAACCCGTAAAAAGCGATCCTCTCCGGATCCACGTAAGGCAGCGATCCCAGCCACGTCACAATCTGCCGGTGCTGCGGCACGATCACCGAGAACAGCGTTTTCCCGATGCTGTTGGCCTTGAACTGGAGCAGGCGAAACTTGTCGTTGCCCAGGTAAAGGTTCTGCGGCGCGAACGTAATAAACCCACGCTGCGCCAGGCGGGTTGCGAAGGCTTCGTAAGCGGAAAACTTCGACTCTCCGATCACATCCTGCGGCCGTCCCTCCAGCCCATGCTGACACACCACCACCGGCCGCTTTTCCGCCCCCGACAGATCCAGGTCGTCCGGGAGCGTGAGAATCCCGTACGCGATCACGTCCGGGAATACGTCCAGCACCACTTCGTAACTCCGCACTCCCTCTCCCGCCTGGTATCCGCGGCTCCGCGGATTGGATGGCAGTAACTCCCGGTCGAATCGGCCGATCACGTCTTCCCGGAAAATCTTCCGGTATTTCTCCACCGAGTTTTCGAAGCCCTCCAGCGACTTCACATCGAGATCCTTCATGAACTCGGTCCGGACGTGCGCACTTTCGCGCAAAGCCCATTCGTTGTGCGCCACAATCTCGCGCACCTGACGGGCGTGACGGAGTGCGGTATTGTCACTGTCCCGAAGCACGCCCGATCGCGGCCCTGGAGTTCCTCCTGAATCATCAACTCCCAACGCACCCAGCAACTCCAACACCGCTCGGGAAGAACATCCCGTCCCTTCCTCGCGCACCGCTGCTATCTCCCACGGTGGTTGCATGCCGTGCACGAGTCGGTGTGCCCTCCGGATCTCTTCCTCGACTTCCACCGCCGCAGGCGTGGTGAGACGGCCCGGCTTGCCGTTGAGACTGCCGCGCGCCGGCCGGCCCTCTTCGTTCAGCGCAAGCCCGGGAATCACGATCTCCGGTCCGCGGGAACTTTCCACGATCAGATTGCGCGGTGCGATCATGGACGCGATCTCCGCGTCGCCGAACTCGACGAGCAGGCGAAAGACATTCCGGTAAGCCGGTTCCTCCCAGACGCTTTGGCGGGATCCGAAGTAACCGCTGACACAGGCGGCATCGATTCTTTCGTCTGCCGCCGCGGCGTAAAGGGCCAGCAGCCCGCCTTCCCCCCAGCCGATGACACCCGTCTTCCTCTTGTCACCGTCACGGGTGTGCTCGAAGTAATCGAGCCCGGCGAATACCTTCTGCAGTTCGTATCCAATGAGATGCCTTCCCAGTTCGAACGCCGGCCGGTAAAGCCACTCGCGATGCGACATCCGGTGTGGCGAATCGCTGCGCTCGATCGTGAGGGGCACCAGGACCCGGCAGCCCGCCGCCGCCAGGGTGCGCGCGTATTCAAAATTCGTTTCGGCGCCCTCGACCAATCCCGCCAAGTATTCCGGGTGCAGGTCCGCATCGGGAATCGCCACCACATCGGCGACGGGAGTTTGATCCGGCACCAGGAGAAGTCCCTCCCCATGCACCTCCCGGAACGCGGGCCAACGCACCGTGTACACCGTGAAAGATTCTCCCCGCGCGATGGGAAGCGATTCCGGATCCGGGCTCGTAAACTCCATGTCCACCGTTTCGACGCGCGCGTCCCGCAACCCGATGATGTCCCGGAAACGGGCGCGGTTGGGTGCTATCGATTCCACGTAGGCTTCCGCCGACGAAGTGTCGCGATTCCAGTGGCGCGACCGATTCCCGAGCGAGGCTGCGATTTCCCGCATCAGAAAGCGGTCGGCGCCTTCGACGAGTGCCGCCGAGATATCGCCATCCATGGTCAGCGGCGTCGTGCCGGGCAGGGGGCTCATGTCCGTCGCATCCTGCAGGACGGGCCAGGCAGGGGGGGCCTCGGGAGCTTCCGGCACGGCTTGGCCGGAGGCCGGGCTGTGGAGCGATACGAAAACCCCGAGGGCGAAAACGAAGCGGCGAGGATTCGGGGGCATCGTTTCCCCAGCTTAGAGGTCTGACGAGGCTTTGACAACACACAGATAGACTCCAAACCGCCGGAAGACAATGTAGCCGCGCTCGTAAGAGCGTGGAGGGAGGCGTGGCGGTTCTGGGGAGAGGGTCCACCTGCTTACACAGGCGGCTACATTGTCTTCTCCCAAAATGTAGCCGCGCTCGTTAGAGCGTGGTCCGGGGCGACTGACTGCCACCCCCACGCCCTCTCTTGTCATCCCTCGACTGCGCTCGGGATGACACAGATGGTAATTGGAACGACGTCCCTTTGATGACGACGCCGCAACGGGTGCCCGGGATGACAAGGACGTTAGGAAAGATTCACGTGGTTTATCAGGCTCAATCGTATGCGAGCACCGCGCCGAGCGCTCCCCTCACCCCCGAAACACTTCTTCCAACGCCTCGCGCATTACTTTGGGATCGGGATCGATTCCGGTCCAGTATTTGATTCCGATGACGCCCTGGTTCACCAGCATGCCGAGTCCGTCGATCACTTTGCACCCGCACTTCTCCGCGTCCTTCACAAGGTTTGTGCGCGGCGGGTTGGGAATCACGTCGGCAACCACCATGCCTTCCACGAGCGTATCCGTATTCAAAGCAAGTCGCGCGTCCAAGTCCGGAAAAAGGCCGATGGAGGTTGCGTTGACAACCACGTCCACCCCTTCGGGAATATCGAATTCCCCGCTCCATTCCTCGAAGTGCGCCCGCACTTGGGTTTTGTGATTCAGCAAATCCACCAGCTCCCGGCCGCGCTCCGTGGAACGATTGACGATCGTCATCTCGATGGCGCCGGCCAGGGCCAGCTCCACGCCGATGGCGCGTGCCGCTCCGCCCGCCCCGAATACCACCACTCTTGTCCCGATCGGATCGGTAATCTCACAGAGCGACTCGACAAATCCTTTGCCGTCGGTATTTTCCCCAATCAACTTGCCGTCACGCCGTACGACGCAATTGACGGCCCCCATCAGTTCCGCGGACTCGCCGAGCCCGTCCAGGTGCTCGATGACGGCCACTTTGTGCGGGATCGTGCAGTTGAATCCCTTGAACCCCATGGCCCGCGCGCCGCGCACCGCATCTCCCAGGTCGGCCGGATCGACTTCAATCGTGAGATAGCGCCAGTCGAGACCATGGTGCCGGTAAGCCGGCTCGATCATGGCCTGGGTCGGATTCTCCGCGACCGGTTTCCCGAAACAACCGGTCAGTTCCTGTTTGAAATTGAGTTCTTTGGACATGGTGGAGCTAGGCGAAATCAAAGCATGGATTTAACCGCGAATGGACGCGAATGAACACGAATTTTTTAAGCCCACGATTCTGGGATCCTGCCACTCGTATCTGCCTTACCGACTACTGACCGCCGGATACCGTCCCCAAATCTCCCATCTCCCATCTTCCATCTTCGCCGGCGCCAGCCGGCTTCCGCGCTATGCCCGCTCCCAGGAGCTGCCCCCGGTGTAATCCCATTTCCCAGGAACCGCCACCGGGGGTTCGGGCAACGGCTGATCCCAGTCGTAACTCGGCGGCGAATAATCGAGGCTGGAATTCATCATGTCCTCCCAGGTGACAGACTTCCCGGAGTAAGCCGACTCACGCGCCATGATTCCCATCAAAGTGGATTTGGCCATGTAATCGCCGTTATTGAAATACTCTCCTTTGCGCATCTTCTCGTACATGTAATCGTGCTCCAGCTGATGCATCACGGTGCGGTCGCGATGCACGCGTTCGCCGTTGATGTCGTAACGCATCAGATCGCTGAACCCTTTCGTCCCTAGCGCCTGGTCCCGGAAGACATTGGTGGTGTCTTTCTGGTGACGGCAACCGAAGTAAAATCGCCGCCCGCTCTCATATTCAAAGACGGCGCTGAAATGATCGTAGATATGCCCGTAGATAGGTCCGGTGCGGGAGATACGGCCACCGGTGGCATGCACCCGGGTCGGATATTCGTCCAACAGCCACGATACCTTGTCGATTTCGTGCACCGACTGTTCGACCAGAAAATCGCCGCAAATCCAGGTGTAATAGTACCAGTTGCGAATCTGGTAAACCATGTCCGTCCAATCCGGCTGGCGCTCGGCCATCTTGCCGACACCCCGCCCAAACCGAAGCGATTCCACCGAGACGATGTCGCCGATGGCGCCGTCCTGGATGCGCTTGATCATGTCCTGCATCCCGGTTTCATAGCGCCAGCACAGTCCGGATAGCACATAGAGGCCTTTCTCTTCCGCTTTCTTATTGGTCTCCATGACGGAGCGCACGCCCGGGGCATCGACGGCCACCGGTTTTTCGGCGAAGACATGTTTTCCGGCCTCGATGCAGGCCTTGTAATGCAGGGGCCGAAATCCCGGAGGCGTCGCGAGGAGGACGATATCGACGTCGGTTTCGAGAAGTTTTTCATAGGCGTCCAGACCCACGAATTGCCGGCCCGGCGGCACATCGATGCGTTCGCCCTGGTATTTGATAAGGGTTTTCAACCCTTTCTCCAGTTGATCCGGAAAAGCATCCGCCAACGCCGTAACGACCGTGTTGGAATCGGCCTCCAGCGCCTGGTTAGCCGCTCCGGTCCCGCGCCCCCCGCACCCGATGAGCCCCACCTTGAGCTTGCGATTATCCGGAGCCCCCAGAGTGATCGACGGGAAGAGGGCCGCCGAGGTGACCGCGCCCGACTGCGCCAGGAAACGCCGCCGGGAAACCGGGGATTTTTCGGGATTCGGCGCGGATTCCAAGGGCGGGGAAGACCTCGAGGGATTGTCGTCGTTCATCCGGTCATCGTCCACCGATCACCGTCATCCCGTCAATCTCTTAGCCGTTTCTTCGAAGTGCAGAATTCCAAAGAACATGCGATGCCGCGTTGTCTCCGGGCGAAACGCAAGTTGTCATCCCGAGCGCAGTCGAGGGATCTCCCAAGTCACCCGCGGTATTCAATTCCCCCGCCCACCAAAGATTCGCCCGCGATCAACAAACTGGTGGTGCTTCCCCAGTCGTCCTGCTCCTTGCTCGGTGAATCCCTCCGATGGGGGGCAACTCAGCTGCAGAGTGGAAAAGTGAGATGCCACAAGCCGGAGTGTTCCACGCCGCGTTCCACTCACACAAAAACGAGCTGAAAGTTATTCCCAATTTCGGCATAGGAGGAGGTAAATTCCTCCTGATAATTCGCCTTCGAAAAAATCCCCTGATCGCGGTACTGTTCGAAGCGGGAATAAATTTGTTCGGTATGACTTTTATCGAGCATCCCGTAGTCTTGAGGGCCGAGGTAATAAAAAGCCCGTTTGCTTGGCATGCCGCCGCGACGTTGGTTCGAGGAAATCACCACCAGGTAACTGAAGAGATCGTTGCTTAACAGCGTGGTGGCCTGGCCTTTGGCGCTCATTTCATAGATCTCAAGACGCTCCGTCACCCACTCGAGGATCTTCTTGTCCGGCTTCGGGATCTTGCATTCGATAAATCCCCCCGAGACCACCGGGGTCAGCACCCGGCTCACGACTTCGTTAAGATTAATGTCATCCACATCGGGCCACGATCGGACTGCCGTGAGAAAGACCGGCAGCGCGAAGTAATTCGATCTCTCGAATGCAATGACGTTGCCATTGGTCTGGACAACAAAATTGTAAAGACAGATGAGAATCTCGGCCAGGTCCTCGACCTTGGTGAAATCCGTGTTGATGTCACACACCAGGGTGCTGCCGGGTTCGCAGGAATGGATCTGCTCGTCGAAGAAGCGGACAAAATTCTCCGGCCGGGTCTGCGGGAGATCTTCGATCGAAAGATACTTGGTTTCGTCCTGGTGAAGAGCCCGGGCGATGCCGCGCTTGAGATCGGGGGTCAGAGGCTTGGCCCTGCCGTTCTCGAGATGATGCAGCCA
The DNA here is from genome assembly GCA_024638765.1 of Verrucomicrobiales bacterium. Taxonomy (GTDB): domain Bacteria; phylum Verrucomicrobiota; class Verrucomicrobiia; order Verrucomicrobiales; family DEV007; genus JAHEJT01. Next base: position 9,270 of record JAHEJT010000021.1, read on the forward strand.
GGAAGTGGTGACCGCGCGCTCGAGTTCCAGGGAACGGTCTTCATTGAGCTTCTTGGCGAGACCACGGAGCGAAAGCCCCTGGCTGATCCGGTCCTTGCGGATAATGCTGCCTATATTTTCAATTATCTCCATAAGGAGAAACCCCCGATACTTAAGTTTCCTTAAGTAATTCGCGCTTTTGTACCCAAGAACAATCGAATTTTCTCAATCATTTGCCCGGACTGATATGTTTAGCAGACTTTCGCAGGTTTTGTCAAGTTTTCTCAACGCACTGATGCATACCCCCAAGATATTGGGGTCGCCCTCTCCGCGTGCGACCCCGTTCCACGTGCAGGGTCCAAGGTTCAAGGTTGTGGCCTGGCCGCCCCCACTGACTTTCTCCAAGGCGAACCAATGGGGTCATGCGACCAACACGCCCGAGGTTCGACTCCGATGAATAACCAATCGTGAACTCTGAACCCTGAACCTGGAACCGGGAAGCGCTCCGCGCTTTCCTAGTGCCCCGCAAAATCCCGGTCCTCGATCGACCGGACCACCAGCTCGCGCGTCACGCAGGCGTCGTCCTGGGCCAAGACCTGGCAGACCGCCTCCGCAACCTGGGCAGGCTTCAAAAAAGATCCCACCGGCATCTCGGCATCGGTGGCGTCTTCCCAAAAGGCCGTGTCCACCCCTCCCGGCAACACTGCCGTGACCCGGATGCCGTAGGGCGCCGCCTCTTCCTGGAGAGCTTGGGTAAACCCGCGCACCGCCCACTTCGTGGCACAGTAAAACGATTCCATCGGGATGCCCCGCAACCCGGCCGTCGAAATCATGTTGACGATATGCCCCGACTCATGGGGCGCCATGACGCGCAGAGCTTCCTGGCACCCAAGCACGGTGCCCTTCAAATTGACGTCCATCATGAGATCCATTTCTTCTTCCGTAAAATCCGGAATCGCCCGGTGCCGCGCCAGTCCCGCATTGTTGATCCACACATCGATTTTCCCCCAGCGATGCTGCACGCTTTCCACTACGTTGCGAAGTGCCTCCCGGTCACGCACGTCTGCCGGTAAAGTCACCGCATCCGCCTCCACGTGTGAGTCCGATTCCGCCAACCGCTGACTGGCGGCCTGCAACGCTTCCGCATCCTGATCCGTAAGCGCGACGCGCGCCCCTCGCCCGCAAAGTTTCTCCGCAAGAGCGTACCCGATACCCCGCGCCGCCCCCGTGATCACGCACACCGCCCCGTTGAGTTCCATGATGCCCACGAGCCTCCGAAATCGCGCGCGCCGCGTCAAGGGCCGGGCGCTTTCCAGGAAGCCGGATAACGGGTTTCTGAAGGCAACCCGCATTCTTCCCGCGACATCCGCTCCGAAGTCTGGTTGAATGGTATCAGGTATGAATGGCGCCAGGATAAGGTCGCTCTGAGATTGTGACACCGGCGTTTATCCTGCCTCTGGCAGGCTCTGCAGGAAGGCCTTGCCGGGTTATTAAGCGCTCCGCGCAGAGCAGTCGCCGGTGATTTCACGGGCGAGACGCCCGTGTCACTATCCCTGTCTCAGTGCCACTCTTGACAGGCATCATACCCCAGCCCCAAAACCACCGAACCGATGCAGCCCACGGATTCCTGCCCCATCTGCCACCGCCGCCGGTTTCTCCGGCAGGCGCTCCTTGGCTCCGCCGCCTTTTTCACCGTCCCGGGAGCCTTCGCCGAACAACTCGTGCGGACGCCGCGCCAGACGGAGGGCCCTTACTACCCGGACCAACTCCCCCTCGATACCGACAATGACTTGATTCTCATCAACGACGGCATCACGCCCGCAGTGGGAGAAATCACGCACCTCAGTGGCCAGGTTTTCGATCTCAAAGGCGAGCCCCTGCGCAACGCCGTCGTGGAAATCTGGCAGGTGGACAACAACGGCGTTTACATCCACAGCCGCGATCCGCGGAAGGCGGCTCTGGACACGAACTTCCAGGGTTACGGCCGTTTCCTTACCGACTGGAAAGGGCGGTATTACTTTCGTACCCTCAAGCCGGTGCACTACAGTTTCCGCACGCCCCATATCCACGTCGCCGTCAGCCACAATAGCAAGCGCGTACTCACCACGCAGTGTTATATCAAGGGAGAGCCGGACAATGTAGACGATCCCATTCTTTCACGAGTGAAAGATCCCCGCGCCCGGGAATCGATTATCATCCCCTTTGAACCCATCGCACGCTCCGAAGCCGGGGAACTCAGCGCCCGCTTCGATATCGTCGTCGGGCACACCCCGGAAGATCCCAAAGAGGATACCGTTCGCCGCCGCGCCCGCGACGGCCGCCTCCGCCCCGGAGGAGGGAACCGCCCCGACTGACCGCCGGGATTGATTCAAGACCATAAGGGTCGCAGCAGAAGAGCCCACGCCTCCCAAGTTCCGCTGCTGGTGCCCGACGCAGCCTGTCCCCACTTTTGTCACTCCCCCTCTCCCCTTCTGGTCATCCCATTTCCTCCCCTTGTCATCCCGAGCGGAGTCGAGGGATCTCTCAATGGATCCAACGCTTTCTGTTTTCACAGAAGCTGGGCAATACCTGGGTTGATTCCGAGCGTTGCGTGAGGCGTCTGCCTTTCGAGAAACCGAGAGATCCCTCGACTCTGCTCGGGATGACAGGCATGCGGGTTGTTACGCCTCTAATCGATCGAAAATTGGCTTCCAACTTCCGCCTTTCGATTCCCAACGATTTAGAAGGAAGCCTCCAGTGACGGAACGCAGACGCACCCACGTCACCGGCGTCGATTCCGCGCCTACTCCTTGGCCTGACCGTCTGAAAACATCTTCGCGCCCATGCGCATGCCGAATTCCTGCATCGTGGCCTGGGCTTCCTGGGTTTCGCGAAACACCTTCAACTGCTCCGAGGATAGAATCCCGGTAACGCTCTCGAGGACATTCTCCTGGAGCAGGCGATTCTCTTCGATGAATTTATCGATGTTTGATTCGTTTAAATTCTTCAAGACATCGGGGTTGTTCTCACTCCCTTGCTCGCTGAAATCGAGTGTGAATTTGAAGTTTTCGCGCGCTTCGTACATAGCAGTCATCAATTCGACTTCCGAATCGTAACTCAAGTCCTGCCCTTCGGAGGTCAGGCTCTGTTTGAAAGCATTTATGTGCTGGCGCTCCGGTTGCGAGCGTTCGAACATTTTGTATTGTTCGAACGCGTCTTCCCCAAGCAATGCCTTGATCTCGCCGGTGATCTTTTTTTGATCCGCCCGCAACTGCTGGCTGAGGGCACTCCTATCTTCCTGGGCGAGATCCGCGTTCATCAACTCCATCCCTTTATCCATGGCCACGTTCTGCTTCGACACCAGTAATTCGCGGAAGCGAGCAAGATCCTCCTCGGAGAGTTCCAAGTGCCCAAACAGCGTCCCGAACGTCTGGTCCACCAACAATTCCTGCTGTTTGGAGAGGAACTCTTTCATGGCGGGGTCTTTCTGCATGGCCTCGAGATAATTCGCCATCGATGCCTTCCCCTTTCCTGCCAAAGCAGCTGCGGTTTCTTTCCCTCCCTCCGCCGCGTCCGTCTTCGTCGCAGCGGTCTGGCTCTGAAGCCGGGTTTCCACGGCCGCCAGCGCTTCTTCGAGTTCGGTAACACGGCGCTGCGCCGCCTCCGCCCGCGCCTCCGCCTGTTTCAAGGTCTCCCTCGTCGAATCCAGGAGTGCCTGGGTTTCCGCGGCAACTTCCACCGATCCCTCCCCCGTCTCCGTCCGCAACCAACCGAATAGAAGAGCTCCCACGCCCGCGCTGAGAAGACAGAGCATTGCCGCCAAAAGAATCAGGGTTTTTTTCATGGCACCCCCAAATCTAGACGACCGGCCCCGGTAAGGGCATTATAAAATCACCCCGGATTTATAAAGCGCACCACGCGCGAATCGGCAGGGTCATGACCGCCATCCCCCCTCGCGGATCGCGGATTGCAACCTTATTGAAGGCGGTCGAATCTCAGCCCTTGATCAAATAGGCGAAGGCCACGGCTCCGAACAGCAGACAACCAAGGGCGACAAGAAGTCCTAGAGAGATCATACGGAACTATTTAGCTCAGTTCTCGCTGGAATCCAGAAGAAAGTGATCGAGTCGAGAGTCCGTAGTCCAGGGGCGCCCCGCCCTCTACCCGATAATTGATAACTAATAACCAGTAACTCGGCGCTCTGCGGCGCCCTACTTCCTCATTAAAAACGTCGCGAGGCGGAGAAAGGTCCGGCTGGGAATGGCCTCGATCAGCCAGGACCAGAACCAGAAGCGCGCATAGTACTCGTTGGCAATGTCTTCGTCGCGCGTTAACCGCCAGACTCGGAACTCGTTGCTTTCAGCTTCGAGATAAAAAGTGCCGTCGTCCTGCTGGTACATTGCGAGGAACACTCCCCCGATGACTTTTTTCTTGATGAGGAGAAGGCTTTTCAATCCGGTGAAGCAGTTCATGACGACTCCGGGCGCCGATCCCGCGACCGCCCCCATTCCTGAACAGCGCGGCCGCTATCCCGTCCACCCCTTCCGTCTTTCAGGCTATAATGCGGCGCGGCGCGAGGCAAGAGACATGTGCCGGCGGGATGGCTGCGTTGAAAGACGCCGATCAAGGAGGCGGTCGCGCCGAAATCCCTTGATCAATCCGGTGGTTCCTGACACTCTGGCCCGCGTTTTTCATCGCATCCATGCAAGCCACCGGAGTGCTGAGCATCGCCTGAGGCTAACCAATCAAGCGTATCCTCTCCAGAAGCCGGCGCCGCCATCAGTCCCGGCAGAATCCCATCGAAGTCATTTCAGTTTTTGGCCTCCAGTGTTTCCATAGGACTTCTCGGATGCGGGGTATGGGGAAAAACCATCCTCCGGGAGTTGGTGTTTCTGAATGCGGAAGTATTCGTCGTGGATCCCTCGGCAGAGTGCCAGGCGGAAGCAATCCGACTCGGAGCCGCGGAAGCCATGTCATCCCTCGGGGAACTCCCCGATGTCAAAGGCATCGTCGTGGCGACCCCGCCCAGCACTCACGCGGAAGTCGTCGGCGAAGCGCTGGGCCGGGATACCCCGCTCTTCGTGGAAACACCTTTCACCACCGACGCAATCACAGCCGCGAGCCTCGCCGGTGCGGCTCCCGATTCCCTCTTTGTCATGCACCTCTGGCGCTATCACACCGGCGTGGAAATGCTGGCTGCACTGCATGCCTCGGAGGAACTGGGCAAAACCGAGTGGCTTCGACTTTTTCGCACCAATTGGAACAATCGGCACCCGGAATTGGATGCCACCTGGTCGCTCCTCCCCCACGACCTCTCTATCGTCCAGGAAATACTCGGCGCCATCCCGCCCCCCATTTTTGCCGTCGCCGAGCAGAACCTGGGCGCGGTCACCGGCATGGTCGCCGTCCTCGGCGATTTGCCCCGCGTCGTGATTGAGAATTCCACGCGCTATTCGGATAACCGCACCGAGGTCCGCCTCCACTGCAGTCAGGGCGTCGCCGTGCTTCCCGATATCGGCAGCCTGCATATCGAGGTCACGCGCGAACACACCGACGCGGATTCCCCGGTGCCGGAACCTGAGCGACGCACTTTCTCCCCGGAACAGCCGCTCACCAGCGAACTGAAAGCGTTCATTGAGCATGTCCGGCACAAACGTACGCGGAAGCCTCGCAGCTCGGCCGAAGAGGGTCTCGCCGTTGTGGAAACCATCGCCCGCATTCGCGAACTCGCAGGGATGGAGTAATCACCTACCCCGAATCACGCAAATCAAAACAGGCCAACCCATCCGCAAGCCGCAAAAATACCTTCCCGTTCGCAATTGCCGGGGTCGGGCACTTCATGAGCTTCAACTTTGCCTGCCCCAGCTCTTCATGCGCGCCCGGCGCCGCCTTGAGCATGGTCAGGCTTCCGCCTCCCTCGAGGACAAATATTTTTCCATCCGCCAGCGAGGGAGATGAGATATCGGATTTGCGCAACTCCTCCCACTTGATCTTTCCGGTCTCCAGATCGAAACACTGGTGCTTGCCGCCGCCCAGGAGGTAAACGTGCCGCTCGTATATCAGCGGGCTGGCATGGTGACGACGCGCTTTCCAATCGTGATTCCAGAGTTTTTTTACTCCCTTCCCGCCCGGCTCCATCCGGTAAACCGTCAGTCCTACCCCCTCCGTCTTGCTGAAGTTGACGAGGTAATCCCCGCTCACCACCGCGGTCGCATCTCCTCCTCCCTCCGTTTCCCAGGCAATTTCGCCCGTCCGGGAATCCACCCCATGAAGAGCTTTCTTGGAATTGCAGACCACCAGGCTGCGCCCGCCGGTTTCCCAAACCACCGGTGATGATGTCTGCCCTGAGACAGCTTTCTGTTCCCAAAGCTTTTCACCGGACTCCGTGCCGTAAGCGACCAAGCTGCCTGCCAGCATCACCACCTTGCCGTCGAATACCGCCGGACAGGATGCCGGAGCCTTCGCCGGCAACGGCGATTTCCAAATCAGCTCCCCGGTCTCGGCATCCAGGCAATACACGCTCTGACTCAACGGGGCATAAACGCGGCCGTCCGCCACACATGGAGTGCTCGACGCAGAACGACTCGTCTTTTCGGCTGGGAACTCGACCTTCCAGAGCGTCTCCCCCGTTTCCTCGTCCAGGCAAACCACCGCGTCGTGGGCCACCATCCGCGTCGGCGGCACTGTTTTCAAGACATGTGCCCTGACTTCCGGAGAAAACTCCTGGGCATCGACCCAATCCTGAAATTCTTTCGGGCTTTGAAAAATGTATCCTTTCTTCGAAGCCAGGACGTCGAGGTCATCGAAGGAAAATGCGAGCTCTCCTTTGCGAAACCGCGACACCATCCAGCTTCCCAGACTCATCTGCTGTTTCTCATTGAGATTTTCCTCGACCCACTTGTTGGCCCACTCGTCGAGGGCGCTGCCGCGAAGTCGAGGATTCAGATTAAGGCGCGCCTCTTCTGCCGCGGCCTTGAGTTCGGGACTGAAATCCGTGCCCCGGTATCCCAACTTCGACAACACGAGTGTGTCCAACTCGCGGGTCTCCGTCGGCTCGTCTCGATGCCAAACCAGCCCCATGTAAACTTTTCCCCCTGCAACCACGCAACTTCCATGTCCCCCGTAATGATCGCTGGGAATGGGTTCACTCTTCCACAGCTGCACCGGCCCGCCCTCGGGCCAGCTCGCGGCCAGCGGCGTATCGTCGCCAGAGATGCCGTCGCGATTCGGGCCGCGCCACTGATTCCAGTCCGCCGCAGCCGGTGACAGCGCCCCCAGGAGGAAGTGACCATAGAACGAAAGCAGCAGGGTTTTCATGATAATCAAAGAGGTTTGAAAGGAGGCACAAACAAGGCTAGCCCAACGCTTTCAACGTCGCAACCCGCTGCGTTCTTTCAGACGGAAAGGCCCTGCGACGAGGTCCAGCCTTTGAGTCCTTCGCGCTTGCCCCGTGAATACCGGAATCACGGCCCCAGGGGCTCTCTCAATCCACGGTAAAATACTCGGGGCCCGGCCGGAGGCACGGGATCGAAAAGCGGCAGAATCCCCCCGTTCCCAGGTATCCCCGTCTCCACGGGAAGCCAGTCGGACAAATCTGTCCCGCGCGACAATTCATAGGTGTACCCGATTTGACTCCGAATACGCAGGAAAACTCCGTCGCCGCTTCCTATGTTGATAAACGCCAAGGCCTCCGGGCGGATCGCGGCATCCACTCCGATGCCCCGCAGTCCGATACCTGCCCGGTGCGTATCGGTCGTCGTCGTCACCGCCAGCGCGCCCCCTTTTGCGCCCGTCGTCGACGGATCGAATTCGATCTGCACAGTGCGCGTCTCACTCGTATTCAGAATCAACTCTCCGGTGTCCGCAGCAATTCGAAAAGCCGCCCCCTCCGGGCCGGTCAGTTGAAGCGTTACGATGTTTACCGCGGATCCGGAGACGTTTGTAATATCCACCAGTTGCGTTGCCGTCGGCCCCGCATTGATGTCCTGCACCCCGAAATCGACGAGGCTTCCCGTGCTGAATGAGAGACTGGAGGCATTCGCGGGCAGCAGCGCATCGGCGTGGATCACCAACATGTTTCCGACGGCCTGCGGACTCCCTCCAAAGCCGTCTCCGCGCATCTCGTTGACAATCAAATCCAAAACTCCGTCCGCATCGATGTCTCCCGCCATGGCGCTGTAACAAAGAGTATCCCCCGCATTGGCGCCAATGATCTCCGCGATGCGCATCTCGCCGGGAGCCGGGAGTTGACCAGGCGCCTGGTCGATGACCGTCGGCCATCCTCCGGGCTGCCCGTAAAAAACGTGGACCGTGCCCGCGTCGGATCGCCCGGAAGGATTGTCACAGGGATTCGCCACCGCCAGATCCGCGATCCCATCGTTATCGAAATCTCCGTGCAAGGAAGTGTCACTCCCAATGGCACCCGCGATCGGTCCGTAAAGCGAAGTAATCAGGACATCCGGGGGCGGCGTATTCATCACGAAGTTTTTCCCCCGCAAGCTCACCGCATTGTAAAAAACGTGGCCCAGTCCCGAATTCGTGCCGTTGATGGTTTCGGCCACGAGATCCCCAACGAACAAATCTGCGAAACCGTCCCCGCTGTAATCCAGTCCCGCCAGGATTTCCTCACCGAAAGCATCGTTCTCCGGTGCAACCCCTCCGCTGATTCCGTCGATCCGGGTGTAATCACCGAACGGAGGGTCGGTGACATCGAACCGGTATCCCGCGGGCCAGGCCGAGGACGGAAAATTCTCGTCCCAGGAAATGAACAAGGCCCCGTTCGCAACCCCGCTCTGGGATTCACCGGTGCCGAACGGCGCCCCGCTGAGCCTCAAGCCGGCTCCAGACCGGTGGATCGTCGCCGCAGCGAGCACTTCCGCGCGCCCGTTCCCATCGAGATCGCCCACCTGGACCGTGCCCCCAAAATGATAATCCGAGCTGCCCGGCGGAGGCACAATCATGGCGATGTTCCCTTCCAGCGCGGTACTTCCGAAATCCGCAAGATCTACCACGGCGGGAGCCGTCGCCAGGTGTCCCCCGCCTCGGATTATGTAAACTGCCCCGCTGTTGTATGTCACAGCCTGTCCTTCCTCGTCCGTCTCGTCCGCTCCCACCACGATGTCCACGGTCCCATCCCCGTCGATATCTCCGGTCCGCATCCAAATGCCAAGCCGGTCATATGCCGAAACTCCGGCAAAGGTCACCATCTTGATCCCGGCCGGCGGCGCTGCCAGGTCGAAATGGGTCAACGTCGCCGCGTGCGTCCGAAGACCCGCGCCCCCCACGATAATCGTAAGCGCGCCCGCCCCCGCCCGGCCGGCGGCCGGCGTGTGATTCTGCCTTCCGATGATGAGGTCCCCCAGACCGTCGCCGGTCACATCATCCATCCAGATTTCCGCGCCCGCAGTTTCCTGCACCTGCGCGCCCGCGATCCGAAGAATTCCCGGCTGAAAAACTGAGGCGTCCACCGTGGCGCCGAAAGTTCCGTCTCCAAACACCAACGTTATTTCACCCGCGGCAGATCGGGAGAGTGGACTGTTCTTGATCTGTGCGAATCCATAGTCCCGGAATCCGTCGCCGTCGCAGTCGAATCCTCCGCACACCGGCACGCCACTCGCGCCTTGCGCAGCGGCACCGTGGCCGTGGATTCTGGAGTATGTTCCCGCAGCGGGAGGAGTCGCCAAATCGAATGTCAGAGTCGGGGAGGCGCCCCGGGAAAGGAGTGGCATGCAGGCAAGAAACAAAATCCACGCCGGCAATTGCGCCACGCGCAGGTGCCGCGGGTTCGCAGGGGGTGAAATCCGCATCCTAGAATCATCCCCAAAGCGGAGGCCATGGCAATCGAAAATTGGATCCTTCGCCGATCCAACTTTAACGGCATTTAAGAACAGCTGATCTGAATCGCGCTATGAAAAGAACGGTTCAAGTGGTTGAACGGTGAAAAGTAGACTCGAATTTAACTCGAATTTCCGGATTCTTGGATCCCGGATGCCTTCCACCAATGTTCGAAGCTACTCTCGAGCTGCGCCATTCTGCGATTACTATTTTCCGTTCTGCTTTCCGCCCTCCCCGGACTGGGCCGCAGGTTCGCTGCCATCGAGAAGACGGTTCACAGTGTAACAAATCAGCGGATTTAAGACCGGGACGCCCGCCGCATCCCGCAATGTATTGAGATTAAACTCGTAAACGTATCCGCTTTTCATCTCTCCTAAGTCGAGCGATACCTTCTTACCGTCTTCGCTCATGGAAACTGCCCGGACTGACGCCTTGGTCTTATCCATCTGATCGGAGCCATAGGCGGCATGGTATTCGTAGTAATAACTGGTGACCGCGTAGCTCGAAGGGTCGCCGGCAATCTCCACCTGAAGCGGCCGCGTGAACGTCAGATCGAATCCGGTCTTCGTCAGGTTGACCCGGTGCACATCGAGAGGCACCTCGCCCTTCCAGGTGATCTTCTGGATTCCCTTGCCCCCGGCCCAAGCCAGGTGCTCCTGCCCGACCCAGAGCGCCCCCTCGGCATCAAACGCCAGCCGGTTGTTGCCCATGTTGAGATTTCCCTTGTCCACCATGGGGACACATGCTCCCTGCAATTTTCCACTCACTTCTTCCAGCATCAGCCGCATGATTCTAGGCTGATTCATTTCCCCCACCAGGAGCTGACCCTCAAAGGGACCGAACTTGCCGCCCGCGGGCACCACCACCGGCTGGGTCGGCGAATTTGCCATGATACCCTGCGGAAAGAGGACCGCCGCCCGCGTCCGCAAGGCATCGAGTTCCTCAACCTTCATCTCCAACGGATTCCGCTTCCAGCCCTCGCGCCAGACCAGGCTCGCGACATGCCCGTAAAAGCGGTCTTTTTCCACGTGATGCAATTTGCTCGTGCCGATCCAGTCCCCCTGGTTGTCGCACACAAAAAGCCTGCCTTCGGCGTCAAACCCGAGGCCGTTGGGAGACCGGAAACCGCAGGCCCACGGAGTGATCTCACCGGTTTCACGATCGACCTTCAATACCCAACCGCGATAAGGCACTCGCGAGTACATCCGGCCGGCTCCTTTCTTGTGCGCTTCCCAATCCTCGGCGTAAAACTTGTCTCGCGCCATGCCGATCTCCATCCATCGCCCGCGAATCTCCCTGCGAATGGTGTCCCCGTTGGAGGCGACGTTTAGGGAGATGAAATAATCACCGTTGGAATCGACCACCGGACCAAAAGCGAACTCATGATAGTTCCCGGTCATTCCGAAGGCGTCGGTGACGGTTTCAAACTCATCCGCCACCCCGTCGCCATCGGTGTCGATAATCCGCGTCAGCTCGGGCCGCTGCATCACCAGCAGTTCCCGGTCGGAAAGCGCAACCACGCCCAGCGGCTCGTGTAAGCCGTCGGCAAAAATTGTCCATTCGCCGTTCTCAGGATCGCGGATCCCGATCTCCCCTTCGTGAAAACAGACCGCCAGCCGCCCGTCGGGCAGGAATGCAAGCCCGCCGACCTGGGCGTCTACTCCCGGCGGTCCGGGAATATTTTCAATTTCGTAATAATCGGAAACATCCGCCGGCCCCTGCGCCCGCGCGCCCCCTCCAGGCAGACAAAGCCACGCCGCCGCGGACACGATCGTAGCACTCACTATCTGTCGGGCCCCGGTCCTCATCAGTTTGCGTCCCAGTTCTTGGAAATCACGACTGAAAACTCGGCCGCTTCTTCCCGGCTAAATTCCCGTACGCCCTGGAGTGGCGCGACCGATCCGCTCTTGATTATCGCGCGCGGATCGGAGTTCACAGACAGCACCACTGCGGAGGGAGCGTCCACTATCTTGAAAACGCGGATAATTCCGTCGTTCTGCGGATTGGTCGTAATAAACTCGCGCACCTCGATCCCATCCACTTCGTACCTGAATTCCGGTTGCCCCTCGATCAGCCGGTATCCACGGAAGCGAGTCTTCGGAGAGGCATCGCCGTTGTTGCCGTCAAACCTGATTGGAAAGCGATCGTCAGCTTCCCAGAATGGATGCCCTCTAACGCGCGCCAACGCGCTTCCTTTTCCCGAATAATGCGCGCGTGCATCGATAAACTTTCCTCTCCACACCGACCGCAACCGGCAGGCGCCCGCGTCCCAGCAATAATTCTGCTTCCCCGGCAACGCCACGGCGATGGCCGCAGGACCTGCGTCCGGCAGGAATATCCTCTGGACGTGCGGACGCTCCACGGGCACAAGCTCCTGCACCAACGCGGTCTTGGGAATATTCGGGTCCTCCTCCAAAGGCGGCATTTCGATCCCGACGTAAAGCGCGCCGAACATCAAGAAACCGTGACCCGGAAAGGTGCACACGTAAGGATACACGCCCGGCTTCGAGGGCGCCTCGAATTTTAGTTCGTCCTTGTTGCCTGGTTTCAGCAACGGGAGTGACGCGATGATCTGGTCGCTTTGCGGGATGTAATCCAGCGCCGGTCCATGCTCGCCAAGCGCCAAGGCTTCCTGCACCAGCGCTTGGTGATTTCCCGGCAGGGTAAACAACAGGTTGTGAGGCTGGTCGGTAATATCCGCGTTCTGCACCCTGATCTCGATATCCTGCCCAGGGGCCGCTTCAAATCGCACCGGGTCATAGCGGAGACCGCTCATCATGCGCATGTTGACCCTTACCGTCTCGCCCTTTGCAGAGAAGAAAATCCCAAAAAAACTGAAGCACAGTGCCGACAGCCCCAGGAATCGGACGGACCAAAGCATCATTACGTGGATTGCCTACCCCAGTAATCTCACCATTGCAAGGGCCCACTCAACTCGTGGGAGTGCAGGCTTTAGCCTGCCCTGCGTCTCATCGGCGCATGATCGAAATCCGGTCTCGGCCGGGTGCCATTCGACCCGGTCTATAAGTTTGCCCCCAACCACTGGTCGAGCGCATCCGGCTGAAACCCGCCCGGTCCCGGCCCGCCGTCATACGCGATCTTCCCCTCCGTATCGACCACCACGAAACGGCTCGGCCAACCTGCATAGGCTTCATTGACCTTGTTGTCCTTCCGATCGACCACCGTCGAAAAAGTGAAATTCAAAGTCGGACCGCAGACCTGCGCGTACTCCATCCGCTTCTTCATGTCGTCGGTCTGCTCGATTTTTTGAAGCACTTCTTCGTCGTCTTTTTTGACGTATATCACGGATTCGGGATGCGCTTCCCGCGTGTACACCATCAGGAACTCAACCTTGTCCTTATGCTTTAGATAAATCGGATCAAACTGCAGCATTCTTGACCGAAACGGCGGGCACGTCAGACTTCCAAAAATCAGCACCACCGGTTTCTTTCCCCGGTAATCCGACAACGATATCTCCCCCTCACCGGAAGCCAGCGGAAGCGTAAACTCCGGCGCGCGATCCCCGACTTCCAGAGAATCTTCGTACCGCTCCCCAGTCGCAGGCTTGGTATTGATTTCCCCGGGCCGGCGGCTGGTGGATCCTCCCCCTTGCCCGCCGCGACCGCGGTCCATCCGGTCCGCGACAGGATTCAACTCCTCGGCATTCAGCTTCCCATCCCCATCCCCGTCAAACTGCGCGACCCGGCGTGCCAGACCGGGAGGCATCTCGGCCGTCTCCAGGTATCCGTCCTTGTCCCTGTCAAACCGGTCCAGAACTCGCGCGCCCTTGGACGAATCTGTTTTCGGTTCGTCCGCCACCGATGGAATTACCCCGGCCGCCAAACAAATCGCCGATGCTATCAAGCGTATGCACATTCAGTCTCCCTGGCTCGATCTCCGCCCAGGATCAAACCCCCACCGATTCCCCAAGTTGCGTGCCACCCGCCCCCAGACGGCAGATTATCCCGTCGCCGGATCGGAGATACCGTAAATAGAGTCCGTGATGGACCGGCACTTGTTCCTGCCCTTATACATGCGCGTGAAAGACTGCACCGACTCGAAGCCCAACGATTCCGCGATCACCGTGGCATGCTCGTTATCATCGGGGATATCCCATATGATGCGGTCCTTCTTGGAACGACGCATCAGGTCGCGGACAATCATGTGTGCATGATGTTCGCTCGTCGAGACCACGGGCCCCACGTAATCCGCATCGGCTCCCGGGCGCAACATCCCGTAACTTTCAATATCCGAATACAAATCCCAGACCGAAGCCCGGACCGAATCTGCGAGTAATGCCTTCAGCAGCCTTCCGCGATCCGCTCCGAAAAATTTCTGATCCAGCTCGCGAATCTTCACCAGGTCGCCCCGCTCGAATTCCCTCAAAAAGAGATCGCGATGTACGATCTCGCGCAATTCCTCCGGCGATCCCTCACGCTCCCACCGGTGCAAGCGCGCCTCCGGCTTGAACCCAAGCGGCTTATAGAGTCTTTGCGCCTGGGCCGTGGCATCCAGTTTGATACAGGTGATCTTTTCCTCCTTAAGAAAAGCCAGCGCATGCTTCATCAGTTCCTTGGCGATGCCATGGCGCTTGAACTCCGGGCGCACAAGAACCATTCCAATCCAGGCGAGTTCTTCACCGTATATCGTGGTCGTCAAAGTCCCGGCGGGTTCACCGTCCCATCCCGCGACGAAGCAGCCCCTCGGATTCAAGGCGATGAGTCGTTTCCAATCGGCGACGGTATGGTTTCCGCCCGCTTCGGACTCCAGCCCCTCAGCAAAAGGGAGGGCCTTCGCCGTGAGCCGGCGAATCTGTAGCGAGGATTTCATGGCATTGGTAGCCTCCCTGGTGCTGCTTCCCAGGAGTTCGCTGCCGATTGGAACAAACTTCAAGGACGTGACACTAGCATTACCCAAAAGGCTGAACCTGCTATTGTCAAGGAAACCTAACAATCGCTAATCTAACGGGAATACCAATCAGGACATCATTATAACACGCTTACCCTTAGTCATTTACAATTCAAGCGCAGTATTGAAAATACGGGAGTGCGATCCTCAAAGAGGGAATTATTGCCACCCTGCCCCCCTGATTCGTGCCCACTTGTTAGGAAATCCACCCGCAGAATCTCCCCGGACCAGTGTGGTGTCCCGCAAGTAATATGACAGACTGCGCGAGAATTCTTTTCCAAATTCGAGGCGCGAAGAGGAAGCGGAGCCCGCTCCGTGACCGAAGAGCAACGAAGAAGTTGGGAAAGAAAACCGCGTATTTCCAAAATAGTCTGAGCATGGCGAGGCCAATTTTTAGACCGAATATTACTCAGGCTGTTACAGGACTTGCGGGACGCTACACTAACCAAGCCAACGGTGGAGATTCTCTTCAATGAACTCGTCGTCCGCGAGTTCCGGATAACTGGCGATCACGCGGTCCAATTCGTCTGCTTGTCCCGGTGATAGAATCTCCGTGGGATTGAGACAGAGATTTGACGGAGCCAGTCCTTGCCGGCGCAAAACTTCCATGATTCCGGGGATGCACCCGGAAAAATGATTGGCAGCATCAAAGACCGCCGCGTTGGCATCCGTAAGGGCCGCGTTCTCTTCCAACCAGGACGCATCCATCGTTTCGTGCCCGCGCGCGCGCTTTACTCTCTCCAGGAGATCCACCGCGCTTTGCGTCCAGATGCCCCATTGGCCCAGCAATCCACCGCTCATGAATCTCCGCTTCCGGTTCCCGTTGACCTGATGCGAAAAGGGCGTCAGCAGATCGACGATGATGTTGTCGTCATTTCCGGTGTAGAGCGCGATGTCATCTCTTCCCGATTCCAACACCGCCCGCACCACGTCCCAGGTCCGGTATCGGTTGAACGGAGCGATCTTGATCCCCACCACTTCCGGGATCTCGACAAATCGACGCCAGAAATCGTACGAGAAGACGCGACCGCCGACCGCCGGTTGCAAATAAAATCCAAACAGGGGGATCACTTTGGCGATGATGCGACAGTGCTCAATGATTTCTTTTTCCGTGAGATCCTTTAGTTCGCTCATACTAAGCAGACCGGTGTCGTATCCGAAACCCGATGCCAGTTGCGCTTCCGCAAAGGCTTGCTTAAGTCTGCCGCAAACTCCCGCGATCATGACCACGGGCTCGCCCTTCGAACGAGTGAGTTCCCCGACCACCTCACTCGCCAACTCCAGGACCGGCTTGAGAAGATCGTGTTTCGGATCGCGGATCGCGAACTGTGTCGCGTGCACCCCCACCGCAATGCCCCGTGCGCCCGCTTCGAAATAGTAGTGGAGCAGCGCCCTTTGATGCGGCGGAGACCAGGCCCGATCCGAGTCGAGCGGGAGTGGACACGCCGGGATGACTTGCCCTGCCAGCAGGTGTTCCCTGAGATCCTTCGATTTCGTAATCATGAACAGCGTCCTTACCTGCACCGGGTTCCATTAACTTGGAACAATTTAACCTCGTTGAAAAGTTCTTACTCTACCGCCAAGGCAACCGCATGCCTGACGCCTTTTGGAATGCGCCATCAAGCCGGCGCACTCCATGGAGCCTCCGTTGTAAGATGTCCCCTAATACTCCCCGTCGCGCACTTCAAAATGAGTCGGCTTATCGAGAGTCTCTCCACCCCGCGCCAGCCAATCCGCAGCCCACGTGATAAGAACATCCTCGGGCACAGAAGGCTTCCCAAACAGCGCATAGGCCGTAGAAGCGTCGCTCAGCCATGCCGTCGGTTCTTCTTTATCTCCTGTGAAGATTACTTTTTTCTCGAGAATCTCCCCAAATTTTTCCGCAACTTCACGCACACTCAGGATCTTTCTTCCCGTGACATTCAAAACGAAAGGAGGCGAAGCACCATGCGAGAGTGCCCGCACGATGTGGTCAAGAGCGTCTCCCTGCCAGATGGTATTGAAATATCCCATGCGCACCTCGACCGGTTCACCCGCCAGGACTTTCTTCCCGATATCGACAAGAACCCCGTAGCGCAAGTCCACCGAGTAATTCAAGCGTATCAATGCCACCCGCGTGCCATGCTGCCGGGAAGCATCCGCAAAAGCCCGCTCCCTTCCCAGACAAGAGAGCGCGTAATCACCCACGGGTTCCGGCCGATCCGTTTCCCTGCAACCACCGCTCTCCGGCGCCACGAAGGGATAGACGCAGCCCGTCGACAAGGCGACAATCGACGCCTTCCGGAATCGATCGGCCACCAGCACCGGCACCTCTTGGTTCATCGACCGCAGCGTGTCCGCGTTGCCGGCAGTGCCGAATTTCACGCCCGCTAGAAAATATACTGCCGCAGCTTCCGGTAATGACTTGAGAGCGTCGGACGATCGTAAGTCGCATGGGATCGCCTCGATCCCCCGCTGCACAAATGCATCCCGGCTTCCTTCGGCGCCGAAGCGGGAAACCGCCAGCACCCGGTTCTGCTTTCCCAAACTGTCGAACCCGCGCCGCAGCATCATGCTCAGATGGAGACCCATCTTGCCGCCGGCCCCGAGCACCAGCACATCGCCGTCAATTGATCGCAGGCAATCCACCACGCCCACACCGGGCGCACTCACCCGGTCGTGGAGCGCTTCGATATCTGTCGGAGCAGAACGCGCTTTCTCCATGTCTCCTTCTAAACTTGCCAATAGAGCCTGCAAAGCGGAAAGACGGTACCTTCCAAAATCTCGTAAGGCCGCCTCGCAGGACAAAAATGCGGAGAATGATTTAAGAAGCCGCTGGCCTCATCCTACGAATTCTTGTTATAAAAATTGCCATGCCACCACGCGCCTTCTTTAAGATTCCGATCCTCGCCTTCTTGGCGGTCACCTTCAACGGTTGCGCCCAGCCCGAATCCCCACCCCCTGCGGGCATGCCGTCCGGGAAAAGCCCTCTCGCGGCAACGGCGACATCTCCCTACGCGGGCGGCAAAGTGAATTTCGTCCGCGACATCAAGCCGATCTTCGAGTTGCGCTGCATCAATTGTCACAACCGCAAAGTGCTCCACGGCCGTATGAGCCTCGAAAGCCGGGAGACGGCATTTGGGAACAGCCCCACGGGAGCTTTTATTGTCCCGGGCAATCCTGAGGCCAGCGTCCTTTTCCAGAACGTGGTCGCCCACAAGACCCGCGAGAACGCTATGCCGCCCGTCGGCGTGCGCCCGCTCAAGCACGAAAAAGATCTCATCTACGCCTGGATCAAAGAAGGCGCCGATTGGCCCGCCGGCAAGTCCGGCCGCATCAAGCCCACCCAGATCCCATTGGAGTGAATAGAAGTAGCCTTCGACTTCCAGTCGGAGTTCTGCTCCGCCTCCCGCCTCAGGTATTCGAGTAAAACTCGAATCTACTTCTGAGCCGCTGACCTCGGAGACGATGCGACCCTACTGCGAAAAGTAGCTTCGACTTCCAGTCGAAGTTTCAAGCCTCTCGAAGTGTTCGGACTGCCTGCCACAAAATTCGAGTGAAACTCGAATCTACAGGCCGGGATGCGGCGTGCGCCTCAAACCCACAAATTCCGGTCCAGCGTCCGGTATTGGATCGCCTCGAGAATATCCTGCGAACCGATGGCTTCGCGGTGATCGAGATCGGCGAGAGTGCGGGCCACCTTGAGAATCCGGTCGTGGGCGCGCGCCGAAAAATTGAGATCATTCATGGCTTGCTCTAGGAAATGGGAGCTTTCCTCATCGACCCGGCAGAATTCCTTCATCAGTTTCGGCGTCATGTCGCTGTTAGCAGTGACTTTCGGTGCCCCGGCGTAACGCTCCTGCTGCCGGGCCCGCGCCGCCATCACGCGCTCGCGGATGGTGTCCGAACTTTCGCCCGTGGCCTCTCCCGACAGTTCCTTATATTCCACCAGCGGCACCTCCACGTGCAAATCGATGCGATCGAGAAGCGGACCGCTGATGCGCTGGCGGTATTTCTGAATCTGCCCGGAACTGCACCGGCACTCGCGCTTGGGATCGCCCATGTATCCGCAGGGACAGGGGTTCATGGCGCAGACCAGCATGAAGTTCGAGGGAAAGGTCATGGTCCCGGATGCCCGCGAGATCGTCACTCTTCCGTCCTCCAACGGCTGCCGCAGCACCTCGAGGGTCGATCGCCGGAACTCCGGCAGTTCGTCCAGGAAAAGAACCCCGTTGTGCGCCAGGCTCACCTCGCCCGGCCGGGGACTGTTGGATCCTCCCAGCAAACCGACATCCGATATCGTGTGGTGCGGCGACCTGAAGGGCCGGGTGGTTAGAAAGGAACGCCTGCCCTCGAGCATCCCGGAAATGCTGTGGATCTTGGTAGTCTCGATCGCTTCTTCCAGCGTCATCATGGGAATGATGGTCGGCAGTCGCTTCGCGAGCATCGATTTTCCGGTGCCCGGAGGGCCGATCATCAAGAGATTATGGTTGCCCGCCACTGCCACCTCGATGGCCCGCTTGACGTGGGCCTGCCCTTTTACATCCGCGAAATCGACATCGTACGAACTGGTCTGCGAAAAGAGCGCGTCGACGTCTACTTTCACGGGGTAAATGCCGTTGCCGGAATGCAGGTGCTCAAAAGCCTCGCGCAAATCGGAGACGCCGTAAACCTCGAGCCCATCCACGACGCTCGCTTCGGCGACATTCTCCCGCGGAACCAGCAGTGCCTTCTTCCCGCGCTTGCGCGCCTCGAGCGCAATCGGAAGCACGCCCGTCACGGGGCGCACCGCCCCGGTCAAGGCCAGCTCGCCGACCATGCAGTAATCCTCCAGGACCGCCGGATCGAGTTTTTCTCTCAAGGCCACCATTCCCAGTGCGATCGCCAAGTCAAAACTGGGTCCCTCCTTTTTGAGATCGCCGGGGGCAAGGTTGATGGTGGTCGTGCCCCGCGGTCTCCAGTATCCACTGTTCGAGACCGCCGTAAAAACGCGGTCCTTGCTTTCTTTCACCGCGGTATCGGGCAGGCCCACAATGAAGACCCTCCCCATGTCGCTCTTGGTGAGGTTCACCTCGATTTCCACTTCCACCGCGTCCACTCCGACGAGGGCGGCGCTGTAAACTTTTGTGAGCATGGTGCTGATTCTCCCGGTTTCGTGTTGATCTCCCGGCTGCAGCCCGCGCCCCCCAGCCGGGGAGAGCCCCCGGCGTTGGCGTCCGACGGGCTGTCCAGGTGAATACTACTCGCATGAACAGTATCGTGGCAAGCTGATTTATTCTGCCGCCACGCCCTCCTCTCGGCCCCGACCGCCAATAGATGACCTGTCCCTTACGCCCTGTCCCTTACGCCCTCTGCCCGTTCCGGCAACGACAAAGCGTTGCCCTCCATCCACCCCATAGCAAATAGATGACCTGTCCCTAATTCGGAGTAGCAAATAGATGACCTGTCCCTAATTCGATAATTCGAGGAGAGATAGGAGAGAGGAGGGCGCACTGAAGCGACGGCGCAGCAGCGGCCGAAGGAGGGCGGACACGGGAGGACAGAAACACGAATAATTAGGATATCCATAATAAATCTGTGCACCATGATTAATGCTTTCATCGTGTTTTAAAAAATTACTAGACCAAATAGAATTTCTCGCTAGGGTACGTTTTGAGGTTCCCTTTGAACCTCCCTCCAACCCCTACCACACCCCAACACCCCCCTCATGACCTCTCCCCTCTTGCGCATTGGGGTTGCGGCGCTTTCCGCAACCATCTCCTTCCAGGCGTTCGCGAACGATTCGTCCGACGCTATGGACAAAGGCATCAGCCTCAATCCTCCCGCCGTGGTCCATGGCTTCTTCGTACGCGCCCGCGGCGATATCGAATTCCCCATCAGCAGCGAATTCCATGGCGGCGCCTCAACCACGATCCACCCGCGCATCAGCGGCGGTCAAGGTGGCCGCGGTCGAGCCCACGTGAATATCGATAGCAAAGACTTCGACGACATTTACGGCACCATGTACGGCGGCGGCATCGAACTCGGATTCGCCATCAACGATCGCCTCGACGCTCTTGCCGGGCTCAGCTATCTCGGTTCCAACGCAAAGACAGTAACCATCGGCGACATCGATGGCCGCGATTTCGTCGCTAAGTTCGACGATTACAAGTCCTGGCGTCTCCACGGCGGCGTCCGTTACGAGCTGGCACCCGACGAAAAGCTGCGCCCCTACACTGGCGCGTTCGTCGGCGTGAACGTCGTCGACCGGATCAATGGCGATTTCCGCCTGCCTGGCACCGGATTCAACCTCCGTAATGTCCCCTTTTATGATGACTCCTCGGTAATCTTCACCGGCGCGACTCTGGGAGTCGCTTACGACGTCTCACCCAACTTCGAAATTGGCGTCGAAAGCGGGTTCACTTATTCCGGCAAACTGAAGGAGGATGACGGGACCGTCTCCGGCCTGGGCGTCCCCGGGATTAATAACAAATCCAGCCTGTTCACGATTCCCGTCCGTATTTTCGGCTCTCTCGATTTCTAATCATCCAGCACAGCGTTTCCCGAAGGAACCAATCCGGTGAGCTTGTCCCCTTCACCGCGGTTCCTCCAAGCGAACAGCCGCCCCTCCTCCGGGCGGCTGTTTCTTTTTGCAGTGAAAACGCTCCCAGGTAAGGCTGGGATTTCGATCCCTCGGGATCAACCCTTCCCGCCTCGCAAAAGCGCTCGCTTTGCGCCAGGTAAGCCCGACGCTCCGCGGCGGGCATCCAGCCAACAACCCCGTCGCGGAGCGCCGGGGCTACTTCCCCTCCTGCGTCAAAATCGAGCTCAGAATGCGCCAGGTAAGCCCGACGCTCCGCGGCGGGCATTCAGCCAGCAACCCCGTCGCGGAGCGCCGGGGCTACTTCTCACTGGGGGCGGGTCCTGAGCAGGAATCCCGATGATTGGGGAGTAGTCCGCATAAGGCCTCCCTGCCCCCCGTCGAAGCCCCGCGCCCGGGAGGCTGGACCGGCACTCGATCGGCCCTGAAAGCCCCCCTCACCCGAAATATCCCCGTAGAATCAATGAATTATGGAAAATAAGGGGGCTCCGCAGGGCAAAAAGAAGTATTAAATTCTTGTAATAATCATTAAAATCTGACTACTATTAGAAATACTGTCATGTATTTCCACTTTTTGCCGAAAGATTGAACATATGCCCGGCGTTTCAGGTCTCTTAGGTAGAAGGAGTGCGGCTCAATTTCCCTCAACGGGTCACCCAAAGACACCGAGCTAGCTATTTTTTTCTCGCTCATCCGAGGGGTATCAGCTATACGCAACCTCCCCACACCTGGAATTCGTGTCCAGAAGCACCTCATAAACACACATTCTTCTCAGACAGAATCGGCGATCGGCGACCCATCGCCCCATTTCACTTACCCATACAGTCTATATAGTAATGGCTAATCTCGAACTAGACGGAGGCATCAAGATTTACCTGCGGGAAATCGGTAAAACCGATCTCCTCACCCGTGAGCAGGAAGTCCAGCTCGCCGACAGGATCAAGAAGGGCGACAAAGAAGCTCGCGCCCACATGATCAAGGCTAATTTGCGTCTGGTCGTGAAGATCGCCCAGGATTACGCCAATTACGGCCTGCCCCTGCTCGATCTCATTTCCGAGGGAAATATCGGCCTGATGAAAGCTGTCGAGCGTTTTGACCCCAACAAGGGGGGCAAGCTCAGCACCTATGCTGCGTGGTGGATCAAGCAATCCATCAAGCGTGCGCTTGCCAACCAAAGCAAGACCATCCGGCTTCCCGTCCACATGGTGGATAAAATTTCCAAGATGCGCCGCGTGGCGATGGTCTTGAGCGAAGAACTCGGCCGTGAACCCACCGACGAGGAACTCGCCGAGGAAATCGGTATCGATCGCGCCAAGCTTTCTCATCTCAAGGCGGCTTCGCTCCGGCCCGCTTCTCTCGACGCGCCCATCAGCGAGGACGACACCACCGAGTTCGGAGAAATCATCGGCGACGACAAGGCACAAACCCCGCTGGAACTGCTTTCGCATAAAAATATGCACCACCAGCTCGACGGGCTTCTCGGAGTCCTCGAGGACCGCGAACGGAAAATCATCGATGCCCGCTTCGGTCTCAACGGTCAGAAACCCAAGACCCTCGAAGAAGTCGGCCAGGAGTTCGGCGTGACCCGGGAACGGATCCGTCAGCTGCAGAATATTGCCCTCAAGAAATTGCGCCGCGCGCTCCAAAAACGGGAAGACCCTGGACCACGGCCCCTGAGCGGGCCGACCTCGGGAACCGGCGGAGCCGAAGATGATTCCGAAACCGCACCGGCCAAGCACGGGAGGAAACCCGGTTCCAAAAATAGAACGCCTTCGAAGACAGCCGCCAAAAAGAAGACTCCCGTCGCGGCGGAGACGCCCAAGCGCGGCCGGGGACGGCCCAAGGGCTCCAAGAATAAGAAGAAGGGTTCCCTCGCCGGCGCGGCCTGAGTCGCCACGGCAGCATTTGATTCAACTACGAAAAGAGACGCGGGAAACCGCGTCTCTTTTTTTGTCCTCCGCGCCCGCACTCCTCGTCTCCACGTCGCGCGATTCACCGCTCCGCCACAGCGAAGTAGCCCGCCGCCATTTCTCGCCATAGCTGCATGCGTCGGCGGATCCGTGGCGGCTCGGAATAAATCCGCCACGGAGTGGCGGACTGCACCCTCACGCCTTTTGCAAGAGAATCGTATCCACATCGTGATCCCCGGCAAAAACATCGCTCAGGATCACCACCGGATCGCCTTTCACCAGGAATTCCCTCTCCGCCAACAACGCAATCGCCGCTGCAACTGTATCCTCCGGCTGCTCCGCGAATTCGAGATGGAACGGAACCACCGCCCGATTTATCAACAGCGCCCGGCACACTCTCTCGTCCGGCGAAAACGAAAAAATCGGCGCCTTACGGGGACGGAGGTGCGCAACGTAATTAGCCATGACCCCACGACTGGTGAATACGAGAATTTTCGAACCATCAATGGAGTTGGCAAGACTCACCGCGGAACGCACCGACTTCTGCTTCGCCGTCTCCAGCCGCGCGCGCTCCGCATAGCCGGCTCCTCCACTCCGTTCAATGCGGCGTGCTATGACATCCAGTGTCCGCACCGACTTGACGGGATACTGCCCGATGCTGGTCTCACCACTCAACATTAGGGCGTCCGCCTCCTCAAACACCGCGTTGGCCACATCAGTAACCTCCGCCCGCGTCGGGATCGGATTCGCAATCATGGACTCCAGAAGATGCGTCGCCACGATAACCCGGCGCCCCAGGGCCAGGCAACGCTTCACGATAAGACGTTGGAGGATGGGCAACTCCTCGAGATTCACTTCGATCCCAAGGTCGCCGCGCGCCACCATGACCACGTCCGTTGCGCGCACGATTTCATCGAGATTCCGCACTGCCTCCTGATCTTCGATCTTGGCCACGATCCGGGCATGGGCCTTCTTCTTCCGCAAGAGCTCACGGAGCTCCTCCACGTGGTCCGCATCGCGCACGAAACTCATGGCCACAAAATCGACGTCCAGGTCCAGCGCCAGATCCAGATCCTCGCGATCTTTGTCGCTGAAGGCCGGAAGATTCACCCGCACCCCGGGAAGATTGATGTGACGCCGCGAACCCAGCTCGCCACCGGTCTGCGTTTCGCCGATGACGCGCTTGGAATCCGTGGAAACGATCTTCAAGTGAAGCACTCCATTGTCCACCAGCATGGTGTCCCCAATGGAGACATCCGCGGCAAGACCGCTGTAATTGACCGAGGTCGAAAATTTTTCCTTCGGTCTGGCGTCGCCTATGGTGAATTCCACCCGGTCGCCAGCTCTCAGCTGGAGTGGTTTATCCAGGGTTCCGGTGCGGATGGCTGGTCCCTGCATGTCCACCAACAGCGCGACTTCAATGCCCAAGCCCCCGGATTCTGCCCGGATTGTGGAAACCACTTCGCGCGTCCAGTCATGGCGAGCGTGACTCATGTTCAACCGAAAGATGTTGGCCCCGGCCTCAATGAGATTCCGGATTTCCTCGGCCTTGTCCGTGGCAGGTCCAAGGCTGCAGATGATCTTCGTTTTTCGGAGCATGCTGGGAAAATCCCAATTACCTGAATACCCAATTCCAAAAGAAGCCCAAAACCCAAGATTACCGCCAGCGATCCGGTCCGCCCGAGGCTGGGACGTGCGAACTTTCGGCTTCGGATTCCCTTGGGTACCGCTTCATTAGTCGTCCGTCATTACGCACCATCTGGCAGGGTTACAAACAACAAAACCGTTTCTCCTACTTTGCACTGGGCCACTGCGCGTCGATCTCCCGTCCCTGGTGCATAGTGAGCACGCGCATGCTGCGCCGCGCCACGACGCACTTCGCGGTGCCGGACACCAGGCGTTCACGATCGAAAAATCCGCCTACCCGGGAAGTATCGAGCTCCAATCTCCAGATCACGTTAGTCTTTCCGGGCAAAGTGAAGGTGCGTTGATGGTCGGATGCATTGAACAAAAAGAGGAATGTTTTCCCATGGGACATTTCTCGCCAGTTCTCCTGGGATCCGCGCGTGCTTCCACTCAACAAGGCCGCGATCTCTCCCGGCTGATCCGAGTGCCATTGTTCTACGGTCATAACCGCGCCCTTCACGTTGAACCACATGATGTCCTTGAAAGGAAGCCCGCGCAGTTCGCGGCCGTGAAAAAAACTCTTCTTACCAAAGATCGTGTTTTCCTTGCGCAGCTTAATTAGCCTCTTCACGAATTCAAGAAACCGCTCCTGGTTCCGGGTCAGCTCCCAATCCAGCCAGCTGATCTTGCTGTCCTGGCAATACCCGTTGTTGTTCCCCTGCTGAGTGCGGCCAATTTCGTCTCCCGCGAGAATGAAAGGCACGCCCTGAGATAGAATCAGGGTTGTCATAAGGTTCCTCCGCTGTTGATCGCGCAAGGCTTCGATCGCGTGATCGTCGGTGGGACCCTCGACCCCGTGATTCCAGGAATTGTTATTCTCGTCGCCGTCGCGGTTTCCCTCTCCGTTGGCTTCGTTGTGCTTGGAATTATAACTGACCAAGTCACGCAACGTGAATCCGTCGTGCGAGGTAATAAAGTTGATGCTGGCCTGCGGCGGCCGTCTCGAGCCGCTGTAAATATCCTCGCTTCCCGTGAACCGGTAAGTGAACTCGGGAAGCATGAGGTGATCCCCTTTCCAAAATCGTCGCACCGCGTCCCGGTATCGCCCATTCAGCTCCTCCCATCCATGCGGGAAATTGCCGACCTGGTACCCGCCCCAGCCCACGTCCCAGGGCTCGGCGATCATCTTTACCCTCGAAAGCACGGGATCGATTTGAATCGATTTGAAAAACGCGGACCATCGGTCGAAATCCGTCTGGGTTCTGCCGAGAGTGGCCGCCAAGTCAAAGCGAAATCCGTCGACATGCATCTCAGTGACCCAGTAGCGCAGGCTTTCCAGCACAAGTTGCAGCGAATAAGGATGCCGCATGTCGATAGTATTCCCGGTGCCCGTGTAATCCGTGTAACGGCGCGGATCGATGACTTCCAGCCGATAATACGCCTCGTTGTCGATCCCGCGGAAACTGAATGTAGGCCCGTTTTCATTGCCTTCCCCCGTATGATTATAAACCACGTCCAGGATCACTTCGATTCCCGCGCGATGCAACGCCTTCACCATCTCTTTGAATTCGAAGACCTGCTCTCCCCGTGTGGAGTCTCCCGCCGTGTAACGGGCTTCCGGAGCAAAGTACCCCACCGTGTTGTATCCCCAGTAATTAGTGAGGCCTTTGTCCAACAGAAAACCGTCGTCGATGTGATGGTGCACCGGCAGCAATTGCACCGCCGTGATGCCCAGTTCTTTCAGGTAATTCACAACGGGCTCACTGCCCAAACCCGCGTAAGTGCCCTGGAGCTGCCAATCGAGTTTGGGAAACTGCCGCGTGAACCCCTTCACGTGCAGTTCGTAAATGATGCTTTCGTCAAGCGGGGTTCCAGGAGGCTGATCGCCTTCCCAGTCGAACTCATCATCCGGGATCACCCCCTTGGCCACATGGGGCGCGCTGTCGGACTCGTCTCGCACCAGGTCGTCACCTCCAGTCATGGTCGCGTGCCACTCCGTCCGAGCTGAGATGGCCCTGGCGTAAGGATCCAAGACGAGTTTGTTGGGATTAAAGCGGTGCCCGTTGGGAGGAGCATAGGGTCCATGCACCCGGTATCCGTAAAGCTGCCCCGGTTCCAACCCCCCCAACGCGACATGCCAAACGTCTCCTTCCCGGTGAGGCAACCGCACCCTGGCTGTCTCTCGCGCCGGATCTTCCCTGTCATAAAGGCAGAGATCGATCGCCGCGGCGTGTTCGGAAAAAATGGAAAAGTTAAAGCCGTCCGCAATGGCCGGCATGCGGGTGACTCCCAGGGGAGAAGCGGTGCTGGGAAGAAGAACCGGCGTGGAACTCATCGTGGATTCAACAACACGTTCGCGAATACCCGACCGAACTTCCTTTGATCCGGTCCATCGCCGCAATCTTCCCGGCTCCGTGGAGCCCCGACAAATCTGAGCGATTTCCGGACCTCCATGAATTCATTTCTACTTGGACGGTGATACCACCGCACCCTCTTCGGCGGGAGCCGAAGTCGCCGCCTCCGCGGCATTCGCCTCCTCATCGTCTCCGGGCGGTGGTTCGGGAGTGGAGTTGGGACGCACCACCACGAACGCCTTCCGGTAATGATCCCATTTGGCGATGATTTCCTTGGCGCGCTCGCTTTCGGTGTGCTCGATATGACGGTAAATCAGTTCCTGGAGCAGCTTCACGTCCTCCGGATCTTCCAGGGGTGACATCGCAATCAGCTCGGAATTGTAGAGCTTCTCAAACTGCTCGTCCTCATCGAGGACAAAAGCGACGCCGCCGCTCATGCCGGCCCCGAAATTCTTCCCGGTCTTCCCAAGCACTACAACACAACCATTCGTCATGTATTCGCAGCCGTGGTCTCCGACGCCCTCAATCACGGCAGTGCCCCCCGAATTGCGCACGCAAAACCGTTCCCCCGCCATACCGCAACCAAAAAGATGGCCTCCGGTCGCACCGTACATCACGGTGTTCCCCATTATCGCGTTATCACCGGCGACAAAATTTCTTTCCGGGGGAGGCACGATGATGATCTCTCCACCGCACATTCCTTTGCCCACGTAATCGTTGGCTTCTCCCACCAGCGTCATGCGCACACCGCTCACCAAAAAGGTCCCGAAGCTCTGGCCGGCGCTGCCGGAAAATTTCAGATCAATAGTTCCTTCCGGCAATCCGTAGTTTCCATGCTCGTAAGCAATCTGTCCCGAGAGCTTGGTGCCCACGTTACGATTGGTATTCACGACTTTGTATTTCAGGGAGATCTTTTTCTTGTCCGTGATGGCGTCCTTGGCCTGCTGCAGAATTCTATCGTCCAACGGATGCGCCTGGATTCCGTCGTTCCGGTCCAAAAGGCAAATGCGCGGAATGTCTTCGCCCGACTCCGCGGCCACGTCCCGCAATACCCGGCTCAAATCGAGGGTGTTGGCCTTGGGATGATCCGGCACATGGCGCTGCCGCAGGAACCCGGGCCGGCCGATAAGATCGTTCAGTTTCCGGACCCCCAGTTGCGCCATAATGGCACGTGTCTCTTCGGAAACCGCGTTGAAAAAGTTGATGACATGCGCAACTTCGCCCTTGAACTTCGCCCGGTATTTCGGGTCCTGGGTAGCCACACCCACCGGACAGGTGTTGAGATGGCACTTGCGCACGTAGACGCAGCCCATCGCGATCAACGCGATGGTCCCGAAATTGAATTCTTCGGCCCCGAGCACGGCTGCATGAATGATATCGCGTCCAGTCCGCAGTCCGCCGTCCGTGCGCAGTGTGACCCGGTCGCGAAGTCCGTTGAGCATGAGGACCTGCTGGGTTTCGGAAAGCCCGATCTCCCAGGGCAAGCCCGCGTGCTTGATCGAACTCATGGGAGACGCACCCGTCCCGCCGTCATGACCGCTGATGAGAATGATGTCCGCGTTGGCCTTGGCCACCCCGGCGGCGATCGTCCCCACACCGGTCTCCGCGACCAGCTTGACGCAAACCCGCGCCCGCGGGTTAACCTCTTTGAGGTCGTGGATCAATTGCGCCAGATCCTCAATGGAATAAATGTCGTGGTGCGGCGGCGGACTGATTAACTGCACACCGGGTTGAGTGTGCCGTAGACGCGCTATCAGCTTATTGACCTTGTGCCCGGGTAACTGGCCGCCCTCGCCGGGCTTGGCGCCTTGTGCCATCTTGATCTCAATTTCCTCCGCGCTCGCGAGGTATTCAGCCGAGACGCCGAAACGTCCGGAGGCCACTTGCTTGATCTTGCTGTTGGCCCAATCGCCGTTGGGATACCGCTTGAAACGGCGCGGATCTTCGCCGCCTTCGCCGGAATCCGATTTCCCCCCTATTTCGTTCATGGCGATCGCCAAGGTCTCGTGCGCCTCCGGACTGATCGCCCCCAGGGACATCGCCGCAGTCGTGAAACGCACCCGGATATCTTCAATGGGCTCAACTTCCTCAATCGGAATGGGCCCCGAGGAAAGGGGGATCAGATCGAACATGTCATGCAGCGACACCGGGGTATTCTCCAGGACCGCCTCCACGTACTGCTCGTATTTTTCCGGGTTGTTGGTCTTTACGAACTCGTGAAAGGGCTTGATCACCTTGCCGGTAACCGCATGCATTTCACCCTCGCGCCGTGGCCGCATATACCCCGGGTCTCCCAACTTGCGCGCCGCCCCCTCTTCGCCCGGCACGGCTTCTCCGAACGCGGATTGGTGGCGCGCCACGGTCTCGTCCGCAATCTCGCGGAACCCGATTCCTTCTATCTGCGAGGGGGTGCCGGGGAAACAACGGGATATGATTTCCGATCCCAGGCCGACCGCTTCGAAGATCTGCGCATTCTGATAACTGTTGAGCACCGAGATTCCCATCTTCGACATAATCTTCAGCACACCTTTCTCCAGCCCGTCCATGTATCGCTGGAGGGCTTCCGAATATCCCACGCCCTCGAAAACGTTCTTCTTATCGTTCTCCACCATCTCGCGAATGGTCTCAAAAGCGAGATAGGGACAGACCACCGTGGCGCCAAACCCGATCAGACACGCCATTTGATGGGTATCCCTGGCCTCACCCGTTTCCAGGATGAGGCTGGTAAGCATTCTTTTCCCTCTCCTTCCCAGGTAGTGGTGCACCGCTCCCGTGATCAAGAGGGAGGGCACGGCGATCCGCGCGTGGTCGACGTTGCGATCCGATAAAATAATAATGCGAATCTTGTCATCTACCGCTCGTTCGGCCTCCTCGCAAATTCGATCAATCGCCGCCATCATACCATCCCCACCTTCCGTCACCGGCCAGGTGATGTCGATGGTGCGCGATGGGAAATCGTGGTCGAATTCCTTCAGCGCTTGGAGTTCACGCTCGTAAAGAAAGGGTTTCTCGAGGTGAATAACGTGCGCATGGCGCGGAGTTTCATCGAGAAAATTTCGCTCGCGCCCCAGGTCGGCCTCCACTGACATCACCAGCCGCTCGCGAATCGGATCGATCGGAGGATTGGTGACCTGCGCAAAAAGCTGCTTGAAATACGTGAACAAAAGACGCGGCGTTTTCGCCAGGACGGACAGCGCCACATCGTCTCCCATACTGTAAATTGGCTCCATCCCCGCCTTCACCAGCGGCGTGATGATCATGTCGACCTCTTCCTTGGTGACGCCGAATGCCACTTGCCGCTGGGTCAGAGTGAGCACGTCCAGGTCGCCTTCAGGTTCGATCGGCCCCCCCGGCGCGTGATCTTTGAAATCAATGCGGTTTTCCTTGAGCCACTGCCCGTAAGGTTTACGCGCGGCAAGTTCGTCTTTGATTTCGGAATCGAAAGAAACTTTGCCGGCCGCCGTATCCACCGCAATCATCTGCCCGGGGCCAAGCCGGCCTTTCTTGATCACTTTGGCGTCGTCCAACTCGACAACGCCGACTTCGGAACCGAGAGTAAAGATGCCGTCCTCGGTGATCTTATACCGGACCGGTCGCAAGCCGTTTCGGTCGAGCGAGGCCGCGGCGGTTACCCCGTCGGTAAAAACCAATGCGGCCGGACCGTCCCATGGTTCGCAAAAACAGCTGTGATACTGGTAAAACGCCTGCTGCGCCTCACTGGTGTAAGGATCGATTTTCCACGCGGGCGGCACCAGCATGCTCATGGCGTGCGCCAGAGAACGGCCCGAAAGCACCAGCAGTTCCAGGGCTCCGTCGATGCTCGCCGAATCCGAGGCATCCGGGTCGAGCAGATCGTGCAAATACCGGACGTCTTCTCCCCAGAGATCGCTCTTGAAATATGCCTCCCGCGCACTGAGCCAGTTCCGGTTCCCGCGCAAAGTGTTGATCTCGCCGTTATGCGCCAGCATGCGGAAGGGCTGACTCAAGGACCACGTCGGAAATGTATTCGTGCTGAACCGCTGGTGATACTGACAAATCGCCGTCTCATAATTCTCGTCTTGGAGATCGACGTAAAACTTCTGCAACGCGGTTGCAACCAGAAGCGCTTTGTACGAGACGAGCCGGTGTGAGAGGCTGCAAATGTAATAATCCCGGATCCCTTCGTCGGCCGCCTTCAATTCAATCTCTCGTCGCGACAGAAAGAGAGTGCGCTCAAAGGCATCGTCGTCGAGACCCTCCGGACGCTGCAGCAGCAAATGAAGAATCTCCGGCTTCGTCGCGCGCGCCTTGTCGCCCAGCGCGGAATCATTCGTCGGCACCTCACGCCAGCCGATCACTTTTACCCCGCGATTGCGGAGGACGCCCTCGGCGAGGATCTTCACCTTGAGTTGTTCCGCAGCGTTCTCCCGGGAGAGAAAGAAGACGCCCACGCCGAGGTCTTCCGGGCGCTCGATTTTCCCGCCCAATTCTTCTGCCGCCGGTACAAGGATCTTATAGGGCACGTTCGTGGTTACCCCGGCTCCATCGCCCGTTTTCTGATCGGAGTCCACGGCCCCGCGATGGACCACGTTGCAACAGGAGGTCAGACCATAGCGGAGAATGCGATTGGTCTTCTCACCATGAATGGCAGCCACGACGCCCACACCGCATGCGTCCCCCTCCCGCGCGGGCCAGTGCAGGGTGCCGGATGCTTTCAGGGGTTCCTGGTAATATCTATTCATGTGTTGCGGTGCAGTCGGCGTCCCGGGAGGAGCCAAATCCTTCCCCGCCCGGGGGGGACCGGGAGAGCTTAAAAGGCTTGGGGAGGCCGCGTCAAACAGCCCGTCCTCCCCGAAGGGGATACGCCCTGCTGACACCTGCGGAAGCCATAACCTATTAGAGCTTTTCTAGTAATTCAAGAATTCCTGGTCCCATAAATCGCCTTCACCGAAAATCAATGCGGGAGGCGAATGCGATCTCCCTCCTCCCCCGCGAGCCGGGCGCCAGCCCCTCTTCCTGCCCCGACGGCTCAGCTCTCGCTGTCCGGATAGCTTCCCAGAAGTTTCACGAAACTGCAGTGCTTTTCAAGTTCCTCCAGCGCCTTCAGCAGTTTCTGGTCTTCACAGTGCCCGACCATATCCACGAAAAAGAAATACTCCCACTCCCGGCGCTTGGAAGGCCGACTCTCTATCTTCGACATATTGATTTTGAACTCATAGAACGGTTTGAGCGCGTCGTAAAGCGATCCCGGCTTATCCCGGACGGAAAACATAATGGAAGTTCGATCGTTCCCGGTCGGGGGACAAGTTTTCTCTCCGATCACCAGGAAGCGCGTCGTATTTGTCGTGCTGTCTTGAATCGCGCTTTCCAGCACCTTGAGTCCATGCAATTCCGCGAGGAGACTTCCGCCCAGGGCGGCATAACCTTCCCCCGCCTTCTCGGCCGCCATCTTGGCCGCAGTGGCAGTGCTGGAGACCTCGATCAATTCCGCCCCTGGAAAGTTCCGGTGGATCCACTCCCCGCATTGACCGAAAACCTGCGGATGGGACACCAGCGTCGTAATCTCCTCGCGGGGAATTGAAGCCAGCAGATTGTTTTCGATCCGAAGTAAGACCTGCGCGCAGATTTTCAGAGGGGAATCCGCAAAGAGATCCAGCGTGTGACTCACTGCGCCTTCCGTCGAGTTTTCAATGGGCACCACTCCGTAATCCGCTTTGCCTCTTTCCACTTGGTCGAAGACCTCGCGGAAACTGTGCTGCGGAGAATAATTCACGCTGGCGCCGAACTTGTTGATCGACGCCTGGTGCGTCCATGTCCCTTCCGGACCGAGGTATGCAATACTTAATCCTTGTTCCAGTGCCAGCGCCGCCGACATGATCTCCCGGTAAATGGCGCGAATCGACTCCTCCGGCATTCTGCCATGGCTCTTCTTCACAAGCGCCTGCAGGAGCTGTTCCTCGCGCTCCGGAGCGTATATCTGAAGACCGTCCTTCTTTTTGAGCTCGCCGACCTCATGCACAAGATCCGCCCGCTGGTTCAAGAGCGCCAGCAACTCTTTGTCGACGCGGTCGATCTCTTTGCGTAATTCATCCAGAGTCATGACAGCTCGACGGGATCGTTCCCTCCCTTCTCCCCACGGTCACCCGTCGGCGCCTTCTCCGGCTCCCACCGCGCTGACGGTTTCCTGCTCGCCCTGGCCAGCCGCGGTATCCTTCTCCTCTGAGTCTTCACCTGCGGAATCTTCTTGTGAAACTTCCCTCTCTTCTTTCCCCTCCTCGGAATCGCTCTCTCCCTCCCCCCCAGCTTTGGTTTCGGCCGTGGGAAGTTCGACATACTTCAACTCCGTCGCATTGGGCAGTTCCTCGAGATTCTTGATTCCAAAATGTTCCAGGAAAAAAGCGGTCGTCTCATACAGCAAGGGCCGACCCGGCACCTCGGCGCGCCCGGTAATGTGCGCCAGACCCCGGTCAATGAGCTTCTGGAGCACCCCGTCCACACTGACCCCCCGCACCGCTTCCATGTCGGCCCTCGTGATAGGCTGGCGATAAGCGATGATCGCCAGGGTCTCCAGTGCGGGGGCACTCAAGCGGTCCGGCTTCTTCGCCGGGAAGAGATGCCGCACCCACTGGGCATATTCAGGACGCGTGTAATACTTCCAACCGGTCGGTCCTTCCAATACAACCAGGGCGCTCTTGCGCTCTTCAAACTCCTTGTTCAGCCTCTTGAGCGCTTCCTCGACCTTTTTCTCGTCGGTTTTCAAGAGTCGCTCTCTCTGCTTCCCCTCGATCTCCTTGGCCCCAGCCCGGATGGTCTTGGCGAGCGAATTCGCGCTCAGCGGCTCGTGTGCCGCGAAGAGAAGGGCCTCGATGATTTGTGTCAGCTTCATATCAAATTAGCGCCGGACTCACTCTCCGGCCGGGGCCGGACCGCAGGTCCACCCGGGATGCCTCAACATAGCGCCCATCCACGCGTTTCATCGAGAAAAAATCCTCAGTCCCCCGAGGCCCGCCACAGGACCGACCCCAGTCCGGAAAATCACAGTTTCTCGTTCCGGTGGACCTCGATCTCGCCGAGGAGCCCTTCCTGGCGGACTCGGAAATACATCAGTTTCATCAATTCCAGCAGCGCCAGGAAGGTAACGATCACCTCGGATTTCGTGGTCGCTTTCGCAAACAGCTCGGATAAACGGATAGAATTCCCGGGCAAAATCTCCTTCAGGAGAAAATCGATCTTCTCACTCACCGTGAACTGCTCATCCGCGATTTCCTCAAAAGCACTTTCTTCCTCGAACCGCGTCAGGATCTCCTGGAAAGCGTGGATCAGATCGAAAATTCCCACTTCCGCGAGAGTTTTCGCGCCTTCCTCTTCTTCCTCCCCAGGTTCTTCGGGCACGTGCGGAAAATAATCTTCCTGCTCCAGCTCCCGCCGGTGCAGGAAACCGGCGGCATCCTTGAATTTCTTGTATTCGATCAGCTGCCGGATCAGCTCCCAACGGGGATCTTCCTCCTCCACGTCCTCCTCCGGCGCCTGCTGGTGTTTGGGCAGGAGAGTGCGGCTCTTGATATACATCAGGTTCGCCGCCATCACGATGAACTCGCTGGCCAGATCGATGTTCAGAAGCTTAAAAGTCTGGATATACTCGAGATACTGCTTCGTGATCCGCTCGATCGATATGTCATAGATGTCGACCTCGTCCTTCTTGATCAGATAGATCAGCAGATCGAGCGGACCTTCGAAAATGTCCAGAGATACCTTGTAATCCGTGTCCAACAAGGCTCGTCCTAAACCAATTCCCAAGAGGCAAGCGAGCAAAAAATACCCCCTCACCCCGACCGCGTTTGAAGAATTTCCCGATGGAAAAAGTCGCCTCCATCCGGAAAATATTGTATCAGCTTTCAGACTCGCTGTGTCTCCACCCCGCACGCCGCCCTCGTGCGAGCCCTCCTTTCCCGGCCGACTCCAGTCACTATGCCCGAACCCACCAGCAAACCATCCAAATCTTTCGCCGACGCCCATGATGAGTGGGTCAGAACGCATACCCCTTCGCCTTGGCGACGGTTTCGCGACAGCAAACTGTTCCCCCCCAGGAACTCATCGAGGGTCAACAAAACTCTTGGATACCTCTGGCGTATCTTTCTCTTCTCCTGCATTTCTCTGATCTCCTACGAAACGGTCCTGCGCCTGCATCTCAGGAGCGAATCATTCGCGGAAATCATGGAGCAGGAACTCCAATCTTTCTTCTCCGCCCAGAGCGTGGAGTGCTCCCCGCTGCGCTGGAAAAATCGCTCCGGCTCCATCGCCTTTCTCGAAGCCCAGGGTTCCGAGAGCAGCTCTTTCGAAATGTTGCGCGCGGAACGCGTCAATTTCGATCTCACCAGGCTCAAGCTTTTTAGAGAGAATTGGGCCCTCCGCTCCGTCATGATCCAGCAACTCGAACTCCGCCTCCGGGGAGCCACCCTCCCCGGTGAAGAAGATGAAGCCGGCAGCGAGGTTCCGAAAATCGGTTTCCTAAAAACGATTCGCCCGCTCAAGGCCGGTTTCGGAGTTAATCAGCAATTTGAAAATCTTTCCCTCGACCGTATCGATGTAACGCAGGCCAACGTCTACTGGGGTAATACGCCCTACACTCGAGGTTACCTGGAAAAGGGCCGGGTGTCGGCCACCCGCACCGATACCGGATACTCCGTCATCATCAGCTCGGGAGTCATCCATCAGAACTGGCTTCACGACCTCGATGTGGAAGCTCTTGAATTCACGATTGAAGACGATGCTCTCCACATCCAGAAGGGCGAATTCAGGTTCGACCAGAGGGGAACCCTCTCCTTGAAAGGCTCCGTCCAGAGGGGGGAAATCCCGGAACTCGATCTCGAGGTTAACCTGCACTCTATCGAACTGGAGACACTCCTGGCTAAACAGTTTGCCGCCCGGTTCACCGGGCTCATCGACGCGACGGTGCGCTTAACCGGATCTCCGAACTCCCCTGCAGGCGTACGCTCCAGCGGAACCGTCACGGTGCGGGAAGGAATCCTTCGCGGTATCGAAGCGCTTGAAACGCTTACTTCCATCTCCGCGGATCAGCGTTTCCGGCGTCTCAAGATCTCCGAAGGCGATCTCAACTTTACAGCGGGCAATGGGGTCATCGAGGTCTCCCGTTTCAGCCTCAGCGGAAACGATTTCGCGAAGCTCCGCGGAAATCTCGTCTACTCCGAGAGCAGCAACGAGTTCCGGGGAAAAATGCACCTCGGCATTCAGGCCCACACCCTCGCCAAGTACCCCGCCCTCATCGAAGCACGCTTCCCGCTGGAAGAGGATAATCTTCGTTGGAACGAGAGCGAACTGCAGGGCACCCTCGACAGCCTGAGCTCCACGCTGGCCTCCGAGCTGGCGCGCGACGTGCGCAAGATCATGCTCCAGGGCGAAGCGAAATAAATCGGCAAGCCGACAGGATTCTACCACGACAGGGTCGCAAGAGCCGCCTGCCCGCCCACGCAGTCGACACCCCCGAGGTAGCCGAGCGTCCCTTGGCACCATCCCGCGCACCCGCAAGTGTAACAATTTTTCATAAACGTTCATGAAAAATTGTTACGCCTCGGCGATCGCCTCCCTGGGACTGAGGGTCAGGAGGGGATCGCATCGCTCCGAGAACCCGTGCCCGGGACCGCAACCGGCCTCCATTCCGCTGGTTTCATCCCAAAACACCTGCTAGAGTCCCCTTATGAACCCTCGTCCCTGTCCCGATTGCAATCCTGCCGGAAAACTCGATGACTCCCTCACCCGGCGGGCATTTATCAAACAGTCAGCCGGCAGCGCCGCAGCCCTCTCGGCAGGAGCGCTCATCCCCGGCCTCGCCGAAGCCGCTAAACCCAAGGGAACGCAACCGCCCTCCGATTCCTCGTCCGAAACCCTCGTCAAGACTCTCTACGACAGCCTTAACGATGGTCAGCGGGACGCCGTTTGCTTTCCCTTCGACCACCCGCGCCGGCTCGAAGTCGATAACAATTGGCATATCACCAAGACCGCCGTTTCCGATTTTGCGCGCGACCAGCAGGAGATGATTCGTGAGATCTTCATGGGCCTGCACAGTCCGGAATATGCGGACAAGGTTTACCGCCAGGTTGTCCACGACAGCGGGCGCAAGGGCTTCGAAAGCAGTTCCATCGCCCTCTTCGGCGAACCCGGGGAGGAAAAATTCGAATTCGTCCTTACCGGGCGACATTGCACGCGCCGCTGCGATGGCGACTCCGTGAAGGGCGCCGCCTTCGGAGGACCGATCTTTTACGGACATGCCGCGGAGAGCTTTAACGAGGGACCCAAACACAAAGGCAATGTTTACTGGTTCCAGGCGAAGCGCGCCAACGAAGTATTTCAGATGTTCGACGGGAAGCAGCGCGAAATGGCTCTGCTCGATTACGGCCGGCGCGAACGCGGCACCGACACCGTCAAGCTCACCGGAAAAAAGAGCGGCCTGGACGGAATCCCGGTATCCGAACTCACTTCCGATCAGAAAGATCTCACCCGCAAAGTCATGCACGATTTGCTCGCGCCCTTCCGCGAGAGCGACCGCACCGAATCGATGAAATACGTTGAGGCCAACGGCTTCGATAATCTCCACCTCGCCTTTTATCAGATGCAGGACATCGGCGATGACGGCGTCTGGGATGTCTGGCAGATCGAGGGTCCGTCCATGGTCTGGTATTTCCGTGGAAAACCCCACGTCCACGCTTGGGCGCACATCCGGGAGAGTGCCTTCGAATCCGGCGATCCCTTCAACGCCTGATCCTGCCACCAGAATGACACAGGGGCGTGTCGCCGCAGCCGCGAATCCTGAACCGCCAGGCCTGACACGGCCTTTCTTGTCCCGCGCCTGCCGCATTTTGTCTTAATCTCACTTCGCCTTCTCCATTCCGGTTGATTCGCCGCCTTTCGTGGTCTCCAATGAAAGGAGGATGAAGGTCGCCATTCTCAGCGATATTCACGATCGGCTGGATCACCTCGAAAGCGCCCTCAAAAGCGTCACCGCCGAGGGCGCCGCACATCTTTGCTTTCTAGGGGACTTCTGCGCGCCCTTCTCACTGGCACAGCTTGCCGAAGGTTTTCAGGGAGCCATTGACGCAGTCTTTGGGAACAACGATGGAGATCAGTATCTGCTTTGCAAGATCGCGGAGAAGTTCGATCACGTGACTCTTCACGGACACCTCGCCGAGCTGCATCTCGAAGGGCGCGATATCGCGCTCAATCATTACCCTGATATCTCCAGGCGGCTCGCCGAATCCGGCGCTTATCACGCCGTCTTCAGCGGGCACGATCATGAGCAATACACCCACCTGATCAAATCCACTCTCTGGGCCAACCCTGGCGAAATCATGGGGCGCTTCGGTCATCCCAGTTACGGCCTTTACGACACTGAAACCAACGAATTTGTGCACGTCCCCATCAACCCATAACTGAAAGGACCCGGAAGTCATGCCTATCCAGAAGCTGAAAGAATTTCTCGATAACGAAGGAGTGAAATACGTCGCGATCCGGCATTCCCCCGCCTTCACCGCCCAGGAGATCGCCGAGTCAGCGCATATCCCGGGAAATGAACTGGCCAAGACCGTGATGATCAAAATCGACGGCCAATCCGCGATGGCGGTCCTGCCGGCTTCGAAGCGCATTAATATTGCCCGGTTCGACGAGCAACTGGGAGGGAAGGGGGTCGAGTTGTCCGACGAAGCGGAGTTCGAAGCTCTCTTCCCGGGATGCGAAACCGGGGCCATGCCGCCTTTTGGCAACCTCTACGGGCTCGACGTTTACGTGGAACCCAGTCTGGCCGAAGACGAGGAAATCGTGTTCAACGCGGGCACTCACACCGAGCTCCTTCGCCTCCCTTACAAGGACTTCGAGAGACTGGCAAAACCCAAAGTCCTGTCCTTCGCCTTCTGACACCCGCCCGGTGGAGCCGATACCCCCCCTGTGGAGCCGATACCCGCCCGGCGGAGCCGATACCCGCCCGGCGGAGCCGATACCCGCCCTGTGGAGCCGATACCCGCTCTCTGGAGCCGCATTGCAGGGGATCCCACCCACAGCGGTCACTTCAGCAACGC
>JAHEJT010000288.1 GCA_024638765.1 Verrucomicrobiales bacterium
GGGCCGATTTGACCTCGCCCCGGTCGATAGTCTCGCGCCGGCGTCGGGATAGGTCGGCAATCATCTGTCACCGGGTGGGTTACGGCACCCGGTCGGGCTTGACGGGAATATCGATCAGCAGCCAAATTGAGGGGCTAGAGACGAAGTTCGTCCGCTCTTTTACCGTTCCCTTTCTGCCACACTCTGTCTGGCAACGCCTCGAAGAGGTGGGCTGCGAGGGGGTTTATGCTTGTTGAAATCATGGGTTCCAAAGAAGAGCAACGGCGATTTCTTGGGCGCGTGAAGGATGCCTCATGGTTGTCGCTTCTAGAGAACATCCCGGACGTCTGTTTTTTCATGAAGGATGCCAAGGGCCGCTACATGGGGGCGAACCGTGCCTACTCGGATTACATGGGGGTTGCGTCGACAAGTGAGCTCCTCGGCAAGCGGGACGACGATTTCCATCCCGGCGACCTCTCGCAGGCCTATGTCGCCGACGATCTGGAGGTAATGCGGACCGGGAAATCGATCGTCGACCTCGTCGAGCCGTGGAGCAACCGCGACGGGCGTTTCGGATGGACGGTAACCTCGAAGCACCCGGTCTACGACATAGACGGGGATGCGATCGGGGTGATGGGATTCACGCGGCCGAGCGAGAACGCACCGGTTCCCGAGGCTGCCGGGCTCGGAGGAGCGGCGACCGGCGGCGACCCGGGGATGAAGCTCCAGGCCGAGTTTCTAGAGAAAACAAATAACCCGCAAGGAACTCACGCGCTCTTCGAACACCTTCCGGGCGTGCTTTTTTTCATCAAAGACCGCGAACGGCGGTTTGTCGCGGCAAACCGCCTGCTCCTCGACCGCCTGGGTTTGTCGTCGGAGCGGGAGATTGTCGGCACTTGCGATAGTGACTACTTCCCACCCGAGGTCTGCGCCGGATTCGAGAAGGATGATCGTCGACTTCTCGAATCGGGCGGGCCGATTATCGGGAGAATGGAGCAGTCTTACAACGAGCGGCGGCTTCTCGTCTGGTACGTCACCACCAAGCTGCCAGTTTACGACACGGAAGGCAGGGTCATCGGTCTCATGGGCGTCAACCGGATTTCCGACGATCCCGACGGCTATGCGCCCGCTTCCGCCACAAGCCTTTCCAAGGCCACCGAGCTGGTCCGGCAGAATCCCGATCGCCGGGTCAGCACCGAAGAGATGGCCGCCGCCGCCGGGATGTCGGTCTGGCAATTGCGCCGCAGGTTCCGCAAGGCCTTCGGAATGACCCCGCATGATTTCGAGAGAACCTCGCGCATCCAGGGGGCCTGCCATGCGCTGGCCGAGTCCGACGACTCGATCGCCGAGATCGCCCTGAATCACGGATTTTGCGACCAGAGCGCGTTTTCGGTGCAGTTTCGCAAGCAGATGGGGCGCACCCCCAAGGAGTACCGCAATGACCGGGAATCGTGGCCCGGTAGCTAAGATTCCTTAAAGAAACTGCTCTATTTCAAAAGAAATCGCCCGGATTTCACAAGACTTATTTGCGGAAACCCGCTGAAATCGAGCATCATCCGACTTCCCCCTCGGATTCGGAGCTTCCGGCCCCCACCGGAAGCCCTCTCCGTTTTCAAAAAAATCTTTCCGAAAACCAACCCAGAACCAACCCATAGGAAACATGACACACGCACACAAGACCTTTGCGCTCGCGCTCGCGGGCCTTCTCCTGATCCCGGCAGCGGCCTCCGCCGTCGTCCTCGCGCCCAGCAACGGCGGCAATGTCAATCTTCACGCGATCGGCTGGCAGACCTTCGACAACGCCGGTGGCGACAACAACTCCGGGATTTCGGACGGCACCCCGGAAAGCAACTCCACCTTTGATTCGACTCCCTTCATGACGACGGGTGGGTCGTATTACCTGACGGGAGGGATCGGCGGAGCCTCGGTTGCCGCTGGACGGGACGGCTACGGGCAGAACACGCTCAACACTTTCCTCAACGGTGACACCTTCGGCCAAACTCCCGGCGGCGGCAACGGGTTGTTCATCGTGGACGTGCCGAACGCCGCTGACGGTTCCACCCCCGGCAGTCGCGTCGGTCCCTTCGGTGGCGCAGGGACCAGCTCCTGGAAGTTCAGGAGCCGCAATGGAAACGCCGACCTGCACGGCGACATTTCGATCACCAACACGAGTGCTTTCAGCTTCCGGCTGGAGAGAGTGCATTACGACGCCCGGGCGGCAAGCGCGAATTCTCCCCTCAGCCTGGACCTTATCTACCTCGCAACTCCCAGTAACCTTATCAATACGGGCACAGGTAACGAGGTCGCGGACTTGAAAGAAATCGATTCAATCACATTTGCGGGGCAGGGCAC
The DNA here is from genome assembly GCA_024638765.1 of Verrucomicrobiales bacterium. Taxonomy (GTDB): domain Bacteria; phylum Verrucomicrobiota; class Verrucomicrobiia; order Verrucomicrobiales; family DEV007; genus JAHEJT01. The sequence goes on from JAHEJT010000288.1 coordinate 2,332, forward strand.
CCAGAACGTCACGCAAGCCCTCGCCGCGCCCGCTTCGATTGGATCTGCGGTGCGCCTCGGTCCCGGTGATTCGGCCGCGTTCCGTTTCCGGTGGACGGCCGGGCTCGGTCTCGACGCCCAATCCCAGCTCGACAACATCGCGTTCTCGGGCACGTTCTTTGACGTGAATGGCACGCCCACCAATTACACGGATGACTTCGCGGTCAACCCCGTGACGGTCATCCCCGAGCCCAGTCGCGCGGTCCTGGTTGTCATCGGATTTGGCCTGACCATGGTTCGCCGCAAACGGTAATGGGATCTCCTATTCTTCGCATTCTCAGTCTTGCGCTGGCAGTCGTGGTCTTCGCCACGACCGCATCCGCACAAGTCCATGTGATCGGCTGGCAAACTTTCGAAAACGCCGGCGCCGATAACAATTCCGGGATATCCGACACCACTCCCGACAGCAATTCCACATTTGACGCTAATCCCGCCGGTTCGAACAATGGCGGGCTCTACCTGACCGGCATCATCGGCCCCGGTGCCTCGGTCCTCGGGCGGCAGGGTTTCGGACAATCGACAAACAACACTTTCCTCAATGGTCCCACCTTCGGAAGCAATTCCGTTCCTCCTGGAATTAACATCGTCGATGTCACCCTGGCTGACGGATCCCCGGGGATGCGCATCGGCCCCCAGGGCGGGGCGGGAGCCAGTTCGTGGAAATTCCGGGGCAACGGGAACCAGGAGTTCGGCGATATCTCGATCAAGAATGAGAGCGACTACGCCTTTCGCCTGGAACGCATTCACTTTGATGCCCGGTCGCTGGATACGAATCTCAATGCACCGAAGGACCTGGACATCGTCTACCTCGCCGGAGGTGACAGCAACCTGGTCCGGGCGGATAATGGTAACGAAGTCCAGGACCTGAGGGTAATCAGGGCGGTCAGCTTCCCTTCCGGCGAGACCAACCCCAGCGTGCACAACATTTCGGCCAGTCTCCCGGACGCACTCTCGCCAACCACGGCGGTCCGTATTGGTCCCGGCGAATCCGCGTCGTTCCGCTTCCGGTGGTCGAACTTCCTGACGCAATTTGCGGAAGCGCAAATCGACAACATCGCGTTCTCGGGAACGTTTCAGGACCAGAACAACGGTTTTGTCGCGATCGATCCGAGGACCATCGTGGAAATTAATGTCACGGACGTATCGCTCAGCGGCACGTCGTTTTTCATGAGCTTCACCACTGGCGACGGAAATGCCGACGTCTACAAATCCACCGACTTGGCAGATTACGGATCCGGCCCTATTGCCACCGGCGTCGCTCCGGGAACCGGCGTCACCGTGGACTCGAGTGCGACCGAACCCAGAGCATTTTATGTTCTGGTTCCCGAAGGAGAACCCGGGCCGTAGAATCCTGCGCTCGCTTTGGGCGATTCCTCCAGTCGTTTATGTATTCGCCTTTGTCACGCGGTCTGGCCCTGATGCTCTGGGCCACTGTCATGGCGTTCCCCTCGGCCTCGGCTCAAGTCCACATCATCGGCTGGCAAACCTTCAAGAACGTTACTTCCGGTGACAACAACTCGGGCGTGCAGGACGACACGCCCGACACGAATTCCACCTTTGATGCCAC
>JAHEJT010000125.1 GCA_024638765.1 Verrucomicrobiales bacterium
CCAGGTCCTGCTCCTTGCCGAGCATCTCCTCGGCGTCGAAGTAACGTTCGGGTATGTAATCGAAGAGGCCCTTGATACGGGAAGCGGACCCGCCAACCCGGTGCTTCATGATATCGCACACGGCGACATAACGCATGCCGGGAATGTCTTTCATGGCGTTGAAAAGCACCTCGTGCTGCTTGCCGCACCCGATAAAGGCGACGCGCAACTCGTCCGAGGGCGCGTTCTTGGCCTGGGCGCTCAGGATGGAAGGGGCGCCCAGCATGAGCCCGGCGCCGGCGACCGAACCGGACTTGAGGAAATCCCGTCTCTTGATTTTGCTTTCGTCTTGCATGGTTTTAAAAGTAGCTGCGGCTTCCAGCCGCAGGAGTCCATCGGAACTGCGGCAAGATGCCGCAGCTACTACTACCGTTTCTTTCCCATCAACTCGCAACAGTTGTGCCGCGCGTGAAAGAGCGCGACCGCGATGAGGAGAATGTGGATCCCCAGCCACGCGATCCCCGCGTCCTGTTTCAGCAGAATCAGTCCGATCGTCAGGCTGGTGTAAATCAGGCCCATCGCGAAGAGTGAAATCCGGGTGTAAATACCGAGAAGCAAGGTGAGCCCGAAAAGGATCAAGAGCGGGCCCAGCGCCATGTCGTATAGTTTAAGCGCAAAACCGGGAATCAGCGGCTCACTCGCGAGCTTGTCGTAAAGCGCCTCAGGCACCCCGTGGTAGTGACTGAGACCGTAAACCTTGTCGCTTTCGCTGGCCGTCAGACCGTAGGTGTTGGGCGCGCCGTCGATATCCACGGCGACCTCACTCGCTTTGCTGCCCGCAAACTTCTCCAGGCCCGTCACCAGGGCCCGGGCCGCAAGCCAGAGGCGCAGGGTGAGAAATCCAAAGACGGCGCCTTTGTCAGAGCTTGGTGTGTCGGAGGTTTTATCGTCCATAAAGCAGGTAAAGATGCATCACGCCACTAGGCCATAAAGGAAAGAAAAATTTAGTGTAAAATACCGTGGTCCCGGTTTGCGTCTAATTCCGGGACCCTTTGAAATAGGGAAGAAATCGGGAAAAATGAAGAATAATGATTGGCATTTCAAGCCAATTCCGGCTAGGTAATTGGCCCGCCCGAGACCGCCTCCGTGGCTGTCCCAGGCCGTTGCTCCGACCTGAACCCCTACCGCTCATGAGGCGAATTTCGACCCCCGGATAGCGATCCACTCTCTTACCGAACCATCGATCATGAAAAATATCAACAGACGCAAGTTCATCACCCAGTCGGCCTCTGTCGCCGCAGGATCCTTCGTCCTGCCGCGTTTCTCCATCGGCGCCGCCGGGGCCAACAGCAAGCTCAATATCGCCCATGTCGGCGCCGGCGGCATCGCCAAGATGGCTTACGGCCCCTGCAAGACCGAGAACATCGTGGCCCTCTGCGACATCGATGAGAACCAGTTCGGCGAACACGTCAAAGCTTTCCCCGTGATCGAAAAGGCCAGGAAATTCGCCGATTTCCGCGTCATGCTGGACAAGATGGGGAACGAAATTGACGCGGTTTGCATCAACACTCCCGACCACACGCACTTCGTCGCCACCATGGAAGCCATGCAGCGCGGCAAGCACGTCTTCACGCAGAAACCGCTGACACACAATATCTGGCAGGCGCGCACCCTGAAAAAGGCCAAGGCCAAGTACGGCGTCACCACCGTGATGGGCAACCAGGGCCACACCTATGACGGCATCCGCCAGCTGCGCGAGTGGTATGAAGCCGATGTCCTCGGCCAGGTCAATGAAGTCCATACCTGGAGCGGGGGACCGAGTTTCGGCAAGTACTTCGTCCGCCCCGAGCAGCACCCGCCCATCGCCCAGGAAGTTCCTTCCAATATCAATTGGGATCTCTGGCTCGGTCCGGTCGTAACCGATCGCCCTTATAATTCCGCTTACCATCCCCTCACCTGGCGCGGTTTTTATGAATTCGGCAGCGGCATCCTCGGCGACTGGTTCCCGCACATCGGCGACGGCCCCGTCTGGATTCTCGACCTCTACGATCCGGTCTCCGTCGAACTCGTCGAGCAGGCGGACGCCCCGCAGGGATTCGCCGCCGATTGGAGCGTCGTCCGCTTCGACTTCGAAAAGCGCGGCACCAAGGAGCCTTGCACCCTCTGGTGGCACAACGGCGGCAAGAAACCGGAGTTTCCGAAGAACTGGAGCTGGGGCGAAGTGCCGAAGCGCGGCAGCCTCTGGAACGGCGACAAGCAGACCGTTTACCTCGACGAACGCTCCAATAATCCGCGCCTCGTCAGCAAGGAAGACATGATCGACTTCAAGAAAGCCGGTTATCCCGAGGAGAAATACCCGCGGGTCAAGGCCGACGGACCGGTCGGCGAGTGGATTCTCGCGAGCAAGGGCGAAGGCCCGGAACCGGGATCAAATTTCGATTACGCCTCCCGCTTCACCGAAACTCACCTGCTCGGAGTCCTCGCCATGCGCTTCGGGGGCCGCGTCGAATGGGATCCCAAATCGATGAAGATCACCAACCGCCCGGAACTCAACGCCTACATCAAGGAACCCGTCCGCAAAGGCTGGGAATACGGCGACGACCTCTGGTCTTGAATAGATAGCCGGCGCAACCGGTAAGAAGTAGGCCCGACGCTCCGCGACGGGCTTCTCCACGAACCCCGTCGCGGAGCGACGGGGCTACTTCCGCGAATCGTTTCACCGGCTTACGCAGGCGAGACGCCTGCGTCACAATGGCCCTCGCCAAGAAGCCCATCGTCCTATACACGTGAAACCATGAAAACCCGCCCCACGCGCCGCAGCCCCAGGACCCGTCGCGACTTCCTGAAAACCTCGGCTGGCACCGGATTGTTCACCATCCTGCCGGGCTCAATCGCCCTCGGGCAGAAGAGCAGCGACGGCGGGCTGCCCCCCAGTGAACGCGTCAACCTGGCGGTCATCGGGATCGGCAACCAGGGCAATCGAGACCGCAAGACCATGGTCGCTTCCGGCTTGTGCAACGTGGTGGCCCTCTGCGATGTCGACCTCAAGGGCGACCACACCCAGGAAGCCCAGCAGGTACATCCCGATGCGAAGCGTTTCACGGATTTCCGGAAAATGTTCGACGAAATGGCCGACGACATCGACGCAGTGTTGATCGCCACTCCCGATCACTCCCATTTCTGCATGGCCATGCTGGCGATGTCCCTCGGCAAACACGTCTACGTGGAAAAACCCCTCGCGCACACTTTTGCCCAATGCGATCGGCTCATGGCCATGGCAAAGAAGAGCGGTGTCGTCACCCAGATGGGCAACCAGGGTCATTCCGGAGCGAATTACTTCCAGTTCAAAGCCTGGACCGAGGAGGGTGTCATCAAAGACGTCAACCGTATCACGGCTTACATGAACGGCGCACGGCGCTGGCATGGATGGGGCAGCTCGGTGACGGAATACCCCAGCCAACCGCTGCCCGAAGCCATGGCCTGGGATGTCTGGACCGGACCCTCGAACGAACATCCCTTCAGCGACAAGCTGCACCCGCAGGAATGGCGCAGCTGGTTTGATTACGGCAACGGCGCTTTCGGCGACTGGGGACCGCACATCCTCGATACCGCCCATCGCTTTCTCAAGCTGGGCTTGCCCACTTCGATCGAGGCCGTCAAACGGAATGGGCCCAACCCCTTGGTCTATCCGCAGGCGTCGACCATCCGTTTCCAGTTTCCCGCCCGCGGTGATATGCCGCCCTGCGAAGTCACCTGGTACGACGGCACGGAGAACATTCCGGAGGTCGAGGACGCACTCGGCGATTACGAGGTCGACTCGGAAACCGGGAAAACCGTGCATAAACCCGTCAAGACCGGCAAAGCGGGGAAAATTATTTACGGGAAAGACCTCGTCTTCCAGGGCGGGAGCCACAGTGACACTCTCAGGGTCATCCCCAAGAAGAAATTCATGGAAGTGCGCGAAACCCTGCCGCGCATCACCGGAAAGAATTCCGATCATTACGCCAACTTCCTGCTCGCCTGCAAGGGCGAGGAAGAATCCCGCTCCCCTTTCCATGTCTCAGGACCGCTCACCCAGGTCTTTAACCTCGGGGTCATTGCCCAGCGCCTCGGCGGCACCCTGGAATTCGATCGCGCCACCAACGCGATCAAAAACAACCCGAATGCCGAGGCGCTCCTCGACCCCGCTCCGCGCAGCGGTTGGGAAGAGTTTTATCAGCTCTAAAGAATTTCTTTCCGCCCGCGAAAATCGCCAAACAGCAGATCATCCCCCGGTGCATGAGTCGGTAGCATCGTTCCGTCCTTGACGAGTGCAGGCGATAGACGCTTTTGGAGCCGCCTGCCTCCGGCCGGTAATGCGAGTCCAGGTCATTAAACGTCGAAACCGATTCATGAAACCCAGTTTCACAATCGCCCTTAGCATTCTGGCAACATCCGTTATAGGAGCTGCTTCCCCTCAAAACCCAGGACCGAAGCCAAACATCGTCCTCATCATGGTGGACGACATGGGGTGGTCGAACATTGGTTGTTACGGTGGTATGGTGGAAACGCCGAACCTCGACCGCCTCGCGAAGCACGGCGTCCGCTTCAATCAGTTTTACAACGGCGCGCGTTGCTGTCCGACGCGGGCGACACTGATGACCGGACTGCATCCGCACGAGGTGGGGGTCGGGCATATGATTCTGCCGGTGCGGCCGCTGCCGGACGCGGATCCGAAGAACCCGCGTTCCGCCTTTACCCTGAAAACATCGGACCGTGCCCAGATCCCGCCTGCTTACCAGGGGTGGCTGGAGGAAGCGATTCCCACGCTGCCGGAGATGCTCAGGACCGCCGGATACGGCACCTACATGACGGGCAAGTGGCACCTGGCCAATGAAAAACCGGAAACCTGGCCGTTGCAACGCGGGTTCGACCGGTTTTACGGACACCTCGCGGGCACCTCCGATTTCTTCCGGCCCGCAAATTTGCATCGCGGGGACAAACCGATCACCGCCAAAGGGGAACGCTTTTACCTTACGGATGCGATCACGGAAGAAGCGGTGCGATTCCTCAAAGGACATTTCGATGGGGTGAAAAGTTCCGGCGACTCGGAATCCCCGAATGACGAATTAACAATTAATAATGATGAATTGGCAACGCACGGGGAGAAAAAGGCCGGATCCACCCGTGCGGCTTCGCGCCCGTTCTTCTTATACCTGGCGTACAATGCCCCGCACTTTCCGGTCCAATGCATGCCGGAGGATTACGAAAAGTATCGAGGGAAGTTCATGGAAGGTTGGGACGTGCTGCGGGAGAAGCGTCTCGCGAAGCAGATTGAGATGCGGATCGTCCCGGAAGGGACAAAACTGGCGCCGCGTCCGAAAGTGGTCCCGGCCTGGGATTCTCTGGATGCGCAGAAGAAGAAAGAGATGGACGCGATTATGGCGACTTACGCCGGGATGATCGACCGGGTGGATCAGAATATCGGGAAGCTGACAGCCTTTCTGCAAAAATCCGGTCAGTTGGATAACACCTTGATCTTTTTCCTGTCGGACAATGGCGGCGAAGCGGAGAGCGGGCCGTTCGGTCAGTTCGAGTTCGAGAATCTCGGTCAATACGGCAAGGGCGGAAACAAATACGGCAAAGGCTGGGCCACGTTGTCGAACACGCCGTTTCGCGAGTACAAGCATTTCACGCACCAGGGCGGAGTGCAGTCGCCGTTGATCGTGTATTGGCCCGCGGGGATCGACGGGAAAATGCGAAACCGGATCCTGTCGCAGAACGCGTATCTGCCCGACCTCGTGGAAACCTGCCTGGAGGTCGCTGGTGCTTCGCGTCCGCAGAAAAAAGAGGGCAAGCCGGTCCCACGCGGGGACGGAGTCAGCCTGGTGAAGGTTTTGCGGGGCGACACCGGCCCGATCCACGAGGACCCCATTTTCATAGAGCACGAGGGCAACCGGATCGCGCGGCACGGAAAGTGGAAACTGGTGTCGTATTTCGATGCGCCGTGGGAACTTTTCGATCTGGAAAGCGATCGCAGCGAGAGCAAGGACCTTGCGAAAGTGCACCCGGAAATCGTTCAGCGGCTCGACAAGGCGTACACGGACTGGGCGGACCGTGTGGGAGTGATCCCCTGGGAAAGGGCACGAAGCTATTCAGTTTACGGGGGGGCGAAGAAGAAGGCAAAGAAGTAGCGGCGTCTTCTAGAGGGCGAGACGAGGGCAGGGAGTAAGCGGGCGGACGACGAAAGCTTATGGCACGCGTTTTTGAGATTGGCATGAATCTTTCTGCATAACTTTCTAAATATGGCCAAACACATTGGAATTCTAACGAGTGGGGGCGACTGCCCGGGGCTGAACGCGGCCATACGGGGCGTGGGCAAGGCGGGCCTAAGTCGATTCGACATGCGGTTTACCGGGTTCCGGAACGGCTTTTACGGACTGGTCCATGATCGGACCTTGAAACTTGGCAACGAGATGCTTTCGGGCATTCTCACTGACGGGGGCACGCTGCTGGGGACGAGCCGCGACAAACCGCACAAGATGCGCATCGGAGGAAAGACCAAGGATATGACGGATGCGGCGATCGATACTTACCAGCGCCACCATCTCGACGCGCTCGTCTGCCTGGGGGGAGGAGGCACGCAGAAGAACGCGCTTCGATTGAAGGAAGCGGGTCTCAACGTCGTCACCCTGCCGAAGACTATTGACAACGACGTGGCCGGCACGGATGTCACCTTCGGCTTTGATACCGCGCTTGGGATCGCAACGGAAGCCATCGACCGGATTCATTCCACGGCCACCAGTCACAACCGTGTCATCGTGGTCGAGATCATGGGGCACCGCGCCGGTTGGCTTGCGCTGGAATCCGGGCTCGCCGGCGGCGCCGACATCGTCCTGATCCCCGAGATTCCCTACGACGTCGAAGTCATCGCCGAGGCCATCCGCGACCGCGGCCGGGCCGGGAAACACTTTTCGATTGTCGCCGTAGCCGAGGGCGCCATGACCGTCGATCAGTCCTCGACGATCCACGGGCTGCTCCTGGAGAAAGAGGCTGCGACGGAAAAAGAAGAAAAAGCCGAGGCTTCCGAGAAATTGCGGCAGTTTCACGATCAGCACGTCCGTCACACCCAGGACCTGACGGCGAAGATCGAGGCAGTGACCGGCTACGAATCCCGGCTCACGATTCTGGGTCATGTGCAGCGGGGCGGCACGCCGTCGCCGGTCGACCGCGTCCTTGCGACGCGGTTGGGGACGGCTTGTGCCCAGTATCTGGCCGAGGGTAATCACGGCGATATGATATCGCTGCGGGGATCTGAAACCGTGCCGGTGCCGCTGGAAGAAATCGCCGGGAAAAAGAAACTCGTGCCCGTGGATCACCCGCTCGTCGAGTCGGCGCGGCTGGTAGGGACCTGTTTCGGGGATGCCGCGGGGTGATCGATTAGAAGGGCACCCTCGGTTCGCCGGCGGCGCAGGGGGCGCTTACCGAGGGCGAGCGCGGGAAACGACGCGAGGGACCACGGCGGCGCCGCAGTCCCCCGGGCGGGTCGTTGGGGGGGGCGAGTCAGGCCTTGTGATGCTCGAGCCTCCCATGATCGGGATCACGGATCACGTGCAGCACACCGATGAGCGCTCCGATCACCAGGAAGAGAATTCCCAGGAGGAACACCGCGATGAGCAGGTAACCGAAGAGGACGCTGAGACCCTCGATGAGACCGGCTCCCAGGTGGAAGGCGGCCGCCAGCAGGAAGAACACGCCTCCGAGGCCGACGTAATCGAAGGGCTTTAACAGGACCTCAAGCCCCATGCTTTTCACAAGCAGAGGGACACCCAGTGCAACGATTCCGAGGATAATTAACTCGTAGTACATGGTACTCGTGCTCCTTTCTAACAATAAACCTAAAACCGGATAAATCTGGTTTCAAACGGCGCAAGTGATTTTCTGTGAGAAACATTTATTGCTTTGTTAGAAAAACAGGTTATATTACCGGCTCGTCCGTGATTCCAAGCCTGCCGACTCATGCCTCCGGCCTCGAAAGTTTATCGCGTGCGTCAGATTCCGGAAGAGGTGGAGGCCGGCCCCGGAGGTTGGCTTGAAGCGGAACACTGGAAACAGGCAGAGGCACTCGTAGATTTCAGATTTCCTTGGATTGCGATGCAAGCGCCCGCGACCACTTTTCGCGCGCTGCGGAATTCGAAAAAATTCTTCTTTTGCTTCGAGATCGCGGATGCCGACCTGGTGCTCGATGACAGCGATGATCCCGTGAAACGCGTCACGGGCTCGGATCGCGCGGAGCTCTTCTTTGCCACGGGCGAATCCCTGGATCCCTATTACTGCCTGGAAATCGATCCCCGGGGTTATGTCTTTGATTACCGGGGAAAATATTACCGGGAGTTTTCACCTGAATGGACTTGGCCGGGGCTGGAAACGGCGGCTCGAATCGGGGAGGGTGGATATGTGGTGGCAGGCTGCCTTCCGATGGAAAGCTTTGAGGCGTTGGGCCTGTTACAGGAAGGTGAGACCTGTCTCCGGGCGGGCGTTTACCGCGCGGAGTTCAGTCATGCGGCGGACGGGACGGTGGTGGAAGACTGGATCAGCTGGGTGGATCCGGGGACCGAAAATCCCGATTTCCACGTGCCGGGATCGTTTGGGGAATTTTGGTTGGAGAAAGAGTAGTCCCCACGCTCCGCGTGGGGATTTTCTGAGACCGGACCCCACGCGGAGCGTGGGACTACTTTGACTTCCCGTTCATGGTGTCCACCCAATGCTCCAGGAAGAACTTCTTTTTGGAGGTGAGGAGGTCATCGGATTCGCCGATAATGGGACGCAGGGAGGTGGTCAACTGGAAGGTCACCAGCAAGAAGATCACCATCCAGACACGGAGATGGCCGATATCGCGTCCGCCGAGCGCGCGGGCGGCCTTGCCGACCAGTCCCAGTCCGAACCACACCGCGATGATCCAGATGATCAGGTTGAGGAAGCCGACGAAGGCCACCGACTCGGTGGACTGCGAAAAAATCCAGACCACTGGCGCGAACCCCACCAGGAGGAGGGAGGCCAGGCAGATCATGGATGCGAGGAGGCCGGCCACGGTGGCGAAACGGACCTCCAGTCCGCAGAGGCAGCTGAAGATGTAGAGACTGGGGAGGCAAATGAGGCCCGCGAAGAAAAGCCCCGCCAGTATTTTCAGCGGTGCCGCCCAGAGTTGGGTTCCCATGGAAAAGGTGCCCACGACGAACCCGAAGATGAGGAGGCAGACGCCGGCGGCGCCGAGCAGCGAGAGGATAAGTTTGCCGGGCGAATCGTGGGTGAGATGGTAGAGGATGCTGCCGGGATTGCGCAGGACCGATTCGAGCGTCGAAAACACCCCCGGCTCCTTCTTCATGGGTTCAAGCACCAGGGATTTTTCCTGGCGAATCGGCGGCATGGGGGGAGGGGTGGCGGGTTGCGGTTTTTTGTCGGATGGATCGTCAGTCATGGTCTTTTCAGGTTCTCGGTTCGCGGTTTTCGGTTGGCGCATCTGAGGCCGCTGGCAGGAAAATGTCAGGTTGGTGTATCTGCGCTCATCTGCGGGTAATCGGCGGAAATCGGCGTTGATTTGTTTTGATGCGAATGACCGCGAATGAGAGAGAGAATGCCTTATTCAGGATTTAGTAGATTGGAGTTGGGATTTAGCAGTCAGGTTTCGGGGGGCTGGTTGGCTGTTGAGCGAAGCGAAATTCCGACCTGGTCGGGATTGGCGGACCGTGGACGGTGGACTGCCGTTCGTGGGATGTATCCGCGTAAATCCGTGGGCGCGAAGCGCATCCCGTTTCATCTGTGCTGCATCTTTTTTCTGCAAGGATGGAAACGGATGGAACACAGATGAGAAGGATGAGAGCGTGGAAAGTGGGAGGCAAGGGAGGCGGGGGTGCGCGCACGATGTGGTCGAAAAGAGAGATCCCTCGACTGTGCTCGGGATGACAGGCGGGGTGGGGACTGGTTTCGGAATCAGGAAATTGGTCACTGGGAATACTGAATTCGTCATTTCGCGCGGTTTCTTTGGGCGGCGACCTGAAAGAAAATGATCGTGGCCATGGTGAGGATGATGGCACCGAGCAGGAGGAGGGCCGGCGCGCCGACTCCGGCGACATTTTTGGTCGCGGTGAAAACCGCTTCGTAAAAATTTCCGCGGAGCGGGTCGGGCCGAAGGAACTGGACATCGAGGCCGGGGCTGCCGAACCAGGGCCGGAAGACCCAGGCCATTTGGGCGCCGAGGAAGAGGTTACCCGCGGTCCAGGCCAGGAAGGTGCGGGTCGCGGCGCGGGGGTCGCCGGAAAACACGGTCAGGAGGCGCAGCATTTTCATGTTGGCGAGGATCCCGGCGTAAGCGATGAGGAGTGTATGGATGAGCAAGGTGAAGCCGTGCCAGCGGGTGGATTCCGTGCCGCCGTATTCGGGTGTGTTCAGGGCCATGAAGAGGGTCACCGGGCTGAGTGCGCCCACGATGATGGAGAAGGTGGTGAAACTGATGAGGATGGTGTGGAGGGTTTGGCGGAAGCCGAGGCCGGTGCCGAGGATCTGGGCGAAGAGGCCGTTGAGGACGCCGTTGGCCAGGACGGTGAGAAGGATCAGGAGGGGGAGTTTCACGGCGACGAAACAGGCCATCAGCGGGGCGCGCCAGATTCCGAGGGTGAAGCCGTAGGCCATGCACCCGGCGACGATAATGGCGAGGCAGCGGAGGAGCGATTTACCGCTTTGGGCATGCTGGAGCCACTGGAGGACGGGGGTGGTCTCGCCGCGGCAGAGGATGGCGGGCATCCGCAGGAGGAGGGGGGCCAAACGCGGGTCACTGGTATCGGATGCCGGCACTTTGTGTCACAAAGTTAATGCAGATGAAACCATTTGTCGCCGGATTTTGTGAAAAAAACAGCAGGGGTCGATTCTCCTTCCTCAAGGCTGCGGAGGACAAGGGGTCGAGATACCAGGCAGGGTACTCGCTCACGGGGTACTTGCTCACGGGGTACTCGCTCACGGGGTACTTGCTCACGGGGTACTCGCTCACGCTCGCACCTACATTCGGGTGGGGAGGGGGAGCGACCGGAAATGCAGAATGCCGAATGCCGAATGCCGATTGCGAGGGGCGAGGACCGGGCATCGGGCGGCGGGTCTCAGAAATTGGTCATTGGAAATTCGAAATTCGTCATTGTTCCCCGGAGGGGCGCGGGGTCACTCCGCCATTGCGTCGCTGCGGGAGAGAATATCGATTTTCTGGCGGTCGTAGACGCGGTAGGTGACTCCCGACCAGGAAACGTGCCCCATCAACAGGGCGCTGGCCGCGAGGAGACCGTGGAGGGCCATCCAGAGGGGGGTCGCCAGGTGCTCGAGCACGCGTGTCTTTCGGATGTCTTGGGCGTGGGAAGAATCGAAGAGCCGTCCTGCGAGACGGATGCGCAGGGCGGCGCGCGGTTGATCGATGAAGAGGTTGACGATGATCCAGGGTATCCAGGCGGCGGTGTACCCGCTAAGTGCCACCGCTATCGATGAAAGCCATCCGGCGGTGTAAAGGGCGGTGCCGACCATGGCGGCGGCGTAAAGTTTGGGAGTGTAATGCCGCACCTGGTAATACTGCCGGCGAGCAAACTCGAAAAAGGATTTCCAGGTAAAAGAAATCGGGGATGGCACAAGGAGAGACCTGATATAAGCGGGACGCATTCCCGCGCGGCGCGCCGAACGCGCCAGTTGCAGGTCGTCATTGAGGCTGCCGGAGAAGATCCGGGGCACGTCGAGGCGATCGTAGGCCTGGCGGGTCAGCGCCATGGAGCCGCCCCAGAGGACGTTGTAAAATTCCCTGCCTCCAAGAGTGGCGACCGAGGCATTGATCACACTTGCAAAGAGAGTGGGTGCGTTGTTGGCCTCGGGAATGAACCATCGGTAAGCGCCCGCCAAGTGGTGGGTCCCCCGGTTGAGCGGCGCCGTGAGTTGGGAGAGCCAGTCCGGACCGCAGAGCATGTCGGCATCGGCGAACGCGATGAGAGCCTCGGTTCCATTGATCAACCGCATGGCGGCGAGTTGGTTATGGACTTTCTGTCCGCACTTGTCCGCCTTGCCGCAGGCGACGAGAATCACTTCCTCCAGTCCGGGGGCGGTGTGATCATTGCCGGGGCGCCAGCATGTTTCCTCCTCCCCGAGTCCCAGTTCCTCGCGCAGCATTTGCGCTGCGGGATCGTGGTCGGATTCATAACAGAAGAGAAGGCGGTATCCCGGGTAGTCCTGATGAAGCAGTCCGCGGAGAAACGCCCGGGTCGTGTCGCAGACGCCTTTCATGGGGATGATGACCACAGCGGGTGCGGCAGCCGGGGAAATCCTCTGGGGATCCAGGTTGGCGTCCTGAGCGTCCATGAGACGCGAGTAAGCCCCGATATTGTAAAGGCAGGCCAATCCCTGGAGAATCCAGAGAATCCAAATCGTCCACAGGACCCACTCCCAGCTCATGATGCAACCTCTCTCCGGCCGATGGCGCCGCCAAGCGGAAATTTCGGCAATTTGGGACCATTTTGCGAGGCAATTGTGCGGGGGGCTGCGACGGGTGGGCGCGCCCCTGTCTCCGGCGGAGAAAGGCCTTGTTTCTGAAGGGGCGATGAGGTATCGCAACGCAACGTATTCAGCTGAGACACGGAATTGGCGCTCGTAGAAATCCAGCAGGCCCGGAAGGTCTACCAACTCGGGGAAACGGAAATCCACGCTCTCAAGGGTATTGATCTGACGATTGATCGGGGTGAGTTTGTTGCGATTTGGGGTCCCTCGGGTTCGGGAAAATCGACTCTCTGTCACTTGATCGGGGTGATTGATGAGCCGTCGGCGGGGACCGTGATCGTGGAGGGAGAACGTATCGATGCTCTCTCCGACGATGCGCAGACGGATTTGCGGAATAAATCCATCGGATTTATTTTTCAGAATTTCAACCTGGTTCCGGTCTTGTCGGCGGTTGAGAACGTGATGCTACCCCTCCAAATGCGGGGGGTCTCGACGCGGGAAGCGCGGGCGCGCAGTGTCGAGAAGCTCAAGGAAGTGGGCCTGGAGAGTCACATCCATCACCGGCCGGCCAAACTTTCCGGTGGACAACGCCAGCGTGTGGCTATCGCCCGGGCGTTGATCACCAATCCGGATCTCGTGATTGCGGACGAGCCGACCGCCAATCTCGATTCTGAGAACGCGATGCGCATCATCGATCTGATGCGTCGTGTGAATCATATGACAGGGGCGGCTTTCATTTTTTCGACGCACGACGAGCGGCTCTTGGAGCGCGTGGATCGCCGGGTCCATCTTCAGGACGGCTTGATCGTGGAGGACGTGACGTCCGAACCGGGCATCGGCGGAGAAGGAGGGAAACAATGACTTGGCCCAAGATCGCCTTGCGCAATCTTTTCCGCAACAAGCGGCGCTCGCTGTTGACGCTCTGCGCGGTGGCCTTGGGTTTTTCTGCGGTCAATGTATTCGGGGGCTTTACCGAATACATGTTCGAGAACCTGCGGGACTCATTCATTCACGCGCAGGCGGAAGGCCACCTTCAGATTTACAAGAAGGGATACCTGGAGAAGGGAGCCATCGATCCCGGGAAGTATTTTCTTACGGCGGAGGATTTTCAGGCGATCAAGGAAATCGGCGCGGCCGACGACCGGATCGCGGTGACCGCCGGCCGGATGCATCTCACGGGTTATCTCAATGTGGGAGAGATTTCCGCAATCTTCGTGGGGAGAGCCATGCTGCCCTCCGAGCAGCAGGAAATTTCTGATCGCGCGGAACGAGTTAATCCCGAGAACCAATCCCTCCAGGGTGAATCGCTGACAGACGAAACGCCCTACGCCATCGCGGTGGCCGCCGGGCTTGCGGAGAGTCTGGCGATGAAGCCGGGCGGCCAGGTGATACTGATGGCGCCGACCTTGGATGGTCAGATGAACGCGCTCGATGCGACCACCCAACTGATCTTCGAGAATTTCAATGATTCAGTGCGGGACAAATTGATCGCGATGCCATTGCCTTTGGCACAGCAGCTTTATGACACCGAAGGGGTGGGGCTGGTGGTGATGTTGCTGGAGAATCGCGGAGATCTGGCGGAGGTGCGCGTGGATCTGGAAAAAATCTTTGCGGAGCGGAACCTGCCCTTTGAAATCAAGTCGTGGGACGAGATCTCCGAGCTTTACCATCGCACTAAATCGATGTTCGACATCATCTTTACCGTGGTGTTCGTGATTTTGAGCGTGATCGTGAGCATGAGCGTGATGAACACGATCGGGATGGCGGTGATGGAGCGGACCAGCGAGATCGGCACCTTGCGGGCCATGGGATTGCGGCGCCGCGGCGTCATCAAGGTCTTCGCGATCGAGAGTGTCTTGCTGGGTGTGATCGGTTGCTTGATCGGCCTGGCACTGGCGGTGGGAGTCTGGTGGGCGGTGGAGATGCTGCGGCCCACCTGGGTGCCGCCGATGGTGGCGAGAGAGGTCCGCTGGCAGATCCTGCTGGTGCCGAAATACCTGATCGTCACCTTCTGCTTCCTGGCAGTCCTGACGATGTTCGCGGCGATCTTCCCGGCGCGGCGCGCGGCCCGGGCGGGAATCGTGGACGCGTTGGGACATACTTGAGGGTCAAGGGGCGAGGGGCCGGAGCTGGATGCTGGAGTTGGC
>JAHEJT010000126.1 GCA_024638765.1 Verrucomicrobiales bacterium
TTGGCCATTGGCCCGGTCGTTCACGCGCACCACGAGAGTGTCGCCCTGGGCCCGCACGATCCCCAAGCGATCCCAATCGAAGCCCGCCTCCTCGATTCCGCCCGGCGCGGTCCGGAAATTGACGGAGCTGAACGTCACGAGATTCTCCCCGTCAAGAACGAGGAATGCCCCGTTCGTGGCCACCGCAGAGTTGTTCAGGAACGGATAGGTCACGCCCAGCTCGTAAGTGGTCCCCGGCGTCAGTCCCGTGAAGGTCCACGTGGCCGCGACGCTTCCGTCCCCGGCCGGAATGGACTCGTAATCATCTCCGAACCCGCCGTCCGTCACCGTCGTGGAGGGCCCGCTCACCGCAAAGCCGGGATCCCCGTCATCGATGATGCGTGCCGCGCCCGCCGGCGTCTCGCTGTATCCGAGGACGTCGTCCGCGCCGTCGAAATCGACGAACTGCGGATCACCCTCGCCGCTGTTTCCGTCAAAGCCGGTCGCCAGGAACCAGTCCACGCGCCCGGAGAACTCCGTCCCCTGCCAGGACGCCACCTTTCCATTGGCCGGCGTGTAAAAGAAGTTGTAATCGCTGTCGAATTCGCGCTGGCTGTCCGCCGCCACGGACACCGCGTAACCGTCTTCGACCCACAGAATGTTGTTGCGGAGGTTCAGGTTTCTCGTCCCACCCCCGACCTCGATGGCGTTGCCCGCAGGCTGATAGATGGCGTTATTCTCCACAAGCAGAAGGGAGGTGGTCCCGCTGAAGATCCCGATGCCGCGGTTCACGTTCGCGTAAATCACATTGTTCAGGATCCTCGCGCTCGTGAAAAGGCTTGTGCGGATGCCTTCCCCATTGCTGTAAATCCGGTTGAACTGGATATCGCCGGAACTATCGCTGCGCACGCCCACCTCCGAGTTGTCGTAGATGTCGTTGTCGAAAAGCGATCCGTGAAAGTGGGAAACGCCGTAATAATTGCCGTAAATCGCGTTGCCGGTCGCAATCGCGCCCTGCAGCGAAAGGCCTTCAGCTCTGAAGCCGTCGTGGCCGTAAATCTCATTGTTCTGCGCGAGGAGATTCCCCAGCGCCGCCACTCCCGTGTTCGCGTTGCCAAACACCACGTTGTCGGCGACCAGGAGACGATTCGCTTCACCGCCTATAAATCTCCCGTCTCCAATGATCCCGGTCGTGTTCCCGTAAACCCGGTTACCGCTCACTGTCCCGCGCGCGCCCGACACCCGAATGCCCGTGCTGTTGATGTCGAGTTCGAAAACTTCGTTCCCGGTAACGACCGCGTCGGTCCCCGCCACAAAGATGCCGTTGTTCATAGTGGCGCCGCCGCCCGGGCTCTCTCCGAACACACGGTTGCCGGTGAGGGTGGCGTCATCGTTCCCGGTGCCCAGATTAATACCCCACTCCTGATTCCCAAAGATATTGCTGTCGCTCACCATCAGGCCATCGCTGTCGGAACCGTTGCCGGCGAGGATCCCGTATTGTCCGCCCGTTATGTGCAAATGATCCAGCGTCACGTCATCCGCGTCGATCAATTCGATCACGTAACTGCCAGCTCCCAAGTTGGCGCGGTCCAACAGCGCCGCGGCCGTCTCGGGCCCTTCGATGGTGATCCCGCTTTGCTCCGAAGTCAGCTGCAGATTGCGGATGAGGATATAAGTCCCCGTGTCCACGTGCACCACGTCCCCGGGTTCCAGCCGGTAAGCGTTGAACAGCGAGAAGAGACTCGCCAGCGGCTGGTCCGGCGATTTCCCGGTATTGGCGTTGTCCCCAATTGCCGTGGTGAAGACGTCATCGGTCAGGTCCCCATCGTTGACATAATAGTCGGGTCCGGAATTCGCCACGATGAACCCGCTATCCGAAGTGTCTTCCGGCAGGCTGCCGTCGTTGGCCCGCACCCGGACCAGGCCCGCGCTGCCCGCAGTTTCCGCGTCGGCGGTCCACGTCGCTTGGCCGCGCCCGAAGCGGTCCACCGCCACACTGCTCGCCACGTTGGTCCAACTGGAGCCGCCGGTGGTGGAAACCTCCACCTCGAAGGTCGGCGCCGCTACCCCGCCGGGATTCACCGAGAGCACTTCAATCCCCGAAAGCAACGCTCCGAAACCTAATTGATTGACCAGTTCGATGCGCAGGCCTTGCGAGCCCGTCGCCGTGATTCCCGGGAATTCCAGCGCCACCGCCTTGAACTGCGCCCCGCTCTCCGCGCGGATGTCGAAGTCGTCGCGCACCACCGTGTCCTGCAGCACCACATCGAACACCCTCGCTCCCACCGCGTTGGTGGACGGTTCCATGAAGTGCAGTCGCAGCGTGTAGCTGCCGTTCGGGACCGGCAGCGCGTAAACCAAGCGGTTGCCCACTCCGGTGGAGGCGAACGCGTAACTTTGATAGACCGCCTCCGGTGCCGGATCCGTCACCATGCCCAGGTCGATCGCGCTGGTCGTGCTGCCCACGCTGCCCCCGGTCCGGAACGAGCTTCCCGCCAGCCAGTTGTCCACCGCCGCTCCCCCGGCGTTGAGGATGGCCACCGGATGCAACGGCGTCAGGCCCGCTGAGCGGAAGGTGATCGGCACCACCTGGCCGATTTCGAATTTCTCCGCCCCGTTGGGATCCAGCACCTGCACCACCTGGACGGGACTGGAAGCCGCTTCCGGCGTGTTCCCGAACGCGCCCATGTTCACCCGCCCGCCGTTCGGCTGCGGTTCCTCGAGGTAAGGCGTCGCCGGACTCCCGCCGTCGATCGCCGGCGACCCGCTCTGCAAGTGGAAATCGTCGTCTGCTCCGCCATCGCCCTCGATCTCGCGCAGCAACACCGCGTCGGCCCGGACCTCGCCGTTGGCCGCGTCGGTCACGCGCACCACCAGGGTGTCGCTCTGCGCCCGCACGATCCCCAAGCGATCCCAATCGAACCCCGCCTCTTCAATCCCCCCGGGCGCGGTGCGGAAATTGACGGAGTTGAATGTCACGAGATTCTCCCCGTCAAGAACCAGGAATCCCGCGTTCGTGGCCACGGCGACGTTGTTCAGGAACTGATAGGTCACGCCCAGTTCGTAGGTCGCCCCCGGCGTCAGTCCCGTGAAGGTCCACGTCGCCGCCACGCTGCCGTCCCCGGCTTCGATCGATTCGTAATCGTCGTTGAAACCGCCGCTCCCCGAAACCGTGGTCGAAGGACCGCTGACCGCGAACCCCGGATCGCCGTCGTCGATAATCATCGGCGCCCCGATCACGGCCTCGCTGTATCCCGCGATCCCGTCAGCGCCGTCCGGATCCACCAGCTGCGGATCGCCCTGCAATCCGTGCGCATCAAAACCCACCTCCAGGAACCAGTCGACTCGCTGGCCGAACTCCACGCCCTGCCAGAGCGCCACCTTTCCGTTGCCCGGCGTGTAAAACAGATTGTAATCGCTCTCGAATCCCTGCTGGCTGTCGGTGGTCACCGAGAGCGCGAACCCGTCTTCGACCCACAGGATGTTGTTCCGCACCTGGACATTCCGCGATGAGCCCTGGACCCGGATGGCATCTCCTGCCGGCTGGTAAATGGTGTTGTTCTCGATGGTGAACCCCGAACTCGCGCCCGAAGCCAGCACTCCCAGCGCGCTGTTGCCAAAGATCCGGTTGTTCATCAAACGCCCGGACGCGAAAAGGCCCACGATGACGCCGTTGGTATTGGAATAAATCTCGTTGCCCTGCACTAAGGAGCTGCTATGGATGACGATGCCCGTGGTGCTGTCAAAAACGACGTTGTTGGTCACCGGCCCGCTCCCGCCCGCATCGATGCCCTCAAAATTTCCATAAACCCGGTTGTCGTCCGCCGCCGCGCCCCCCCCGACCCGAATGCCTTCGTCGTTGGTGCCGCTTTGCCGGTAAACCCGGTTCTCGGTCACCAGCACCGAGCCACTCGCGGAGATACCGATCTGGAAATTGTCGTGGGCGTCGTTATCCCTGACGAGGATGCGGTCCGCCAGCGCACCCGAGCCCACCGCCTGAATGCCGATGCTGTTGGCGTAGACGTTGTTGCCGCTCACCTCGGCGCGGAGACCCGTCACAAAAATCCCCTGCTGCGCGTTTTCGTGCACCAGGTTCCCCGTGATCGCCGCATCCGCCCCGCGCACCTCGATGCCTCTGTTCTGATTGAACCACTCGTTCCCGCTGATCACTGCCCCGTCGTTGGACGCTTCCAGGTAGATGCCTCCCGCGAGATTGCCGAAAATCGTGCTGTCGATGATGCGCACGCCGTCGCTGTCGGAGGACCCACCGGCAAAGATGCCGTATTGCCCGCCCGTGATGAGCAGGCTGTCCAACGTGACGTCGTCCGCGTCCACCAATTCAAACGCATAGTTTCCGCTGCCCGTGTTGTCCCGGTTCACCAGGGCAACCCGGTCCGGGAACGCCGGGTCCTCGAACCCCTCGATGGTGACCCCCGCGTCATCGCTCGTGATCACCGTATTGATCGCCAGATCGTAAACCCCGTTGTCCACCCGGATGATGTCGCCCGGACCGAGTTGAAAAGCTTCCAGGACAGCCCGAATCGACACCTTCGGGGAATCGGGCGAGGTCCCCGTGTTGGCGTCGTCGCCCGGCGCCGTCGTGAAATCGCCAGCCTCCACCGTGTCGTCGTTCACATAGAAAATGCTGACCGGTCCCGTGATCTCGAAAGTCCCGTTGCTCTCATCGAAAACCGCGCTGTCATTGCGGGTCACCCGGACCAGGTAATCCGTTCCCGGCGGCACCGAAACCGGCACGGTCCACGGGATCTCCCCGCTGTTGGCTGCATCGTCCGCGATCACCAGGACCGGCGCCGGATTGCCCGACTCGAAGAGCTCGACGTCCACCGTCCCGGTGAAGTCATGGGTGCGCCACCGGATGGTGAAGGTCTGATCCGCGGGCCAGGTTTCACCGCCGTCCGGAACCAGCACCAGCACGTACTCGGCCGGGCTCTTCGACGCCTGCGCGGTGTTGCCGTAAGTGCCCAGGTTGATGAACCCGCCGCTCGGCGCCGGTTCCAGTGAGAAGTCGTCGCCGGGCGCGCCGCGATCGATGGCCGGTGACTGCGCGGCGTCCGGCGTCTCCGCCGGAGCGAGGAAGACCGGCAACCCGGACACGGCATCGACCACCGGCGCAAAGGAGCCGCCGTGGAAGCTCCCCAGCGTGCTCTGCAGGTGGAAATCGTCGTCGCGCCCGTCGTTGGACATCCCGCCGAATCCGACAATCCCGTCCGCGCCGTCCATATCGACGAAGAGCGGATCCTGCGAAACGCTGTTGGCATCCTGGAAGGAGGCACTTTGCCAGGCCGCCAGCGTGTCGCGGGCCACCCCCTGCCAGGAACCAACCGAGCCCGTCCCGGTGGCGTAAATCAAGTTGAAGTCGCTGGTTAGTCCGGCCTGACTGGCATTACTGACAAAGATCCCATTGCCGCCCTGCACCCACAGGATGTTGTTACGCAACACCACGTTGCTCGCGCTGCCTGCGAGCCGGACTGCGTCTCCGTCCGGTTCGAAGATCGTGTTGTTCAACAACGTCTTCGCGCCGCCGCCGGATCCTATCACGATCCCGTGGGACACGTTCCCGTAAATCAGGTTGTGATCGATCTGCCCGGCGGAAAACGACCCCGCCCCGATCCCGGTGCCGTTCGAGTAAATCACGTTGCGCGACACGGTCGATGTGCTCCCCACGGACAGACCGGTGCCGGAGTTGTTGTAAATCCGGTTCTCCGTGATGGTCCCGGAGCCGGACAAGCCGATGGAATTGCCGTAAACCACGTTCCGGGACGCCGTGCTCCCGCTGCCACCGCCAAATGAGATCCCTACATCGTTGACGCCGGCGTGTCCGGACACGGTGTTGCCCAGCACATCCACATTCGAACTCGTCACGATCCCCGATCCGACGTTGTCCCGCACCCGGTTGCCCCGCTCCAGGGTGAGATCAAGGTTGCCCACCACGGCGCGCGTCCCTCCCACGAAATTCTGAATGTCGATCCCGTGGCGCCCGTTGCCGGACACCTCGTTGGCCTCGACCGTGGAATCACCGGTACTCCTCAAAAAGATCCCGGTGTCCCCGTTGTTGAACACCGTGTTGTCGCTCACATTCGCAATCCGGTTGTCGACGTAAATGCCATAGCGATCGTTGTTGAACGCCGTCACGTGGTCCAGCGTCGTCGCCTGCGACCCGGTATCGAGGCGCACGCCGTCCAGCGTGTGATTGGATACCGTCAGGAACGAGCCCGAGAAGTTCACGCTGTTGTTGCGCACCCACAGCCCATACTGGCCGCTGTCCATCGTGAAATTCGAAATCGCCACAAAATCCGCATCGTTGAGCTCCACCACCGGCGCCACTGTCAGCGGGTTGGCGTGACGCAGCAGCGCCTCCCGCGACACGTCGGCCGGACCCGTCATCACGAAGCCCTCGTCGTCGCCCACCCCGGCCACGGCCGAGATCACGAGACGGTTGATCTGCGGGTAATCCCCCGTGTCCACGAAAAGCGTCTCGGTCGGGCCGAGACTGTAAATGCGCAGGACGTTCCAGGAGAACGGTTTGGGGGCGTCGGCAGTCTTGCCGGTGTTGCGATTGCTGCCCGGCGCCGAGGTGAACTCGTCGTCGGTCAAATCCCCGTCGTTCACGTAAAAGGTTACCGTGTCTTCCGGCACCGTAAACGCCTCCGTGCTCCGGTCGAAAACCGTGGGATTGGACACCAGGGAGATCCGGATGCGCAGACCCGGCGTCCCGGAATCGATCCCGTTGGTTGCCGGGGTCCAGAGGAACTCGCCGTCGTCCTCGGTCGCCGCCGCCAGGTTGACCAGCAGTTCAGGACCCTCGGGCCCGTCCCGGTAAAGATCGATGCGCACCGCGGAATCGCCGGTGTTGCCGTGCGAATCCCAGAGAATCGTCCGGGGCCGGTCCCGTTCCCAGTCGGTGTAAAGATCCGGGAATCGCAGCGCCAAGTGTGTCGCCGTGCTTTGCCCGGCCTCCACCGCGGTGTTCCCGTGCGCGCCGTGATCCGGCGCCACCGTGTCTTCCTGCACGTAAATAAACGCCCCGTCCAGGAAGGCGTCGTTGGTGGTTCCCGTGGTGCGCGTCCCCTCGAAGACGATGCGCACACTCCGAGTCCCGATGGGCAAATGCTCCTCACCCCCCACCAGTTCCCAGCGGTCCGGGGTGTTGCCCGCCGTCACCGTCACCTCACCCAGCTCCGCGCCGGTGCCGTCGAGGAACAACAGCGTGATCTCCGCGCTGTCCGGGATGGCCGCGTCCCCCATGCGCACCCGGCCGCCGAACACCGCCACCAGGTCCTGCGAATCCAATTCCGCCACGCTGAAGCCCGCGGCCGTGAGATCCACGGTCTGCGCCGCCGTCCCCACGGCCACGTTGCCCGGCAGAAAATAGGCCGCCCCGGAATGCGGATCCGGATTCGCGCCCCCAGCGCTTGCCTCGATGTTCGTCGTCCAGCCCGACAGACCCGATTCGAAGCCCGGGTTGGTGAGCAGGTTTTCGTAGGAAGCCGGCAGCCCCTCGTCGACGAACGGCGCCCCCGCGTCGATCGACGGACTGCTGAACCGCTGGCGCGCCGTCAGGTCGAACAACCGGTAATCGTCCTGGCCGCGGCTCTGGAAGCGCGGCTTGCTCCACTCGGGCTGCACCGCGGTCGAGCCCAGCGAGTGCAGGTCGTGCACGAACACATCCTCCTGCCAGTCGAGAATGTCGTCGAAATCGCGCGTCCAGAACACCAGGTGACCCGCCGGCTCCCGGTGCAGCAGGTTGTAATCGCTGAAGAACCCGCTCTGGCTGTCGTTCTCGACGTAAATCCCGTACCCTGTCTCCGCGTAAAGGATGTTGTTGAGCACCTCGACCTCGCTGGCGCCGCCGCGCACCCGGACCAGATCCCCCGTCTGCGAGTAAAACGTGTTCTGGAGGATACGCACATCTTTTACGCCATTTGCGTCCAAACTTTCTCCCGTGTTCCGGTAAATCAGGTTGTGCGTCACCACCTGGTCGTCGTGCGCCACGATCCCCGTCCCGTTGCGCGCGATCCGGTTGAACTGGATGACCCCCTCGAAATCGACCCCCACCGTGTTCTCGTCGATCAGGTTGGCGTCTGCGAGGTCGTCCACCGGGCCCAGCACGCCCGAGCCGGTCACGCCGGTGTCATTTCCGAAGATGTGCTGCCGCCGCATCCGGCCTTCGAGATCGACTCCCGTCACGTTGTCATAGATGTGGTTGGGCTCCAGACTTCCGACAAAGCCGAAGCCCGTCGCCGCGGAATCCACGCGGGCTTCCACCCCCGTGGTATTGTCGAAAATGCGGTTGCCGCCGACGCCCGCGGCGGCCCCGTAATAAAGACCCGTCACGGCATCATGGATCTCGTTTTCCTGAAGGACGCCGGCGAACGCAGCCGCGATGTCGACCCCCCTGGTGACGCCCTTCACGTCGTTCCCGCGGATTTCCCCGCTGCTCTGCGCCGAAATCGAGAGCCCCATGCCGCCGGTGGCTTCGATGGTATTATAAAGCACTGCGATATCCGTGGGCCCGTTGGCCGGGTCGCCGGAGATCCCCAGGCCTTCGCTCGTCCCCGTGATGCTGTTGTATTCCACCAGGGGCCGGACCTCGTCCTGTCCCAAGGCCAGCGCGGTGGTTCCGCCGATCGTGTTGTGCGCCACGCGCGCGTCGGATCCGCTCTCCAGCGCCGCGCCACCCGCGACCACGCTTTCCAGCAGCTGCAGTCCCGTGGCCGTGGTCGCCGTGAACCCGCCGCGCAACGCCAGGCGCTGGAGGGTGACGTCCGCGGCCCCGTCCACCGCTGCCGCCCCGAAAATCGTCGCGCCCGGCGCCCCGTAAACGAGCACCCCGGAATCCGCGGCGGTCACGGTAAACCCGTCGAAGTGCGTCCCCTTGACGAGGATGACATCGCCGGCGCCCAGGGTCTGCGCATTGAGCACATCCTGGACCGAAGTCCCGAGGCTTGCGTCCGCCTCGTGCACGGTCCCCGCAAAGTCGATGTCATAAAGGTCGCCGCGCACCAGCACTTCCGGCGTGCCCGAGGTGCCCTGATCCTCCCAGGCCGCATACGGATTCCCGCTTGCATCCACCACCGCCGAGAGACCATTCACGACGCCGCCGGTAAAGCTGACGCCGATGCCCGCGCCGGCGTCCCCCGGCAAGAGTTCCTCAAAGAGCGACCCGTCCCATTTGCGCGCGTAAATCGCCACGCGATCGCCCGCCCGGCTCTGCACCGTGTCCTCGGACCACAAGAGATAAAGCGTGCCGTCGTTGGCCGCGAGGACCGGATCACCCGCAAACCCGCCCGTCCCCGACACCCCGCTGTCCGTGTTTGCGCCGGTCCCCGCCGGCGACCAGCTTCCCCCACTGAACACCTCCACATAAATGTCCGTCAACCCGGTGCGCACGTCTTCCTGCCACGCCGCGAAGAGATCGCCCGCGTGATAGGCCAGTGTCGGCGCCGCGCTGTCAGCCGTGGTCGCGCTGATCCCGCCCGCCGAATCCGATCCCGCCAGTTCGTTCCACGCCGCTCCGGCGAACTCGCGCAGGTGCACCTGTTTTACGCCGCCCGCTTCCTCGACCACCCACGCCGCCGCGATCTTCGTGCCGTCGCTCGCCAGCGCCAGGTCGCTCGCCCCCGTGACCGATCCGGACACTCCGGTGCCGGTCGCGCTTCCCGCCAACTCAATCCAGTTGCCTCCGTCGAACTGCCGCAAATACACATTGTCCGCCGCACCGCCCGCGTCGATCCACGCCACCGCCGGTTGCCCGCCCGCCAGGACGATCCGCGCCTCGTCCGCCGCGCCCGTCCCGCTGATGCCGCCCGCACTCGTGGACGCGCCCAGCGCCACCCAGTCACCCGCGCCGCCGGCCGCCGCAGGATCCCATACCGCCGCATAGATATCCCTGTTACCCGAGCTATCGAACTCGGTCCATGCCACCACCGGGTTGCCGCCCGCGTCCAGCGCGATCACGGGTCGCCGCGATGAGGTCGCGGTCCCGCTGACACCTCCGCCGCT
This sequence comes from Verrucomicrobiales bacterium, assembly GCA_024638765.1. Classification (GTDB taxonomy): domain Bacteria; phylum Verrucomicrobiota; class Verrucomicrobiia; order Verrucomicrobiales; family DEV007; genus JAHEJT01. The sequence goes on from JAHEJT010000126.1 coordinate 10,003, forward strand.
CGCGCTGAGGCCCAGCTCTTCCCAGCCGCCGGCGACCGTAAGTCGCGCCACGTAAATTTCGAAGTTCCCGTTGCGCGAGTCCGACCACGTCGCGTAAAGCGCACCCGCCGCGCTGATCGCGATCGTCACCTCGATCGAGAGGCCGTCGTCGCCGCTGGCGCCGCGCCCGGAGGCGGATCCGGAAAACTCCTGCCAGCGCCCGCCGTAAAGCGTACCGTCGGGAAGATCGGCGCCCGCCTCGACACCATCTACCGCCGTCGCCACCGCGGGATCGGGCGTCGGACTCGGCGGCACGAAATCGCCCGGGACCACTCCCTCGCCGCTGCCGAAGTCGACGAAGTCGTCCGTGCCTTCGCCGGTATCAATGGCGTCGTCCTCGCCTTCCCCGAAGAGAAAATCATTGCCTGCCCCGCCGAACAACTGGTCGCGGCCCGACCCGGCCTCGTCGCCGTTGGTGCCAAAATCGCCGTAAAGATAATCCACCGCGCCGTCGTCCGCGGTCGCACCATCGTTGTGACCGCGCACCGTGTCGTGATCGGCTTCGCCCGTGACGAGGTCGCTGCCTTCGTCGCCCTCGATGACATCGTCGCCGTCTCCCCCGCGCAGGATGTCGTCTCCCGGACCGCCGTTGATGGAGTCGTTTCCACCGTTGCCGAAGGCGATGTCGCGTCCCGTCCCGCCCTCGATGATGTCGGCGCCGTCACCGGAGCCGCGCAGGATGTCGTCGCCGGCGCCGCCCATCAGCATGTCGCCCACGCCGCCGCCGCCCAGGATTTCGTCGTCGCCTTCCTCGCCGAAGAGCATGTCCGTCCCGGTGCCGCCGTCCAGGAAATCGTCGTCCGTCCCGCCGAACAGCTGGTCGCTGCCGCCCTGGCCGAACAACCGGTCCCGGCCGCTGCCGCCGCGCAGCACGTCGTCGCCAAAATGCGAACCCCAGATCTCGTCTTCGCCGGCCTCCCCGAAAATCTCGTCGCCCAGGCCGCGCCCCGCGAAGATCCAGTCATCGTCCGCGCCGCCGAACACCAGGTCGGCGCCGATGCCGCTGTCGATGCGGTCGTCGCCGTCTCCACCCAGGATGCGGTCCGCGCCGCCCAGCGCCTCGATGATGTCGTTACCGGCGCCGCCGTCGATCCGGTCCCCGAAGTAAATCATGTCATCGAAATCGGGATCGGTGGCGGCGCCTTCGTCGGACCCGGTGATGTGATCGTCGCCGTCGCCGCCATTCAAACTGTCGCCCACGCCCGTGCCCGCGATGAGCACATCGTTTCCGCCGTCGCCAAACAGGGTGTCCACGTCCGCGCCGCCGTCCAGGGTGTCGTCCCCACCATCGCCGTGCAGCACGTCGTTGCCCTCACCGCCGAACAAATGATCCTTCCCGTCGTCGTCACCGGCCCCGCTTTGGCTGTGCCCGAAGAGCATGTCGTCGCCCAGTTCCCCGAAGATCCGGTCGCCGCCCCCGTCGCCCTCGAGCGTGTCGTTGCCCGTGCCTCCCAGCAAGACGTCGACGCCGGCCCCGCCGTGGAGCGTGTCGTCGCCTTCCTCGCCGCGCAAGGTGTCGAGCCCGGCATCGCCGAACAGGTTGTCGCCTTCGCTGCCGCCCCAGATCCGGTCCTCGCCGTCACCGCCGCTGATCGTGTCGACGCCTGCGTTGCCGTAAAGCTCGTCGTCGTCCTCGTCTCCCAGGATCACGTCGTCGCCGTTGTTGCCGAACACGAGGTCGTCGCCGCTGTTGCCGGAAATGATGTCGTTGTCCTCGCCACCGGAAATCTCGTCCCGGTTCCGGCCGCCGAAGGCGACGTCGTTGCCGTCCTGGCCGAAGATGTCGTCATCGCCGGCGTCGCCGAAGAGGGTGTCCCCCGCGCCGTCGTCGCCCGCGCCGCTCCTGCTGTGACCGTAAATCAGGTCGTCGCCCCCGTCGCCGTTGATGGTGTCGGCGCCCTCGTCGCCTTCCAGCGTGTCGGCGCCGTCCTGGCCGCGAAGGATGTCGTTGCCCAGGCCCCCGGCGATGGTGTCGGTCTCGGAACCGCCGTACAGCGTGTCGATGCCGCCCTGCCCGAAGATCCGGTCCATGCCGGCGCCGCCTTCGACGGTGTCGTCACCGTTGCCGCCCAAGAACACGATCACCGGTGCCGGCAGGTCCGGCGTGATCGATCCGTCATCACCCAGGATCACGTCGTCGCCCTCGTCACCGAAGATGGTGTCATCGCCGTCGACACCCGTCACGGTGGAAGCGCCGCCAATGAGCCGGTCGTTCCCCGGCCCGCCGGACAGCATGTCGCCGCCGGCGCCGCCTTCCAGCAGGTCGTCACCCTCGTCGCCCGACAACGTGTCGCTGTTCGGGCCGCCGAAGAGTTCGTCGTTGCCCAAACCGCCGTCCATGGTGTCGTTGCCGCCTTCACCGAAAAGAAAGTCGTCCGATCCGTCGTCGACCCGGTCCTCGTCGTCGGCATGGCCGTAAAGGAAATCGTCGCCCGGGCCGCCCCGCAGGGTGTCGGACCCGTCTTCGCCCCACAGCGAATCGGGGTCGCCCTCGCCCTCGAGCACATCCATGCCGGCGCCGCCGCGCAGGCTGTCCATGCCCGCCCCGGCGCGCAGGATGTCGTCGCCGTCGTCGCCGAACAATTCGTCGTCACCCGTCCCTCCCTCGAGGATGTCGTTGCCGTCGCGGCCGGACAGGAAATCGTCGCCCCCCTCCCCGAACAACTGGTCGATGCCTTCGTCCCCCTGCAGTTGGTCGGCGCCTTCACCACCGCGCAGGATGTCATCGCCTTCGAGGCCGACCAGCACGTCGTCCCCGGCATCGCCGAAGAGCATGTCGTTGCCCTTGCTGCCCTTGAGCCGGTCGTCGCCGTCATCGCCTCGCAGAATGGCGGCGCCCGTTCCGGCCGAGAGAGTGTCGTTGTCCGGTCCGCCGCGCAGATCGGCCTGCGCCAGCACGTCCGGCAACAGCGCGATGCGGTCGTTGCCTTCCCCGCCGTCTGCCACGATCTGTGCCACGCCCGCGTATTCCTGGTCGTGCCCGAAGGCCGACACGAGGACGGTTTCATTGCCGGGGTCGCCCGACACGTGCGACACCGTGAACGACTCGGCCCCATCGTCGGTGTTGCCGTTCACCCGGTCGCCGGCGTGCGGCCCCATGTTCAAGCGCAGGGTCCCGCCGCCGAGATCCGTCGCCAGGATCGGGGGCGGCGCGTCGGAGCAGGAGTACGAGAAATCGAGCAGCGTCACTTTCGCGATGGTAAAGCTCCAGGAGATCCTGATCGGCCAGATGCCGACGGACAGCGAGACGCTGAGGCCGGCGCTCAGCGTGCCTTCGACGTCGAAGAGGCAGCTCGGGAAGTTGTTGGCGATCTCGTCGGCGCGGATCTTGCCGTCCCCGTCGGAGGACCCCCCGGTGTCGTTGAGGTTGAGCCCGATGTCCGCGAAGATGCCGCCGCCCGCAAAGGCGGAGGCCACCGCGATATCGATGCCCCCGCGGGCCTCGATCCCCGCGGAAAAGACCACCTCGCTGACATCCTTGCCCTTGCTGTCGAGATCGGAGACGAAGAAGCCGAGGAAGACCTCCCCAGGCTGGGTGAAATTGTCTTCCTTGGCGCTGAAATCGCCGTCGGGCCCTTTGGCGTAGCGCTCCAGCCCGAAGGTGTCGAACCCGAAGTCGAAATCGATCGACACTCCGAAAGTGCCTGCCAGCTGCACCGCGATCGGGCCCACCACCGGAAAGTTCTGCTCGATGCCGCCGCGGACGGTGAAGCGCGGCATGTCGAAGAAGAAGAGATCGACGGGTTTGCCCAGCAGGAGGTTGAAAGCCAGCGCGGGGTTTTCGAGGAGCGGGAACTTGATCGCATTGCCGGATTGCGCTCCGTCCACAGTGCCGAACTCGAGTCTCTCCAGGAATGCCCGCTCATTGTTCAGGCCGGGCATGCCCCCCAGCTGAGTGAGGATGTCGTCTGCGACGGTCCGATTGGCCATCGGCAAATCGAAATTTTCCAGATCGAAATCGGGCAGGCGCACGTCGAACCCGTCGAGGTCGAAACGGCCCAGCGGGATCAACACGTCACCTGTCCCGGTGGGCACGTCGAGCACGAGGTCGGCGAGTTCCACGATCATGCCGAGGAACGCCGTGGTGTCGTCGTCGAGCTGCGCGGTTTTTGCCGCCACCTCGAGGAGAGTCACGCTCTTGTCATTATTACTGTCGAAGAAGTCGCGCAACGGGCCGATATCGGAGAGGACCGGTATTTCCGTGCTAAGAATGTCGATGATGGGCCGGACCGGCTCGAGGACGTCCTGCACCTTGCCAAGGATCGGCTCGACGAACTCGCTGAAGAACTTGCCGAGATTGAGCGCGATGTTGTTGAACGCGACCGTGGGCTCCGCCCCGCTCACGTCGTCCAAGGGGGTGAAGACCCAGTCGAAATTGAAATCCGCTTCCAGCGACGGAAAGACCGCGCCCACCTCCCCGGGAAAACTCACCGCGAGATGGAAGTTGATGTCGGCCGTCAGATCCAGCTCCACGTCCACGACGTCGCTGAACTTCGTCGCCGGCGAGGAGAACTCGGCGAACGTCAGACGGTTGTTGGACCCCACCGGAT
>JAHEJT010000127.1:0-11252 GCA_024638765.1 Verrucomicrobiales bacterium
CCGCGGATTCGCGCCGCCTGCGACGCGGGCAAAGTTCATCAACAGGCACGAGTCCCATTGCTTGCCCCGCGCCGGCACGTTGTCCGAGGCCGTTCCGTCGGCCAGCAGAAAGCAATGACAAGTGCAGCACGCGAAATTGCATGCACCGCATTCCACGCAATCAACGGCAAATTCCCCCCACAGGCTGGAATCCGCGGCGCCTCGCACAGCGCCTGCCAGGTCCATGCCGGGCCGCAGGCCGTGCGCCGCGGATTGCTCGACGAGCCGCTCGTACATCTTTGCCCGGCGCTGCTTTCGCTCGTCCAGAAGGTTCTCGTCGGCCGGCGTTAGAAAGTCCGCCACGCCTTCCAAAAGCCGCTCTCCTTTTTCGCTCCCGGCGTCTATCAGATACTGCCGGGACAGGGGAGAAATGTTGATGTCGTAACCTTCATTGGCCCACGGTTGCTCGTTCAGCACGGGGCAGAAGCAAACCTCGAGGCAATCGGTGCAATCGCACGTGACCAGGATCGTTTTCTCGCGAGCTTCGGCATATCTCGGATCACTCGGGGTCAGGCCAAGGAAGACGTGGTCCTGAATCTTGAGTCCGGCCAGGTCACAATTCTTCGCTCCGATGACGATGCGTTCCTCCAGCGGTTCGGCCTCTGCGTTTTGCATCGTGCGACCGAGGAACTCGCGCGGTTGAAACAGGAGGGACTTCAGTGGTTCGATCGGGCGGAAATCGCCAAGCGTATGCTTGTCGGCATCCCATTGCTCCGCCCGGACCAGGTGATATTGTCCACCCTCGCCTTGCTGCAACGTGAAGATCCGGCGTCCGCGGCTGAGCGCAGCAAGAAACCCATCGATCGTGCGGCCTTCAGCGAGTTGTCGGATCGCAGTGTTCATCACCAGACGCCTGCAGCTTGTCGTTCACCGTAATGGCGAAGGTGCTCTCCGTGCCAAATACGTGAATCTGCCCTGATTTCACCGCCAAGCGGGCCTTTCGTCAAGGCTGACGCCCGTCCCGGGCACTGTTCAGGCCTTGGCGCAGGCTAAAACGGCCGGACGCGGGCACGCGGGTGCGAGGAAGAGTCTTGGCAGTTGCGGCCGACTGCCAGTCTCTGGATCCTCACATTTAAACTGGCCCAGAAAGGGTGCCCCAGCAAATGGGCGGAGCCAGATTCCTCCCGCGGAGGGTGAGGGCCACTGTCTGCCCGGGAGCACCGGGTCATGCCGGAACGCGAAGGAGCGGTTGAAATGGACGAGCTCTTGTCCCAAGCTGGAGTCGCCTATGCACGAGATGTCGCTATGTCTCAGCATGTTGGAGATCCTCGAGTCGAGTGCCCGCGAACACCGGTTCGACAAAGTGAACGCCGTGGTCCTTGAGCTGGGGAGCCTCGGGTGCGTGGAGCCGGAGGTGTTGCGCTACACTTTTGACATCGCGGCAAAAAATACGCTGGCCGAAGGGGCGATCCTGAATATTATCGAGGTGCCCGTCCGCGCCTGGTGTCACCACTGCGACCAGCTGGTGGAGCTCGGCAAAGATTACGGCGGCTGTCCCTTGTGCGGAGGAAATGAGCTCCGTCTCGAGACGGGACAAGAACTGAGAATCAAAGAGCTGGAGGTAGAATAATGTGCGAGGTCTGCGGATGCGGTTCGGATGAAGTCCACATCGAAGGTGGCCACCACCATCATCACCATGATCACGGTCACGGTCACGGTCACGGTCACGGTCACGGTCACGATCACCACGATCAAGACCACGAGCAGTCTCATGCCCACAGCCACGGCGTGGCGCACTCCCATCCCGCCGCCGCTCAACCGATCGTGATCAATCACTATTACCAGGCGGGCGCCCAGGTGTTTCAGTATTCGTCCCCGGCCCCGGCCCGGGCGGCGGCACCCGCGCACCACCACCATCACGACCACGGCCATTCCCATGATCACGGACACGAACACGCGCACGCCGATGCGGAGGATCATTCCGGAAACGGAGGGCGGACGGCGGGGCGGGACCTCGATTTCGGCGCCAACGCGGCGGGCGTGACGGTGACGGGTATTCCCCAGCAAAGGCTCGTCCACTTGGAGAAGAACATTCTGGAAAAGAACAATTCCCTGGCGAAGGCCAACCGTGCGGCCTTCGATTCGAAGCGCGTTTTCGCGGTGAATCTGATCTCGAGTCCCGGCGCCGGCAAGACGACACTGGTCGCGAAAACCGTGGAAGAACTGCGGAATCGCCGGCGCACCGCGGCCGCGATCATCGGCGACCAGCAGACTTCCCGTGACGCGGACCGGATTCGGCAGACAGGTGCGGACGCGCTGCAGATCAACACAGGGAAAGGGTGTCACCTCGATGCCCACATGGTCGGCCATGCCGCGGAGAATCTCGGGCTCCATGAGGACTCGATTCTTTTCATCGAGAACGTGGGCAATCTCGTCTGTCCGGCCGGCTTCGACCTCGGCGAGCACGGGCGTGTCGTCATGCTTTCGGTCACGGAAGGCGAGGACAAGCCCTTGAAGTACCCCGCCGCGATCGCGGGTTCCCAGTTGCTCCTCATCAACAAGATCGATCTCCTCGCGCACGTCGATTGCGACGTGGACGCGTGCGAGCGCTACGCGCGGGAGAAGAATCCGGGAATCCGAATCATCCGGCTCTCCGCGAGCACGGGTGAGGGATTTGAGGAATGGATTTCGTGGCTGGAATCGGCGGCTGAATCCGTCGCGAGCAATATCGCCTCCGGGAAAACGGCTATGCGGGCATAACCAGGTCCGCGTGAGATTTTACGGAGTAGCAGGGGTCAGATGTCTCAAGTCTCATGTCTCACCGTCTGGAGAGGTGGCGAGGGTGGGAGAGGGGTGAGGGGGTTGGAAAGTAGCAGGCAAAGTCCCCTGTGCCCTCCGCCAAACCGTCGGGAGAGATTTCCTTGGGCAGGTTACGGCACAGGGACTGTGCCTGCCACTTTGGGCGTTACCTTTGCGCTCGAGCTTTTTCCATTTTGGGTTTGCGGAATGCCCATCGGGTTGCGAGGTTGCGCTGTCGCCGGAAAAGCCCTTCCATGATGCCCCCCGAAGACGCTGATTCCCATGATGAGCTCGCCGCTCCCTCCCCGGCGGAACTGGAAGCCCTCATCCCCCATTACGAAGTCGGCGCGCTGATCGCCCAGGGCGGCATGGGGGCGGTTTACCGTGGCGTGCAGTCCAAGCTGGATCGTCCGGTCGCCATCAAGGTGCTGCCGAAAGAACACGGCGCCGATCTTGATTACGCGGCGCGCTTCGAACGGGAAGCCAAGGCGATGGCCAAGCTCAGTCATAACAACATCGTCGGGGTGTACGATTATGGGGAAACGAGCGACAGCGAATCGCTTTACTTTATCATGGAATTTGTCGAGGGGACCAATCTTTACAGTCTCCTCCTCGAGGGCGGCGTGGGGTATGACCAGGGGCTCTCCATTCTCATGCAGATTTGCGACGCCCTCGCTTACGCGCACGAGAACGGCATCGTCCATCGGGATATCAAGCCAGCGAACATTCTCATTGATGCCGAGGGCACCGTCAAAATGGCGGACTTCGGGCTCGCGAAAATGCAGCGAGGCGGCGGCGGTGCCGATGACGAAGAGGAAGTCGCGATCGGCACGCCCGATTACTTCGCTCCGGAAACCCTCGAGGCGGGTGTCGTGGTCGATCATCGCGCCGACATTTACTCGCTGGGTGTCGTCATGTATGAAGTGCTCACCGGCGAAATCCCGAAAGGCCGGTACGAGCTTCCCTCAAAGCTCAACCCCGACATCGACCGGCGTTTCGACGAGATCATCCCCAAGGCGCTCGCCCCCGATCGCAACGCGCGGTATGCAAACGTGCGTGAAATCCGCTCCGTGCTCGGGGAGATCGCGAAGACGCCACGGCTCAAGGTCGGCGGGGGCGCCGGCAACACGGGCGCAGTTCCCACCATGGCGGTGGCTGCCGAGGCGAGGGGTGGCACCGTGACTGCGCGCAAGCAGGTACAGCCGGTCCCGCAAGAAAGCTCGGGCGCGGGAGGAATGGTCGCTGTTCTTCTCGGCACCCTCGCCGTCGTGGGCGGCGCGCTTTACTGGTTTGTGTTTCGCGACACGGCCGACCAAACCCAGCTCGCCGACGCCGGGACGGCCCCGGCGCAAGCGGAAGAGGTCACCATCGAGAGCAGCAGTGCATCGCAATCCACACGACAAGGCGAGACCCGGATGGAGCTCGGCGAGGGGTCGGTGGAAGGGGCTGATGCCGGCGATCCCGACAGAAAGGGGAACTCAAATCAGGCCGAAGGCGGGGATGCGAAGACCGCTTCCACGGATGCGAGCGTCACCGAATCCGGTTCCGGCGTCGAATCGAAAGAAGGCGTTATGTCCGATAAAGAAACCGCGCCTGCCGCTACGGAGATCCCCGAGAAATACCGGGGCCGCGCCGGGCGCCTTCGCATCGAGGGCACGAACAGCGAACGGAAGCCCATTACCGCGGAACGGGCCGAGGGCGTTACCGATATCATCGCCATCCGGGCTCGCAACAGCCAGTGGTCCGCGCTCCGCGCCAACGGCGAGATCGTCTCCCGGGCGAATGACACGCACGGCATGACCGACGTCAGTTCGCTCGATGGACGGTTGAATTACCAGAAGATCATCCGCAACGACGGGACGGTGTGGAACAACGCCCGGAGGCAGAGTGCCCCGGAGGGCCTCACCGAAGCTGTCCAGGGCGTCGCAGGGTACGGATTCAGCGCGGTCCGCCTCAAAGACGGCCGTGTCAAGATGTGGGGACCCCGGTACGAAAGCCCGCAGGCGCTGATCGATCCACCGGTGCCGATTTCGGGCGCGGTAGACATTGCTTCTAATCAAGACTGCCTCGCGATCGTGGAGGCCAGCGGCCGGGCGGTGTGCATCGGAAAGGATTTCGCGCATGTCCGCGAGCCGCAATCCGATGGCGACCGGGTCGTCGATATCGAGGGCGGCGTCTTTCATTTCGTGGCCCTCACGAAGTCAGGAGAAGTATTCACCTTCGGGAGCAAGAAGATCGAAAACCCGAAACCGGCGCCCGAAGCGCTGGGGCCGGCCATTGCGGTGCGCGCGTCTCACAACACGTATGCGGCACAGCGTCCGGACGGCACGTGGTTCGCGTGGGGGAATAATCCCAACGGCATCGTCGACAAGATCAACCGCCTGGCGCCGACGCCGGACATCGCCTTCGCCGGGGTCAAGAGAGACGACGAATGGGGATACGTCGCCTGGATCGAGCCGGTTTCGGGCGAAACGACGAGCTTTGCCGCGGCGGGATCAGTCGACGCGCGCATCGGGGATATTCAGGGGAAATACCGCCGGGAATACGATGCGATGGCACAAGGCCCCTTTGATCATGGGTTGAGACAGATCGACGGGTTTTACCTGTCGGCTCTGGGGCGTGGCGCCACGGAAGCGGAGGCCGCCGGTGACGACGCGACGGCGAAGTCGATTGGGGAGGCGCTCGACGCGGCCACGAAAGCGGTGGATGCGGCTTCGGCGTCGGACGGTCCGCCGCCGTTGCTGGTGGGGCAGGGGGATGATCAGGATTCCGGTGCGCCGGGCGCGGCCAAGTTGGAGGGGATGCGGAAGACGTATCTGGACGCGGTCCGGAAGTTGCGCGGCGAGCGGGCGGTGGTGGGCGACCGGCTGCTGCACCGGTACGTGGCCGAGCTGGCCACGCTGGAAGCGGAGATCGGGCGTGAGTTCGGTCCGATCCGCGCATCGAAGGTGCGCAGCCTGCGGGAGCAGGCGTTGCAGAGCGATGCGGAAGCGGTGCTGGGGCGGCGGAGCCGGCCGTGAGAAGTAAGAAGTGAGAGGTGAGAAGTGAATAATAAGTAGTGAGTAGTAAGTAGTGATGAGTCGGGAGGGAGGGGGGTGTTCAGTGTTCGGTGTTCGGTGTTCGGTGTCGGTGTTCGGTGTTCGGTGAAAGGGGTGAACTGGGTCAGTCCCGAATGGCGCTACGTTAAGCGAATTCTTTGCTGGCGCGCGCGTTCGCAGGGCGTCTCGCGCTGTGGAAATCGCCTGCGATCCCCAAAACCGCAGGCGGGACGCCTGCGTCACATTGAGGAAGGTCCCTTAAGGACAGGCCATCTATTGAGGCCCCTGCTTGACGAAACGACCGATGGGCGGTCCAATCGGGGCGAGTAACCCGGATTTTGCCTCTTCCGCCCCCGTGGGCGGGTGAAGCGGAGGGGAACCGCAGATTCCGAATCAGTTATAATCACACCCATACAAATCCAGGAGAGGAGATTGCATCGATGGCTGACAACATAGAAACGATTCCCGAGAAGGCGAGATGGGAAATGGCGACGAAAGGATTGACCGCCGCATACATTGCTATTTCGAAAGCCCTGAAGGAGGCTGTCGGACAGGAGAAATTTGAGGAGTTCAATGGGTCGCTCTGGCATGAAGCGGGGAAGGAAGCAAAGGAATTCGCGGATGCCCATGGATTACCCACTGAGAACGCCGAAGACATCGAAGCGGTCACCCATCTCCTTGCGAAAGCGTCCATGGGACCGGAGTTTGAATTCGAAGTTGTCGAGGCGAGCGAAGACCGATGTGTGGGAAGGACGACTCACTGTCCCTGGCACAAGAGATGGAAGGAGCAGGGCGTCGACTTCGATAGCTGCGGGGTCGGGCATCAAAAATGGGGTGAAGGCGCCGCCGAAAGTTTGAACCCGGATTTTACGTTCAAGCTTACCAAGAACATGGTCCGTGGCGACTCGCATTGCGAGTGGGTGGTAGAGCGAAAGAAGTAGCGGCACTCTTCGAGACAATCGCGGAAGACCTCGTGATGGCGAGGCCAGGGAGGAGGGAACCGGGGGGCCGTCAAACGGCGGCCCAAACCTCATCAGTATCTAACAAAACCCCGGAAAGAAGTGATCGAAATCCCGCACCGAAGCAAATATCGCAAGGCCGCCTAAGTTCGTGCCATTCGGGACTGACCCCTTCACTGGAAATGTAGAACCGCATCCCTATCCGTGAAGGTGGTAGTCTGACTATCGCAGTCCGAAGGATCGCGGCGCTGATTATCAGCCCGTCCGAACAAGAATTCTCGCCGTTTGCGTTGACGGGAGAGGTGACACGTGTGCCTGATGGTGGGCACAACTCCCAGAAAACACGCTCTCGCTCGTTATGAAGTCAATCGCCCGCTTCCGTCTGCTTGTTCTCGCCGCTGCCTTGGGATTCATTGTCCAGTCGGCTTCCGCTGTCAGCGTCACATACAGTGTCGAGTATCTTAGTACCTTTGCCGAATTTGGCAGCGGCATGATGACACTATCTGACACCCCGGATATCATGAGTGGCGATCTCGATATCTACAGATTCACCAGCGTGATGGGAACGGGTGGCAGAGGGGATTGGGTATCCGCGCTCTTCAGATACAATCCCACTACCGGGTTTGGCGAATTCAGGACTCAGGCTGATGCTTTTGTACAATTTGGCGGCAGTTTAATGATGGGGGCAACCGGAATTGAGGCGTTTGAGGCATTTGATGATGGTGTTTCTGGTAGCTTTGTCTCCATCTCGCGCAAGCCCACGCAACCTCCCATGGGCGTTCCCGAGGGCGGTTCCACATTGTTACTGCTGGGCATGGTGGCGGCTGGTTACGCCGTGCGCAGGCGTAAGTGCCCCGTGGGTTCCGGGGTCCCGGTTCCGGGGTCGGACCACAGGGTTCCGGTTCCGGGGTCGGACCACAGGAAGTTACTGAGCGTGTGGTAGTTAACCTCAATTCAGGGTGCTCTGAGGGTCCTTCGAGCCGTTTTTTGGGTCTGTTTTCGCGTTTTAAGGGTGCAGCTGGATCTGATTCACTGAGCAGGTATGCCCCGCGCGAACCGCAGCATCGCGAAAGGTGCTCACGGTTTCGGGACCGGACCGCGATCAGTACAAGTACCACCCGACAAGGACGAAAAAGCCAACCCCGGAAACCCTGGAGCCATGAAACGCATCAGTCTATTGCTGGCACTTTCTTTTTACCTGTTTCCGCTTGCTCGGGCTGACGATCTGACGCGCATACTGTTTATCGGAAACAGCTATACCGGGCAGATTAAGAAGACGGTCACCAGCCTCATTGAAGCTTCCCTCGAGAGCGATTCGACCGAAATCGAATTCATCCATCCGGGAGGAAAAACACTCGAGTTTCATCTCCAGACAGACACCACGGTGCAGAGGATCAAGGAAGGCAGCTGGGACTTGGTGGTTCTGCAGGATCAGAGCCAGACTCCGACAATTTTCCCAAAGAAATTCGAAGACGCCGCGGTCGAACTCGACAAGCTCATCGACGACAGCGGGGCTCAGACCGTGTTTTATCAAACCTGGGGACGAAGGGACGGCGACAAGATGGACGCGGAGCGGTTTCCCGACTACGAGTCGATGCAGGAGGCCCTCAGCGAAAGTTACCAAGATGCCGCGAAACGTTGCGATGCGATTCTCGCGCCGGTGGGCGACACCTGGGCAAAGGTGCGCGAGGCAGATCCGAAACTGGGAACGGCTCTTTACAAAGAAGACGGCAGCCATCCTTCGGAAAAAGGTGCTTACCTCGCGGCCTGCGTTTTCTACGCGACCTTTTTCAAGAAGCCTCCTTCGGACATCGCGTATCGAGGCGGGCTTCCGGACGATGAAGCGGCGATGATTCTGAAGGCGATCGAAATCCCGGGAGCGCAACCGGAAGCACGACCATTTCCCCTCGATCGCACTCTGACAAACGCCGATGGAACGGTTCTCGACGTTCAGATCACGGGACGCTCGAAGACCCACATCTATTTCACTGCCCGGGGAAAAAGCCACCGCTATGACATCAAGAAACTCTCCGAAGCCGACCAGAGCTTCGTGAGTCAGTTGCCGATCAACCAGTAAGCTTCCCTGCGGGGCTGACCCTCCGACAGGCTGAGGATAGACGGGATTGAATAGCAGGGGTCCGTCCCTGAAACCTGAAAGGGACGGTAGTGCGGCCGGCTTTCCAGGCTGGGGTCGTGGCAGGAAGCGATCCTCCTTCGCTGAAGCTTCGAAGGACTGAAGGGGGCGCGGGGAGTCGGCGCGCTGGATGGCGGCAAGACTGGCCCCAGGGGAAGCGACCAGCGTATCGCAGTCGGCCGAGGTTGTTTCGGGAAGGGAAGAGCGCCGAGGTGGTTCGAATGAATAAGAAGCTGGTAAATCATTCGGCTTTCAGGGAGTTAGTCCATGGACGAGAGGAAGGGAATGCCGGGGTGCGGCGAATGAAAAGGAGGTTGGCAAAGAATTCAGCTTTCAGGGACTTCTCTGAAAGAGCGCCCCTTTTACTGCGAAGCGTCCCGCCGCTCCGCGCCATCTTCCATCTCCTATCTTCGATTATTGCCGGCGCAGCCGGTCCATCAATACACCAGCCCCCGGAAATCCGGCACCCGATGGAAGGTGATCAGGTTCGAGTTATGGGCATTGGCGGCTGCGGCGTCCGCGGTGCGCATCAGGATGACGAGATCATCTCCGTCGATGAGCATGTTGCCTCCGTGATGGGATTGCCCCACATCATTCACTGCCGCCACCAGCCCGGCAAAACACCAGTCGATACAGTTCTTCGAAAAATGCAGGGCCATGCGATGACGCTCTTGAGAGGGCATGCCGTAACGCTTCGCATCTAACAAGTCCACCCGGCGCATGGAGTCGGTGGCCTGGGAGGAAATCATCCAGAAAAGTTGGGTCTCTGCATCGTAAACGATGTGGAACGAGACCTGTCCCCCTGGCAGGGGAACGTAAAGCATGGGCTCGCCCGAGGGTGCCTCCTGCAGGCTGACCGTGATTTTGCTTCCGTCTTCCGACTCGACCGCTTTGGCGAGGCAAGCCAGGTTGGTGCGACCCGATACCGCGCGGGACAGGAGGTGAAAGGTGCGGCCGTCCGGATCGAACCAGATGTGGGCCGGATCCCTGATCTGGACCAGGTTCGTCTCTCCCCAGCCGATCTCGGCCATGTTGCGGGAGTTGACGGGATGGGCGTATCGGCCCGGACTGTAGAAAGGCACGCCCAGCTGCCTGGGCTTACCCTCGTCTTCGAGGACGTCTTGAAAACTGAGCGTATTGGAAAAAGTCCACGCTTCCTGCTGAGTCAAGTCGTCCGTCAGCCGGGCCGAGAGCACCACCGGCGCAAAAAAATGCGTAGGAAACCCCTGATCGATGGGTGCGGTGATTTGTTCCATCACGAAATAGATGCGCCCGTTTGCGATCACGGCGCTGCCCGGATGCGAATACCAGAGCTTCTCACCCGTGAGTTTCACCGGCTCCGACCAGGTATCGCCTCGATCATCCGACTTCAGGATGGTCAGATCGTGGCGCCCGCCCATCACGTACACCGACGACCCCGCCACAAAGGGGAAGCAATCGATCATCGCCACATCCTTTCGATGGCGCCATGTCACGCCGTGATCGTCGCTCGTGTGAATCTTGACCGTCCACTCGCGTGGTTTCGCGGATCGCGATTTCGGACCGGCGTGAAGCATGCACCCGATCAGGCGTCCGTCCCCGGGAAGGCGGGCCAATGCCGGGCAATACCCGATTTCCTCCGCTGGATTCGATGTTTTCCAGAGGACGGTGTAATCGGTGGTTAAGGGTTCGATTCGCCGCGGGCCGCTACTTGCCCGGTCCTCGGCCCCGCGGACCACGGACGGAAAGGCCGTCGCCGTCGTCGCCGCGACTCCCAGCGCGGATCGCGTTACGAATTGTCTCCGCTTCATGGTCTCGTATTATTCCGCACTTTCAGAGGAACGCACAATTTGGATTGTGAACAGCAAAAAGAAAAGAACCCCCTCCACATGCCCGACTACGGATTACCCACTGGCGAAACCCATCCCGAAGGGGAATGGGAGCGCGGACGTCTCGTCCGCATCTGGATTGAAGGCGGGCAGGGATGCCCGCGATCCCACTCTCTGATCGGGAACCTCTCAAACCGGCGGCTGTCTTCAGCGATACCTTCTCAAAGGGGTCTACCTAGCCCCATGTCATCCTTTTGCATTATGAAAAAACACGGCGTCGAAGCAAACGACCTCAACGCGCACGTCGCACCCGATTTCAAACGCCTCCAGCGCCCGCGCAACCTGCACTTTTCCCCCGAAGGCTCCGAATACCTCGCCAGGAAAGTCGCCGCCACCATCGAATCCGCCCTCTCCCGCTAGCGTCCTCTCCCTTCGTCGCTCGCCACTCGTCACCCGACACTCGTTCTTTCAAACGCCGATGCCCGCGAATCACGACGAATGACCGCGAATGACCGCGAATGAGCTAGCGATTATC
>JAHEJT010000127.1:11262-14480 GCA_024638765.1 Verrucomicrobiales bacterium
ACCAAGAACATGGTCCGTGGCGACTCGCATTGCGAGTGGGTGGTAGAGCGAAAGAAGTAGCGATTATCAATCGCCGATTACCGTTTACCGTTTAACGATTAACGAATCACGCGAAGCGCCGCCGCCTCACAGCTCCCTCCCGCACATCTTGCAGAAGCGGGCCTTGGGATCGTGCCCTTGCACTCCGCACTCCTGGCACTTGCGTGAATCCATCCGCACCTCCCGGATTTCACGATTCAACTCCGCCGTAACGATCCCCGTGGGGACCGCGATGATCGCAAATCCAGTCAGCATCATCACCGATGCCAACATTTTCCCGACCAAGGTCATCGGGGCGACGTCTCCGTATCCAACCGTCGTAATGGTGACGATCCCCCAGTAAACAGCCTGGGGAATGTTGCTGAATCCTTCGTTGCCGGCAGCGTCTTCGATCAGGTACATGAGGGTGCCCAGGATGCAGACGATCGCCATTACGCTGAAAACAAATACGGCGATCTTCGAGCGACTCGCTTTGAGCGCGTTCATCAGCACATTGGCTTCCCCGATATGTTCCGCCATCTTGAGAATCCGGAACATGCGCAGCAGCCGCAGAATCCGGACGATGATGAAATGACCTGACCCGGCGAAAAAGAGATCGATATAAGTGGGCAAGATCGAAAGCAGATCGACGATCCCGAAGAAACTGAAAATGTACCGCCTCTTGACCCGCACCGTCCAGATCCGGACGGCGTATTCGATCGTAAACAAGATGGTGAACAGCCACTCTAACTTGTGAAGCAAATCCCCGTGCTGCTCGCGGATCCCAGGCACGCTCTCCACCATCACGACGACCACGCTGCCGGCGATCAACCAGAGCAGGACCACGTCGAAGACTCTCGCCCAGCCCGAACCCGACAGGAAGATCACCCGCCAGACACGTTCGCGCAGGGAATCGCCCTGGTGTGCTTCGGCTCTCTGGGAGGGATCGTCCATCGATGATCAGTGAATCCGGTCGGCTTTCGGGTTTTCGGGTGCCCCGAATCATCCGAGGCCCGAGTCCCAACGTCGATTCTAAAATGCGGGGAGTTGTCCGGGAGACTGGGAAGGCGGCGTGGGGCGCGCAGGACTCGCTGGAGGGAGGGCTTTAGCCCTTTCTTTTCCGGACCTCGCCCTTGAAAAATCATCACTCATCACTCAGCACTCGATCCTTCTGTGAGCAAGGCCAGTCCGCCAATTCGCCGCAGAGAATGGCGAATGCCGATTTTTGACTGTTGATTGTTGAAGTTTGAGGTCTTAGTCACGACGGATCGCTTTCTGCGGTTTTTTGATACTGGAAACAAAAATGGCGATCAGTTCGTCGCATTCCTGGAGAATTCCGATAATCGTTTCCGGCTCACAAAGCGGTTTACGTTCGATACTATTGAGCC
Source organism: Verrucomicrobiales bacterium (assembly GCA_024638765.1). Taxonomy (GTDB): domain Bacteria; phylum Verrucomicrobiota; class Verrucomicrobiia; order Verrucomicrobiales; family DEV007; genus JAHEJT01. The sequence continues at coordinate 12,669 of JAHEJT010000127.1, forward strand.
AAACGAAAGTTTTGCGAAGTTCTTTGAGCGCGACTTTCGTTTTGCATGTCAAAGGGCTCAAAGGGGTCGGACTGACCCGAATGGCACTAAGATAAGCATAGTGACACGGGCAGCTTGTCCCGCCGTAGCTTGAAGAGCGAAGGAGGATCTCGCCCGTGAAATCACCGGCGACTGCTATGCGCGGAGCGCAAATCGACCCGGCAACGCCTATCCGCAGAGCCTGCCGCAGGCAGGATAAACGCCGGTCTCACTATCCCGAATCGGCCTTAACTTAGTGCCACTCCGGACTGGCCTATTGGACCGCCGGGACTGGGCGGACGCCGGCGTTGAGCGGGCATTCGTTGAGGGCCGGGTGGGGGTCTGCACCAAAGATTGGGGGGTGGATCTTCTTTTTTTCTTGGGTTTCCGAATTACCGCAGTGGGCGAGGACGCGAAGGCGACAGTCGGTGAAGTTTCTGAATCTGAAGCTTCTGAATCGCCAGGCACCTTCGAAGGAAAAAGTGGGAGTCGAAGGTGCGCCCGCCGCCTACTTTCGGGTGTCCTCTTTCTTGCCCGGGGCCTTCTCGGTGAGTTGGTCCACGAGACGGCCCAACCCCGCCTCCAAGTTCGCGAGGCGCGCTTCGATTTTTTCAAGCTTTTCGAGGGCTTCTGTTTCCTGGCTGACGGCTTCCCTTTCTTTCTCGAGAAATTCTTCTTCCTTTTCAAGTAAAGTTTCTTCCTGCTCAACTATCTTTTCCCCCTCGCGGGAGATCAGGAAGGCCGAGAAGCTGGCCGTCATGAGGGAGAAGAGGCCGAGACCAAGGACCATGAGAAGGCCGCCAAAGACTTTTCCCTGGGGGCTCTCGGGAACGATGTCTCCATAGCCGACGGTCGTCACCGTCACCCATGCCCACCAGATGCCGTCCCAGGGAGTGGCGATTGCGGGATCGATAACGGCGATCGAGGTGCCCGCCATCACGATCACGACGAGGCTCGTGAGAAGGGTGATGCCGATGTTGTTGGTTCGGAGCATCTGCCGGATCGTGCTGGACATCTCGAGAAAGATTCCCAGCAAGAGAAGGATGCGGAGGGTTCGCAGCGCTCCGGCGTAAGGCTGGCTGCTCCAGAGCAGGGGGACACCGACCGCAATGATGAGAAGGTTGATCCAGTTGGTCGCAAGGTAGCGGCGCTTATCGCGAACGAGGCAGGCAAGCAAGGACGTCTCGACGAGGAAAAAAAGCCAGATGATCCAGTTGGTGGTGATTCCCCAGCGTTCGGGGTATTGGCCTTTTGCACTGAGATACCATTCGATGATGATCCAGATGGCGATAAATAGCATGGGCGCCTCGAAGAAGCGTCCCCAGTTTCTGGCTCTGGGCCGCTCGTCTTGCGCCACGCCGGCGAGGCCAACAAAGGAGAGTAAGGATTTGCGCGCCATCTTCTTCGGTATTGCTCGGTCTCTTCTGACTGGTGGAAGCGCCACCGCTTTCCGGGATGCGTTCCTTCCGGACAGGATATGCTAATCCGACCACATATCATCTGTCACGATCAGGACAATCGTTTTTGGAACCGGGACCCGTTGCGGCCGGTGGCGCGGCCTCGAGGCGGGGGGGAAGTCATAAGGGCCAGTCCCTCATAAGGCTCAGTCCCTGAATCCTGAATTTGACCGAGATAGCGAACGCCCTGGTAAGTTTGGGCCATGGCCAGGAAGCGAAGGAGTGAGTGTCGAGTGTCGAGTGTCGAGTGGCGAGTGGCGAGGGGCGAGTGGCGAGGGGCGAGGGGCGAGTGGCGAGGGGCGAGGGGCGAGGGGCGAGGGGCGAGTGTCGAGTGCCG
>JAHEJT010000128.1 GCA_024638765.1 Verrucomicrobiales bacterium
GAAGCCGAACTCGTCGGTGGCGCCGTAGGTGAAGCCGCGTTTGACGCCGCCTCCCGCCATCCAGATGCTGAAACATTCCTTGTGGTGGTCGCGGCCGGGCGCGGTTTTCTCGCCGGTGCCGGCGTTGTTTTCCTGAACCATGGGAGTGCGGCCGAATTCGCCGCCCCAGATGACCAGCGTGTCTTCGAGGAGGCCGCGTTGCTTCAGGTCGGTGAGGAGGCCGGCGCAGGCCTGGTCGACTTTTGCCGCGGAGCGAGGGAGGGCGTCGTAGATGGAGGCGTGATGATCCCAGCCCTTGTTGAAGATCTGGACGAAGCGGACGCCGCGTTCGACGAGGCGCCGGGCGAGGAGACAGTTTTTGGCGAAGTCGCCTCCCTCTCCGTTGTTGTCGAGACCGTACAATTTTTTGATGTGGTCGGGTTCGCCTTTCAGTTCCGCGAGCTCGGGCACCGAGGTCTGCATGCGGTGGGCGAGTTCGTACTGGGCGATGCGGGTCTGGATTTCCGGATCCTGGTAGCGGTCGAAGGCGAGCCCGTTGAGCTGGCTGAGGGAGTCAATGACATCTCCGCGCTGGGCGCTGGTGACGCCTTTGGGGTTGTCGAGGTAGAAGAGCGGTTGGGCACCGGTGCGGAAGAGGACGCCCTGATGTTTAGAGGGAAGGAAGCCGCTGCTCCACGCGGCGGGCCCGGCGTTGGGATGCTGATCCTTGAGGACGACGTAGGAAGGGAGGTCGGAGTTTTCGGAGCCAAGCCCGTAGGAGGTCCAGGCGCCGAAGGTGGGGCGGCCGAGGCGTCCGTGCCCGGTGTGCAGGAAGAGTTCACCCGAGCCGTGGTTGATTTCGTTGGTCTGCATGCTGCGGACCACGGTGAGTTCGTCCGCCACCGTCGCGAGATGAGGGAAGAGCTCGGACATGACGATGCCGCTTTCGCCGCGGGGGGCAAATTTGTAAGGGGATTTGATCGCGCGAGCCTCGGGCGTGATGAAGGCGAATTTCTGCCCGCGCGTCACTTCCTCCGGAAGACTTTTGCCATCCCATTTATCCAGCTCAGGTTTGGGATCGAAAGTGTCCATCTGCGACGGGCCTCCGACCATGTGGAGGAAGATGACGTTTTTGGCGCGGGCCCGGTGGTGGGGGTTGAGATCGGGTTTGCTCGAGAGAGAAGCGCCGAGGTCTTTTTGAAGAAGATGGGACAGGGCCAGGGATCCGATGCCGAGGGTTCCCTGGCGGAGGAATTCGCGGCGTTTCAAGAGATTCATCGAGCTATTAACAGTATTCATTTGCATCCTTCCGTAATGATTCGAAAAGAACCGCAACGCGGTTCCATTCCAAAGTCCTGGTTCTCAGTTGTGGAACCCCGTTGGGATTCAATGTAATGGATGACGGATAACCCAGCGTGCGCTGCGCGACGCTGGGCTTCGGAGTTCAACGCCTTCGGCGTTGAGAGCAGATGTTTGATGGGGCTGACCGGGGAGATAGTAGCGTTCATTTGCATCCTCCGTTCCGGTCTGGAGAAGAACCGCAACGCGGTTCCATTCCAAAGCCCAGTGTCGCGAAGCGCACACTGGGTATTCATAAAAAAATGACGAACCCCAACGGGGTTCCACAACGAATCGTCCCGCGATGCCCTCAACGAATCAATCCCAGACATACCGTTCATCGATCTCAATGTTGTATTTCTTGCAGAGCCGCCGGAACTCGTCTTGAAACGATTCCTTTTTGTGATGTTCTTCTTGGTTCCGAATGTACTCGGTAACGGATTCAACGTGGGATGGGCTGATCGAGAAGGCCCCGTAACCGCTCTGCCAGTGGAAGTCCTGCAGGTTCGATTCAGCTTTCACCCACTTTGATGATTCCTTTTTAAGTTCACGGATCAACGAAGCGATATCGATCGTCTTGCCGAGTCGGACCAGCAGATGCGCGTGATCCTCAACCCCGCCAACCTGCAGTGACGGACAATCCTGTCCTCCGCACGCGCCCACAAGATATGCGTGGAGTCGTTCGCGGAACGGTTTGTCCCTCAGGAACGGCCTACGGTCCTTGGTCGAGAATACGATGTGCACGTAGATTTGTACGAGTGACTGGGGCATCGGCTATCGTTTGTGGAACCTCGTTGGGGTTCAATTCATTGGCGGATGAGTGACCCAGCGTGCGCTGCGCGACGCTGGGCTTTGGAGTTTAACGCCTTTGGCGTTGAGGGCAGATGATTGAGAGAGTGGATTCGTGCGAGAGAGGCATTCGTTCGCATTTTCCGTCGTGGATCCAAAGAGAACCGCAACGCGGTTCCATTCCAAAGCCCAGTGTCGCGAAGCGCACACTGGGTAAGAACGGGAAACCAATAACGAACCCCAACGGGGTTCCACAATGAATACCAATTGGTTCTGCGCGCTCGGCATCATGACTTGGTAATGGTCTCGTCGAGGTTTAGAATCACCTGCGCTACCGAAAACCAGGAGCGGTGCTTCTCGTAGAGGGCGACCAGGGCCGCCACTTCGGCGTCGGAAGGCATTCGCGCCACGGCGCGCCGGAACGCGGCGATCATTTTCTCCCGGTCGGTTCCGGGGAAGCTTTCGATGATTTTCGCAAAGGCGTGAGCGGCCTCGACGTACTCGGGGTCGTTGAGGAGGTTGAGGGCCTGGACGGGCGTGTTGGAGCGATCGCGCGAAACGGTGCAGACCGAGCGGTTGGAACCATCGAAGTTCAGGATCATGGGGTTGGGGTTGCCGCGGCGCAATGCGGTGTAGAGACCGCGGCGATAGCGGTCTTCGCCCCTGGAGGTGGGGTAGTGAGTGATGTCGGCGCCGGAGATTTCATCCCAGAGGCCGGCCGGTTGAAGCGGGTAGACGGAAGGGCCGCCGATCTTGTCGGAGAGTTGGCGGGAGACGGCGAGGAGATTGTCGCGAATGAGTTCGGCGGGGAGGCGGAAACGGGGACCGCGAGCGAGCCAGCGGTTGGCGGGGTCTTTGGCGATTTTTTCCGCCGGCACCGCGGAGCTCTGGCGGTAAGTCGAGGACATCGCGATGGTCTTGATGAGCTGCTTGGTGGACCAGCCCTGCCGGACGAATTCGAGGGCGAGCCAGTCGAGGAGTTGCGGGTGAGTGGGCGCTTCGCCCTGCATGCCGAAGTCTTCGGGGGTGGTGACGAGACCGGTTCCGAAGAGTTCGCCCCAGAGGCGGTTGACGGTGACCCTGGCGGTGAGGGGATTCTCGGGGGCGACGAGCCACTGAGCCAGTCCGAGGCGGTTTGGGGGCAAGTTCGGGTCGAGGGGGTGCAGAGCGGTGACGACGCCGGGTTCGACGGACTCGCCGGGCGACGCGTAGTCCCCGCGAATCATGAGGTGGGTCTCAACCGGTTGCGCGGCGTCGCGCATGACCATGGTGGAGGTTTCGAGGGTGGCGAGTTCCTTGCGGAGGCGCTCCACGCGCTGGAGGCGCAGGCTCTCTTCGGTGGCGGGGAGGCCTGCGACTTTGTCGAGGATGATGTAGTTGTTCGCGTAGGGACCGCTGCCGTGGGCGGTGAGTTGGATTTTGGTAACCTGTTTCCAGTCGGCTTCCTGTTTGGCCCACTGCGGTTTCTTGAAGGACGTTTTGGGCGCGACGATGCGCGTCCAGGATCCCAGCGTAAACTCATCGACGTTGAATCCGAAGGCGCTGGTCCCGTTGGCTCGATCGTGGACCTGGAAGTTGAAGCGGCTCGCCATGTCGGTCTTGATCCAGAAGGCGACCGAGGAGATTTCGGAGAGGTTTTTCTCGGGGAAGGAGTAGCCCGTTCCGAAGTGGGCGGAACGTACGGTGGGCTTCACGAGGGTCTTGGAAGCGAAAGCGCCGCCGCCTTTGGGGGCGTCTCTGACCATCGAGGTTTCCGCGGGGTGGGTGGTGTGATTTTTGGCGAGAGGCTTGGCCTTCTCGAATTCGAGGATCGATGTTTCTTCCTGGGATGCAGTCGTTTCCTTGTCTGCGCCAACGCCTTTCTCGAGTCGGCGCAATGCCTGGCGCAGTTCATTGGCTTTCTTCTCGGTGGCGTCGGATTCGTAGACCGCGATTTCGTGGCCGACGAAGTACTTCTTGAACATATCGACGTCCTTCTGGGCAATCTCGGGGATGGCCTGATTGAAGTAGGCGTAAATCTGGTAGTAATCCTTCTGTAGGATCGCGTCGAATTTGTGATCGTGGCACTGAGCGCATTCGAGGGTCAGGCCGAGCCAGACGGCGCCGGTAGTGGCGACGCGATCGTGGAGAACGTTGGCGCGGATCTCGTCCACCTTGGTTCCTCCGGAAAAGTTGGTGGGAACGTTTCGATTGAAGCCGGTTGCGACGAGCTGGTCGGTGGTGGGATCGGGAAGGAGGTCGCCGGCGAGCTGTTCGATGGTGAACTGGTCGAAGGGCATGTCGTTGTTCAAGGCGCGGATGACCCAGTCGCGGTAAGGCCACATCGTGCGCAGGTCATCGTGCTGGTAGCCGTTGGAGTCCGCGTAGCGGGCGAGGTCCAGCCAGCCGGTGGCCCACTTTTCGCCGAAGTGCTCCGACCTGAGAAGGCGATCGATTTGGGCTTCGTATTTCTGTGGTGAAGGATCGGACTCGAAAGCTTTTACGTCCTCGATAGATGGAACGAGACCAACCAGGTCGAGGTAGAGACGTCGCAACAGGACGGCGGGTTCGGCTTCGGGTGATCGTTTGAGTCCGGCCTTTTCGAGGCGCTTCAGAACCAGGTGGTCGATGGGGTGAGCGGCGTCGGGGATTGATGCTTCCACTGGCGGGACGTAGGCCCAGTGTTCTTCGTAAGGGGCGCCGTCTTCGATCCAGGCGGTGAGCTTGGCGATCTGATCGGCAGAGAGCGCTTTGCCCTTGGGCGGCATCCGGTCGTCCCGGTCGTGCGTGGAGATGCGGGCGATGAGTTCGCTCTTGTTCGGAGCGTCGGGGGCAATGGCGCCGGCGTCGATGGCGGCGTCGCGCTGGTCGAGGCGCAGCTTGGCTTCGCGGGACCCGGCATCGGGCCCGTGACACTTGAAGCATTTGCCGGAGAGGATGGGGCGAATGTCCCGATTGAAATCGTAGTCGGCTGATGCTGGCTGCGCCCATGCGCCAAGCGTCCCGAGAAGGAGGGCCAGCAAAGTAGTCCCCACACTCCGTGTGGAGCGCATTAGAAACCCCACACGGAGTGTGGGGACTACTATTTCAGCGAAGATTCTAGTGCGGTCTGTTTTCACGTTCCTTTTTGCCAAAGTCCAAAGTAGAGCGGCGACCCATGAATTCTCGCGAAAGATGGTCGCGCCCGCAATGACGAGATCGTGTCAGAAGGCTTGCCCGCCTGCGGGGAAAGGGATCCCCGCTCCTCGCGCTTGGAGCGGGCTGGACCAGTCCCTCGCGGACGGCCTTCGCCACCGCCGCCGTGGCCGCCCACGGTCGACCTCCTCATCTTCATCCCCGGCCTCGATTCACGGCTTCGCGAAATCCCGCCGATGCGGCTTGCAAAGGCCGTTGCCCCAGGCCGGGAGTCGCATCTCAAGAGGGGGACTTGAAACAGGGGCATCACTCCGGTAGACTTACCTCACCATGACGTCCCTGGGTGAAATCGAAGCAGCGATTGAGCATCTGACTTCCGACGAAGTTGTCGAGCTTGCGGCATGGATCGAGGAGTTTCGGCGCCGGCGATCCGAGGACGCGGCGGATGCCGAAGAAGTGGAGCGGGCCTGGCTGGCGGAAGCTGACAGGCGATGGAAGGAAATCGAATCCGGGTCGGTCGAGACCATCCCGGCCGCGCGCGTCATGGAAGAGGCGCGGCGCGCGCTGGAAGAGTGAGCGTCTCGCTCCGCTATCATCCGGAGGCGCGCAATGAACTCATCGAAGGAGCGCGCTATTTCGAGGGACGGGAGCCGGGTCTGGGAAGCCTCCGTGGCTCCCGTTGATGTCGGGATTGTCATACAGCGTGGCGACACGGAAGTTCTAAAAAGCCTCACAGCAATTCTCAATTATCCATTCTCAATTGCCATGAACGGATAGTTGCCCCAAATTTGCCTTTCAGTTTACTTATGGTTGACTTATGGTTGACTTATGGTTGACTTATGGTTGACTTAATGTTAACCATGAGTTGGGATGGCTTACCAACCCCAATTCACGATCAGCACGGAACTTCTCTCGCTCGTTGAGGAGATTGCCTCCTTGCGTGAAAAGATTCAGGGAGCGTCGATTGATCTGAGCTGGATTCCCGCTTTGCAGAAAGACAGCCGCACGCGAAACGTGCATGCTTCAACGGCAATTGAAGGCAACCCCCTGACATTGGCAGAAGTTCGTGCCCTTGAAGAAGGACGAACCCTGGAAGAAACAAGCGAGAAGTCCGAGCGCGAGGTGACCAATTACTTCGCCTGTCTCCGCTATATTGAAAAGCACGTCACCGAGTCGCCCCTCCGGCACGAGCACCTCTTCGAACTTCACCGCATCCTTGCCGGAGGCAATGTCATGGATCAGGGGGAAGCCGGAAGCTACCGGAACATCAATGTGCAGGTCGGTGATCACTTCCCCCCGGCCCATCAGGATGTCTCTCCTCTGATGTTCGAGCTCCTCACCTGGTGGAACGAGGAGGCTTCGAAGATGTCGCCCATTCTCAGCTCCGCGATTCTTCACTACCGCTTTGAGGACATTCACCCTTTTGCCGACGGCAATGGTCGCAGCGGCCGTGCCCTGGCGCTGTGGGAACTTTACCGGCGGGGATTTGATACCCATCATATTTTCTCCGTTGACGAATACTACTGGGAAGATCGACCCGCCTATTACGCGGCTTTGGGCCAGGTGCGTCAGGCGGGAGATGACCTTTCCGAGTGGCTCGAATACTCCGCCCGCGGACTTCATGAAACGCTGGAACGAGTATGGGCGCGCATCCGCAGTTTTCAGCAAAAGGAAACCGCCAAACTCACCCTCACTCCCACCCAGGAACGACTCATCGATCTGCTGAAGAAAAATGACGGGATGCGCCCCGCCGAAATCTGGGAAGCCTTGGACATCTCAAAACAAGGTACTCTCAAGCTACTCAAACCCCTGCTCGATGCCGGGATCGTGATCCGGACCGGCACCAGAAAATCCGGTAAATACCAGCTCGGCGAGCCGTGATTCCCGCTGCCAGGCATTGTCAATTTTCCACTTTCCACTATCCACTGATTAAGTGAACGAAGCCCAGAACCGACTCGACTACATCGACCCCGCCCCAGATCCCCCCATGAAGCCTCTCCATCTCCTGATCATCACAGCGCTCGCTGTTCTTGCCATTCCTGCCGAAGCCCAGAACGGAAAAGGGAAGGGCAAAGGCAAAGGCCTTCGCAAACAATCCGAGACCCAGGGCAACTACCGCGTCGCGGTTGTGGAAATACCGGAGAACGTGGCGTCGGAATTCGAGAGGCTCAAGCCCAGGGTCTTGCTCTATCGTCCGATCAAAACCTCTCAGGAAAAACTGCCTCTCGTCGTGACCTTGCACGGCTCGGGCGGTGGCCGGCGGGACATTGAACAGAAGAAGTGGCAGGGCACGATCAGACAATTCCTCAAGCCGGAGAACCAGCAGTATGAAGCCCTGGTTCTGGAACCTCAAAGCGACGGCGAGTGGGATCCTGACTCTCTCAATACGATGTTGGACTACGTGCTTCGCGAAAATCCCGACGTGGATCCAAAGCGGATCTACTGCATGGGATACAGCATGGGAGGGAAGGGGACCTGGGAGTGGGCCATGCACTACCCCGACCGTTTTGCTGCGATCATTCCCAAGGGCTTCATTCCCGATCTCAGCAAACTTGACGGCATGGTGGACCTGCCGATCTGGGCGATGGTGGGAGACAAGGATTCAAAGCCCCGCGTGGAGGGAATCCCGGCGATGGAAAAGGCGCTCAAAGAGCTGGGTTCCACCAAAGTGAAGATCTCAGTGTTCGAAGGGGCCAATCACGCGACCGCCGCCGGGCGCTCCAAGGAGGTGCCGGGAGTGTATGAGTGGTTGTTCTCGTGGGAGCGTGAATGAGCCGAGGCTGAAAAAGCAATTTCCTGCTATGAGGTTGGTCAAGCGTGAACGTGCTATATCCGCGTTTTTTGTTTTTCTTCTTGGAGAGTATTCGGTCGTTCTCTTCTTGCTCAATCAAGTGGTTGAGGATTCCGTAGTCGTTCCCGCGAAGGTCTTTCTTTCGTAATTGGTCCGTCGAGGATTCAACGAACGCAGCCTGCTATCCGCGCGTTTGCTCTCTTTTTGCAAAGCGCCAGGTGACCTATTCGAGTCGATGAAAGAAAGAGCGGTCTCATCTATCAGCCGGACGCGGTAAACGCCCATGGAAATTTTCAGACGCGCGACATTCGTGGGAGTTTAAAGTGTTTTTTCAGTCAGCGTTTTTCGAAACGATCACGAGGTTGCGCTTGCAGTCTTTCGGGCCGGCCTCGTTGGCATCGGAGCCGGTTCCGGCAGGTAAATCAGGCCCAGGTTCTCGGCGGTGGTCTGCCCGGTGAAGAGCCGCCACAGATCGACGGCGAGCTGGCGGGCCACGGCCACGACCGCTTTTTTGCGCACCGCACTGCTGCGCGAGGGATCGCCCAGCACCGGCGCCCACTTGATCAGCGGCTTGTAGCGCGGCTGCCATCGGATCATCCTCCAGACCATCTCCACGAGCATCGCCCGCACGCGCGGGTTGCCGCTCTTGCTCACGCTCCCGCCACGGCGCTTGCCTCCGCTGCTGTGTTCCCGCGGGCACAGGCCAGTGTAACTCGACACCTCACGCCGGTTATTGAACCGCGACCAGTCACCCACCTCCCGGCGCAACACCTCGAAAGTCAACGCACCCACGCCCTTGGGAATCTTCTCTTCTTCGGCCGCCTGCTCGATCGCCGCAGTCAGCTTCTCCTCCTCGGCTCCCACCGGCTCGAGCAAGCGGATGAACACCTGCAATCGTTCAATCACCCACTCCGGCGCCTCCGCTTGGATCCTTCCCCACGTCTTGCCCTTCCACCAGCGTCCCGTCACGTGGATGCCGTGCATCGCGAGCAGACTTCGACCCATCGCCTGGAATCGCTGCCGTTCCCGCACCACCTGCTGACGCTGCCGGCTCAACGCCCGTTCGCGTTCTTCCTCTTCGCTCGGCACACGCACGATGCTGAAGGCCTTGCGGTTGCCGAGCACAAAGCGATCGAGCCGCTGACAGAGCGCCAGCGCGTCAATCCGGTCGTTCTTCACTCCCTTGCCCCGCTCGTCCCAGTCCTGCGGCTGCACGACATAGTTGGTCACCCCCATTGCCTCGAGCTGGCGGTGCAGGTGGTAGCCGAAAGCGCCCGCCTCGTAGCAGGTGTAGAGCTTCCGGCACAAACGCTTCTGTTTGGCGATGAATCGCAGCAGCCCCGGCAGGCTCATCTTCTGCACCGGCTGCGGTGTCGCCCCGTCGACCTGGCGCGCCACGTAATACCACTTGGCGTGGGCATCGATGCCAAGCTTGATGCTCTCAAATAGTTCGGTAGAATCGGTCTCTAGTTTAATCATCATGGTTGTCAGTTTTGCGGGTCCCACCCCCGCCTGACAACCCATGTCATCTTTCAGTAAGCTCGGCCTCTACTACTCCCACGCCCAGGACTGGTATCACCGTGGCGGCTCGCCGAGTTACAACTGGAAGGAACCCTCCGACATGGCTGAGATGAAAGGCTACCTCGACAACATCTCCATTCCCCAGGTGAAGGAAATCCTCAGCCAATACCAACCCGCCATCATCTGGTACGACACCCCCCGCCGCATGAGCCCAGCTCTCGCCAAACCTTTCTCCGAGGTCGTACGTGCAATCAGCCCAAGCACCCTGATCAACAGCCGCATCGCTCTCGATGGCAACAAAATGGATAAGGTATCAAGCAAAGACCTCGACATGCTCAAGGGGCTGGATACCGACTACCTCTCCTACGCCGACCGCGAAATACCAGCTAACAGCCCATGGGATAAATGGGAAACCTGCATGACGCTCAACGGCTCCTGGGGATTCACCAAGGGAGACGAAGGCTGGAAAACCCCCTCCCACGTCATCCAACAATTACTCGAAGTCGTCAGCAAAAACGGATCTTTCCTGCTTAACGTCGGCCCCACCGCCGAGGGAGAATTTCCCGCCAAATCCGTCGAGGTCCTGCAACAAGTCGGCACCTGGCTGAAAGCTAACGGCGACGCCGTCTATGGCGCCCAACCCGTCTCCTTCAACCTCCCCGGCACCCCCACCGCGGAATCGCTGAAACGCAAGGCCGACAAAGAAGCCCGCTTTGCCAAACTCAACCGCCCCGCTCCGCACACCTCCCTTGATCGTGACTTCCCTTGGATTGCCACCCAAAAAGGCAACACCATCTATGTCACCCTTTTTGACTGGCCGGAAAACAACACCCTCACTATTACAAACATCTCCAATGCCATCACGAGCGTCCACCTCGCTACCACCCCTGAGCAAGCCCTCACACATACTCTTGTTAATGGCTCCCTCAACATCACACTCCCTGCCGAAGCCAACACAGAACTCCCACCTGTCCTGCACCTGAAAACACGTCTCTAATCAAACCGCCTCAAAAATAATAACTCTCACAAGATCACCCATGTTCCTAAAACTGACCGCCAAAAGCCACCCCGGGCCTCTTCTCATTTCACTCCTAGCCATCTTGTCCGCCGTAGCTTTAGCGGAGGAAGATCACGCTTCCCTAGGCAAGCGCTCACACCCTAACATCATCCTCTGCATGTCCGACGATCAAGGTTGGGGAGATGTGGCCTACAATGGGCACCCCATACTCCGCACCCCAAACTTAGACCAGATGGCTAAAGAAGGGATTCGCTTCGACCGCTTTTATGCCACCACCCCCGTTTGCTCACCCACCCGTGCTGGTTTTCTCACTGGACGTCACCCCTACCGCTACGGCATTCGTTTCGCTAATATCGGCAAACTCACTCCGGAGGAAATCACCCTCGCCGAGCTACTACAGGAACAGGGATATTACACGGGTCATTTCGGAAAATGGCACCTCGGCTCCCTCACCACAAAAATAAAAGACGGACATCGTGGCCGTCCAGGAAGCGACGAGTTCTTCTCCCCACCATGGGAGAACGGATACGATGAATGCTTCGTCGCCGAATCCGGCGTCAATACCTACCATCACCCAGGTGAATATGAAAAACTAGGAACACACTACTGGACTGGCCTCGACCAACCTGTCCCTGCGAGTGAGGTATCAGGCGATGACTCCAAGCTCATGATGAATCGAGCTCTTGATTTCATCACCCGAGCCAGTAAAAAAGAGGGCCCCTTTCTCGCCGTCATCTGGTTCCACACTCCCCACCAACCCGTTGTTTCTGCTCCGCCCTATACCGACGGATACGATGAACATAAGGACTACTACGGCTGCCTCACCGCCATGGATGAGCAGATGGGACGCCTTCGTGCAGAACTTCAAAAGCTCAAGATTGAGCAGGACACCATGCTCTGGTTTTGCTCAGACAATGGCCCCACAAATGTCAAAAACTCCCACGGTAGCAGCGGCGGACTCAAGGGTGGCAAACGGACCCTCCACGAGGGCGGCATCCGTGTCCCCGGCATTTTAATCTGGCCCAGTCAGGTGAAAGCACCACGCGTCGTCACCATGCCCTGTAGCACCAGTGATTACCTCCCCACTCTCATGGACTTATTGGGTCAACCTCTCCCGAACCGCCCTTATGATGGGATTAGTCTGCTTCCGATGATTAATGGAGAGATGAGCGAGCGTCCCAAGCCCCTTCACTTTGAGCACCCCAGCAGCATGAAGTTAGCCTTCGTTAAAGACAACCCGAAGAACGAAACAGCGATGATCGATAACCGCTACAAAATCATCAGCACCGACGGGGAGAACTCTTACCAGCTCTATGACCTAGATACTGATCACAAAGAACAAAAAGATCTCGCTCTAGAACACCCTGAAATCTTATCTCGCATGAAAGATGACCTCGAAAAATGGCGTCAATCATGTCGAGAAAGTGCTGCGGGAAAAGACTACCCAAGCCCTACCGAATCCCACAAAAACGAAACCAAGTAAACGTATGAGGTCTCTTCTTCTATTTCTATTTCCCATATTCACTTTTCACCCTTCTCCAGCGGCCGATGGTGTTTCGACGCAGTCGGAAGGAAAAGGGCAAGCGCCTCCAGCAGCAGAGAAACCATCCCCGCCGAACGTCATCATCATCATCACCGATGACCAAGGCTACGGTGACCTCGCCTGCCACGGTAATCCGGTGCTAAAAACGCCCCACCTCGACACTCTCCACGCCGAGTCGATCCGCTTCACTAATTTTCACGTCAGCCCGTTTTGCACTCCCACTCGCGCGGCCCTCATGACCGGTAGGCACCCGGCACGCACCGGAGCGTTCCGCACCTCTAGCGGACGCAGTAACCTCAAATCGACTGAGGTCACAATGGCTCAGTATTTCGATCAAGCAGGCTACGCTACCGGCATGGTTGGCAAATGGCACCTCGGCGACAACGCCCCGTGCAGACCTCAGGATCTCGGCTTCCAAGACGTCATCTGGCATAAAGGAGGCGGCATCGGCCAAGCTCCCGACTACTACGGCAATAACCAAATTGACGACACCTACGAACGACACCTCAACGGTAGAACCGCCTATGAGAAATTCACCGGCTACGCCACTGACATCTGGTTCACGGAAGCGCAGCGCTTCGTCACCAAGAACAAGGATAAGCCCTTCTTTCTCTACCTCTCCCTTAACGCCCCGCACTCTCCCTACAAAGTCCCCAAAAAGTGGTCCGCTCCCTACAAGGAAACCGTCACCTGGAAGGGAGGGGCTGAGTTCTATGGCATGATCACCAATCTGGACCACAACCTCGGAGAACTTCGTAAAACACTCGTCGAGCAGCAAATCGCCGACAACACCCTCCTTATCTTTATGACCGACAACGGCTCCTCCAACGGAACTGCCAGAATGCCTCTGGAAGACGGTGCCTACCGAGGATTCAACGCGGGCATGAAAGGGATGAAATCCACCGTCTTCGAGGGTGGTCACCGCGTCCCCTTCTTCCTCCACTGGCCCGCTGGTGGTCTCACCGGCGGACAGGACCGCCCCCAACTCACAGCCCACCTCGACGTGCTCCCCACCCTCGCCGAGCTCTGTGATTTGCCCCTTTCTGATACCATCAATTACGACGGAGCCTCCTTCACCGCCGCTCTCAAATCCGCCGACGCTGCCGCCCCGCGTGAGCACTACATCACCCAGCTCCAAGGTGGGGCACGCTTCATCAGCCAACCCATTCCCTATCTAACCTCCTGCATCGCCAAGGGAAAATGGCGACTTATCGACGG
The DNA here is from genome assembly GCA_024638765.1 of Verrucomicrobiales bacterium. GTDB lineage: Bacteria > Verrucomicrobiota > Verrucomicrobiia > Verrucomicrobiales > DEV007 > JAHEJT01. Next base: position 13,312 of record JAHEJT010000128.1, read on the forward strand.
CGAAATACTCAACAACGTCGATGACGACCCGATGCAACACCGCAATCTCGCCGACAAGCACCCAGAAGTCGTCGCCGAGCTACGCGGCATCTACGACCAACACTGGAAATCAATCCACCCAGAAATGACTCCCGGCCGCCTTGACCTCGGAAACCCCGCTGAAAACCCCACCCACCTCTGCTCCCAAGACTGGTTCCTCCCCGTCGGCAACCCACCATGGAACTTCAGCGAAATCAATCAGCTTAAAAAAATCACCGGTCCTTGGTTGGTCAACGTCGTAGAGGCTGGCACCTACAAATTCACCCTGCGCCAATTCCCCGAAGTCGCGGACAAAGTCCTGGCTGCCGTGCATGCCAAAATCAGCATCTCCGGTCTCGAAAAAGAAGCCTCTGTGCAACAAGGAGCCAAAGAAGCCATCTTCACCCTCGACCTCCCCGCCGGTAAAACCAGCCTCACCACCTGGCTCACCAACGCCAAGGGCGAAACCGGCGGCGCCTACTTCACTGAGGTTGAGCTGTTGCAGGCTAATACGAGCCAGTAAGTCCTTGGCGCCTTTGCGTCTTTGCGTCTTTGCGTGAGGCTTCTTGATAGGCACGCCAAGCCGCCAAGACCGCCAAGACCGCCAACATTGAAGAGATTGAAGAGGCGGGCAATTTGAAATTTGGATATGCAATAGTTTCTGGCTATTCCATCTATACTGATCATTCTTCACTGTGTTACATTCGCCGCAATATCGCCGCGCCTAGTCACGTATTGAACCCCCTCCAACCCCGGGCCCGAAAGGCTCAGAAAAACAGGGCTGAAAAAGCAATTTCCTTTCAGTTCCTTTCAGTTGAAAAAGCAATTTCCTTTCAGTAAAAGCAATTTCCTTTCAGTTGAAAAAGCAATTTCCTTTCAGTAAGTCACCTGGACCTCGCCGTCCACGCCGCGCACGGCGCCGAGCTGCACGATCCGGTCGCGCTCCTTTTTGGAAAGCCGGCGTCCTTCGTCGGTTTGCGAGATCACCATTGAGCCGCCC
>JAHEJT010000129.1 GCA_024638765.1 Verrucomicrobiales bacterium
CGAGGACGCAGAGCAGTAGCACCACGGCGGTCCGGGAGAGGAGGGAGAGGATGAGCAATGTTTTGCCGGAACGCATGGAACGAGTTTTCGTGAGGAGATATCCCCTCACCCTAACCCTCTCCCCGGGGGAGAGGGGATGGGAGGGTTTACCTGGTTGATGAGGTGGGTGCGGGTGGTGATGATTCTTTTCTTTTCCTTGACGAAATTCTCGGAAGGCCGAACTCGAGCGACAGCGATCCCGGGGCACAGGCGGGCAGGCAGGCGAGGCAGTGATCGCACTCCGGGCCGGGCGTGTCGTGTGACATCGGGTTCAAGCCCATGGGGCAGACTTTGACGCATTCGGTACAATGAGTGCAGCGCGGGTGATCGTTTTTCACTCTCACGAGCCGCGCGGCGCCGAGGAGAGTATAAAGGGCGCCGCCCGGACAGAGGCAGCGGCACCACACGCGCCGGGATAGGAAGACTTCGACAAAGACGATTCCCAGGAGGAAGAGAGAAATCGCCGTCAGGGAGATGGCGCCCGCGCGCTGCGGGTTTTCCGCGAGATTGCCAAAAAAGGAATCAACCGCGGTGTGGATTTCGCGCCCGACCAGGGCGGGAGGATAGAAGAAACCGAGGAGAGGGATGCTGGACACGCCCGCGAGCGCCAATCCCACGACAAGGAGGACGTACTTGTTTCCGTGCCACAAAGGGGTGTTGTGGAGGGGCAGACGCATTTTCGCGAGCAGGGCGCGCACTTTATCGGCCATGTCAAAGAGGAACCCTGCAGGGCAGATCCACGAGCAAAAGAAGCGGCCGAGCAAGAGCGTCGCTACGACCGGAATGAGCAGGCCGAGGAGGAGTGCGCGGTTGATTTTTTTGCCGGCCGCGATGCTTTCCGCTCCGGCGAGCGGGTCGGTCAGCGACAGTCCGTAGAGTTCCGCGGACCACGTGTTGCCGCGGATAGCTTTCAAGCGGGCGAGGGTTTCCTGGCGGCTTTGATGGGGATCCGATGCGGTTTCACCTGTGCCAGAGCCGTGGTAAAGCCGGTCCATCGCGAGGACGGCGCTGCGCGGGGAGGATTCGACCTCCTGGGCGCGGATGGTTTCGACCTGGTTCTGCGACAGGAAGATTCGATAGTTGGCGAGGCAGGCCGTCGCGACGATGCCGAGGAAGACCGACAACTGGACGAGATGCCGGAACCACTGGTGGGCTTGCGAACGCAGGATTTTCATGCGGCCAGTTCTCTCCCGGAAAAGACGCGGATGGCTTTGGTGCCCTTGACGATGCAGGCTTCTTCGCAGAGTCCGCACCCGACGCAGAATTCCGCGTGGACGGTGGGCGCATTGTGGAGGCCCTGGGTGATGGCGAAATCCTTGAACGGGCAGGCGGTGTGGCAGGCGCCGCAGACACCGGTGCCGTTGATGGAGACACAGGTGCGGTCATCGACCCTGGCGACGCCCATCTTCACATCTTCTTTTTTGAAGATAGGCTGGAGAGCTTCCGTGGGACAGGTTTGCGTGCACTCGAGGCAGAGGGTGCAGGCGGAGTCGGCGGCGACGACAAAGGGCGTGCCCACGGGGGCGGGATCGCCGGGGCCGGCCAGGCGGATGGCATCGGAGGGGCAGGCGTCGCGGCAGCGGACGCAACGGATGCATTGCGCGAGGAACTGGGCTTCCTCCTGTGCGCCGGGCGGCCGAAGCACGGCGGGCTCGAGGCTTTTGGCGAGGCGCGCGCCCGCGGGATTCCGCTTCAGGAGTTTTGCCAGAAGCGAAAGACCGAGGAGGGACGCGATCCCCGCGGTGAGTGACTTGCCGGCGGTGGTGATGAACGCCCTTCTCTTCATGCTTGTTTTTTCAGTGTGACGCCCCCGGGGAAGTCGGCGAGTTCGGCCCGGGGCACAACGCGGATGGCCTGGGGCATCTGGACGCAGGCCTGTTCACAAAGCCCGCAGCCGACGCAGTGTTCCGCGTGAACGTGCGGTTGTTCGTAGAGCCCGAGTGTCATGGCTTCGCCTGGAAGCGGGCAGGCCCGGTAACAGACGCCACAGGTGCGGCCGGCGAACGAGTAACAGAGATCCTCGGCGACGAAGGCGAGCCCCATGTCGACGGCGCGCATGCCCTCGGGAGTGGGCTCGAGTTTTTCGAGGGCGTCGGTGGGACAGACCTGGGTGCAGGCCATACACAAAATGCACGCCTGGGCGCGGGCGCTGATCTTCGGCGTGGCGAGATTCTCGATCCCGGCTTCGAGACCGAAGAGGCTGATGCATTTGTTCGGGCAGACGTTGGCGCATTGCCCGCAGCCGATGCAGCTCTGGACGAACTCCTTTTCCGGTTTGGCCCCCGGGGGGCGCAGGAACCGGCGGAAGCGATTCCCCTGCGGGAGCCGTTCAAGCAGCGGCAGGAAAAACGGGAGCAGGGCGCCCATGAGGAACGCCCTCAGGAAGCGCGCACGGCCGATGCTCGATTCTTTTTCGATCAAAGTTCAGCTCCCGTCTTCCGTAAATTTTCACCGTCGCCGGTCTTTCAGCAAAATCCGAATTCCTAAATACCCAAGCACGAAAGAAATCCGAAATCCGAAATTCGAATTCCTGCCAGGCCGGATTGGTCAAGCGGACGGTGATCGGCCTTCGAGATTCGGGCTTCGTCATTCATTGGGCAATTGGGTATCTCGTCATTCGTCATTTCGTCTTCATGGGACGCTTGCGAATCAAACAGGCTAAATGAGTTCCACGCGGGCGGCACATTTTTTGAAGTCGGCCTGGCCAGAGACCGGGTCGAAGGCGCGGTGGGTGGTGCCGTTGGCGAGCCACTTGTTCTTCTTCGGATCGGCGGAGTCCGCCACGGAGAGATTCCAGGGGCTGAAGAGGAAACCCTTGGGCACGGTATTGCGCGCGGGTTTCACGACCGAATCCAGGCCGACCGAGACGCGGGCTTCGACTTCGCCGCGCCGGGTGACGACGCGGACCCATTGTCCGTCCTTGACGCCGAGTTCTTTCGCGTCGTCCGGGTGCATCTCGACGTACATTTCCGGGACGAGCTGTTTTGTCGTGCCGGAGCGGATGGTTTTGGCGGTGTGGAAGTGTTCGTAAACGACACCGGTGGCCCACCAGAATGGATACTTGTCTTTGGGCACCTCGCTCACCTCTTTGCCGAGGAATTCGCTGTGCGGCAGTTCGGGCGTGAGACCCATGTCGCGCGCTTTCTCGAGCACGTCGAGGTGATCGATGATGAAATAATTCGGGTCGGTGCCCGCCTTGGCGAGTTCGTCGGTGATCTCCCGGTACCGGGAATAATCCTGGTGACACATGTGGATGTGCAATTTGCCGTCGGGGTGCCGGAACTCCCCGTACGGTTTGCCGGGCCAATATTCTTCCTGGGCCATGTAACGGCGCTTGGTGCCGCCCGCTTTCGCGATCGCGGCAGTCGGCGCGGGCCACTGGATGCCGCGCAGTTCGCGGATCTGTTCGTAAGGCGACTTGCCCGTCTCCTTCTCGACCTCGAGGATTCCAGTGAGGTCTGCGTCAGTGTCTTTCGAGGCCTTGATGAAATCGCGGAAAACTTCCTCGGGATCGTAGAACCCATTCGCCTTGCGCTTGTAAGGGAAGATCTTTTCTGCGTCGAGGCCGAGGCGTTCGGCGATGAGTTTGCCCTTATCGATAACCATGTCCATGTCGGGACGGCAGCCCTTGACGGGATTGGCGGTGCCGTCGGTCGCGAAGAGACGGCGTTCCGACTGCACGTAAATGCCGCCGACCCATTCGCCCCAGGTCGCGGCGGGAAGGATTACGTCGGCGTAGAGGTTGTTGGGCGCGTCCTTGTAAATCTCCTGGACGACGGTGAAGGTCCGGGTCAACGCGGGCCGCGTCAGGTTATAGACATCGGGAAGATCGATGTGGGTGGCGTAAATCAGGAACATTGCATCCACCTCTCCCTTGATAGCGCGTTCCATCATGCCGACCGCCATGCCGGTGTTCTGCATGCCCGCCACTTCGTCGAGCCGTTCTTTCGGAATACCCCAACTCTTCGCGCAGAAGGCGCGGTGCTTGGCATTGTCGAGTCCGATATTGAAGGGAAGACGTCCGGTGAGGCCGCCGGTGAGGCGTTCGCCCATGGCGTTGGGTTGACCGGTCTGGGAGTGCGGTCCGCATCCCGGGCGGCCGATGTTCCCGGTCAGGGCCATCAGATTAATGAGGCTCATGGTGTTGTGCTGGCCGTGGAGATGCTGGTTGTACCCGATCCCCCAGATGCACATAACACCGCCGGTGCCGCGCTCCCGGCCTTTCCGGGTGGCTTCGGCCCAGACCTTGGCGACCTTGTAAATTTCCGCGGCGGGGATCTTGGTGCGATCCTCGACGTCTTCCGGCCGGTAACCGCTCTTGACTTCATCCACATAGGTTTCCCAGCCGGTGGTGTGTCCCTTGAGGAAATCCCAGGCGATCACGTCCGGGTGTTTTTCCATGAGCGCCCAGGCGAGGGCATTGTGGATGGAGATGTCGCCGTTGACGGTCGGGAAATGGAAACTGTTGCTCGCATTGACCTCCTCGAGTCCCTGGACAGTGCCGGTGCGGCGGGGGTCCACGACCAGGGTGGGGATGTCTTTCTGGGCCTTGTGATCGGCGACTCTCCAGAAGAGGATGGGGTGTGCGCCGCGGGCGTTGTGACCCCAGAAGCAGATCATGTCTGCGAGTTCGACGTCTTCGTAACAGGTGGGCGGAGTGTCGGAGCCCAGGGACTTGAAATAGCCTGTGACGGCCGAAGTCATGCACATGCGGGCGTTGGCCTCGATGGTATTGGACCCGAGCACACCTTTCATGAAGATGTTTTCCAGGTATTGGCCTTCGAGGGGGAGTTGGCCCGATCCGTATAGGCCCACCGAGTTGCCACCCTTGGCTTTGACGATCTCGGCGATCTTGTCCGCAACGAGTTCTTCGGCTTCCTCCCAGGACGCCTCGCGGAAGAGCTTGGGATCGTAGGATCCTTTCGTCTTCGAGACCTTTCCCTTGACGGGATCGGACATGTCCTTGCGGATGAGCGGTTTGTCGAGGCGGTTGACGTAAATCGCCTCCGCGGAGGTCAGACCCTTGATGCATTGCAGCCCCTTGTTGGTGGGGTGGTCCTTGTCCGGGACGATATTCGTGATGCGCCCGTTCTGGGTCTGGATGATCGTGCCGCAACCGACGCCGCAGTAGGGACAGGCGGCCAGGAGATTCGTTTTGGATTCCTTACTCTCCAGCTCAATATCTGGATCGCCGTTGACAGCCCATCCGGCCTTGGTGACGGTCGTCGAGAGGGCCGCCGCCGTGGCGGAACATTTGACAAAACTTCTTCTCTTCATATTGGTGGTCTTTCCGGGCTCGCGTGGTTGCTGATCAATTAATCGTTCTGAGATAGGTAATGATATCCGAGACATCGCTCTCCGAGAGGTTCGCGAGTCCCGTGGGTCCGATAAAGGGGCGCATCGCGGTGCCGACGCGGCCGCGCTTGATGGTTTGAAAGATGTAATCGTCGGAAGCGGCGGAGAGGAATCCGCTCAGTCCGATGCCCGGACCCGATCCACCGGCGGCGTACCCTTCGCCCTTCTGCCCGTGGCAGGCCGCGCAGTAAGTCGCATACTTGGCGTGACCGACGGTCGCATCCCCGGCGTATTTCTTCGACGGATCGACGGGCACCTTGACGCCGTCGGCTTCCGGGAGCGAGCGGAGGTAAGCGATGATGTCCTTCATGATCGCGTCGGAAAGATCGGGTCTTGCGACCATTGCGGTGCCCGGTCTCCCGTTATGGACGGTTTGCACGATGAATTCGTCGGAGGCGATCGCCAGGAAGTCGCGGTTGCGAATGCTGGGGGCGAAACCGGTTTTGCCGACGCCGCCGCTCTGGTGACACGCGATGCAATTGACGTTGAAGTGTTGCTCTCCTGCCACGGGATCGGCGGCCTTGACGACGGCGGTTTTCGACGGCCCGGAAGGGACCTCCGTTTCGCGGCTGCGAAGGTAGGTGATGATGTCGTGGACTTCTTCTTCGCGGAGGTTGGCGAGGCCGGCCGCGCCGAGGAACGATCTCATGGGTGTGCCGATGCGGCCGTGTTTGACGGTCTGGAAAATGTAGTCATCGGATGCGACCGCGAGAAATCCGGGGAGCCCGATGCCGGGGCCGCTGCCGCCCTCGATATATCCCTGGCCGCCGGCTCCGTGGCAGGCCGCGCAGTAGGTCTGGTAAAGGGGTGCGCCCCGTTGAGAGTCACCGGCGAATTTTCGATCGGGATCGATTTCCACTTGCGGCGCATGGGCCACAGGGATGCTGCGCAGGTACGCGATGATGCCTTCGACCTGTGCCTCGGTGAGCTGGGACCAGGGCACCATGGGGGTTCCGGGCCGGCCCATGCGGATCGATTTCCTGATAAAGTCGTCGGAGGCCAGGGCGAGGAAGTCGCGATTACGGATGCTGGGGGCGAACCCGACCTTGCCGGTCCCGCCCTCCTGGTGGCAGGCGGCGCAGAACGCGGAGAAGGTCTCGCGGCCGAGGCGCGCCTGTTCCATGGTGTGGCCCAGGAGATGAGGGCGCGGCCGGTGTTTTTCCTGCTCGACCATCACTTTGCTGGCTTCGGTGATGCGCTCCCGCCAGTTTTCGTCCGCGGGTCCTTTCACCAACCGGCCGGCTCCGACGCCGATTCCGATCGCTACGGCAAAGCCGCAGAGGGCGAGGAGAAATCCCGGCAGGCCTTCGAACTTGCTGCCCGGTGGTTCCGGTTCCGGTGCGTCAGTCTTGCTCTTCTTCATTGGTTGCTGGTGCGGATTGGCGATCGCGTTGGTTTATGTTCACGCTTGGCGGACCCAGGCTCCGCGTCTCGCGCGAACGACGTCAAAACTTGTAATCCACTTCGACGGAGAACCGATTGGTGTCGGTGAAGGGCGTATCTTCCGCCCAGTAATACGCATACTTTCCGAGAAACGAAAAACCGCCGCCGAGGTCCTTGGTCACCACGAAATCGACTTCGTTGCCGTAGTTACTGCTGCCGTCGTCATTATAGAACTTGTGATAGAAAAGCTTGCAGCCGAAGTCGCCCGGCAGCTTGGTGCCCGCGACGAGGTAAATGTCCTGCAGACCGTCGGGCGGAGTGGCCAGGAATTTGTCGGCGAACCCGTTGAACTTGTGGTTGGTGCCCAGGGGAAACTTGTATCCGACGCCGTTGTCGGAACCGAGGTATTCATAACCGGCGCCGAGGCTGGAGGATTCTCCCACGGCCGCGTCGAGGGCGCCGTGCACGTAATGCGCGCGGTAATCGAGAGGGTTGTCAAAGGCATCCGTCTGGAAGCCGTATTCCGCGTGATATTTGAAATTTTCCCAAGGGAGGGGGCCGGCGGAAACGACGCCAAAGCTGTTGTTGCTGTCGGCGTCTCCGGCGGCATTTCCCAGGTCCATGAGATAGGCGAACAAGCTCACGTCTCCGATCGCGAGATCGGGGGCGGACAAGTGCACCAGGTGAGTATTCCCCTCGAAATCATCCTGTGCGGGATTAGCCTTGGATTGGGAGCCGAAAATGCGATTGACCTTGTTGACGTAGGTATAGGATGCGGCAAGGGAGTCGGACGGGGTGAGACGCAGTGTCGCAGCATCCAAGGTCTGCATGTTCTGCCGCCAGGCGACGGTGCCGACGTATCGCTGGTTGTCGAGGTTGATGCCCTGGCGGCCCGCTTTCAGGGAAGCGGCCTCGATGCCGCGGTAGGAGATCCAGAGTTGGTTGAGCTCGTGGGATTCGGGATCGGCGATGATGGTCTTGTTTTGACCCAATCCGTGGACGCTGGCGGCCTGGTAACTGTCCCGGTCCACCGCCAGGGTGCCTTCATATTCCGCGAACGCCTGGAACCCGGAGAATTCCCCGGTGATCAACCCGAGCCGGGCGCGAAGGGTGCCGGCGTGGGAAGTGTTCCTGCCGTCCTGGTCACCGTACTCGTATCGGGCCCGGATATCGGCGGTGGGCACGATCCAGGGTTCCGGTTTATCCACGGCGACGGGAGATTCTGCAAGCATCGCCTCGGAGATCACGTCACCGGCCCTGGCGATTCCCCCGGCTGACATCGCGGCGCCTGTGATCAGCAGGCAGAGGAGTCGGTGGATGTCGCAAATGCTGTCAGTTTGTGGAGCTCGCATCCACCTTTCCATATTCTTTCCCATCCTTTTTTATAATGAGAAACGCCCGGCATCTCTCGAAGCCAGGCTTCTTCTCACTGTACACAAACCAAAACTACAACCAATATGAGTATTTCCTGGGGCCCTTTTCGCACTTGCCTTCTTAACTTAGAAAATCGACGTGCTCATACTTGGCGCGAAGAATGGCCTCCGAGTTTCCGCCAAGCCAGCGATCGAGCACGGTGGCGTAAAGCTGGCGGAAATCGATCGATGTCTTGGTGAACTGCAGATCGCTCCGGCGATCCTCGGGGATGGTGACGTGGTTTCCGTAGATACCGCCCTCCACCGGGGTGCCCGCCACGAAGAAGGCCGACTGGGTGCCGTGGTCCGTGCCTGCGCTTCCGTTTTCGTAGGGGCGCCGGCCGAACTCCGAGAAAGGCATCACGACGACCTGGTCGGCGAGTTTCTTGGCCTGTAAATCCTTGATGAAGGCTGTGATCGCACCCGAGAGATCCGTGAGCAATTCCTCGTGCCGGTCCAGCTGGTTCGAGTGGGTGTCGTACCCGCCGGTATCGAGCGAGTAGAGACGGGTCCCCATTCCGGATGTGATCAGCGCCGCGACTGCGCGCATGTCGGACCCGAGGTTGGATTCCGGGTACTCGACATCAGATTTGTAATTCGAGAGGACATCGGCGACCTTTTCTTCCGTAACGAGGGCGCTCATATAGGACATGTTGAGGTAATCGACGCTGGGATTTTCATCTCCCTGCGCGGCCTCGACGGTTTCCTTGAGGAGCTTGGCCGTGTCATCGTCGGCGACGCTTCTCGCGAGAATGGTGCGGATGTTCGACGAGAGCATGCTGAAGATCGCCTGCGGGTGTTCGGTGCGCAGGGCGATGGGAAGATGCCGGCTGATGTGCACCGCGTTCGGATTGTCGGACGTCCGCTGCTGATCGGGTGGGCATTCCGCATCCAGGTGGCGCCCGAGCCAGCCGGTGCCGACGAACTCGAGGCCGCCGCCGCGTTCATAGAAGTCCTGTCCCGAGAAGTGACTGCGCGTGCTGTTCGGATAGCCGACATCCTGGATTACCGCGAGATTGCCATCCTCGAAGAGTTCGTGGAAACCGGTGAGGACGGGGTGAAATCCGAAATCCTCGTTGATTAGAATCGTGTCTTCTTTCTTGAGGGAGAGGTTGGGACGGTAATCGTAGTAGGTGTCGTCGTTGAACGGGACCAACGTGTTGAGCCCGTCGTTGCCTCCGCCGAGTTTCAGGAGGACGAAGATGGTGCCATCCTTGTCGGCGGAGATGCCGGCGGCACGGATGGTGTCGACGGCGAATCCCGGGGCGTAGGGGCTGAGTGCGAGCAGGCCCGCACCTTTAGCGCCAAATTTCAGGAATTCGCGGCGGGATTTTAGTTCTGGAGTGGGATTTTTTTTCATGTCTGATCCTCCGGTTGAGATCGTGTATCCTGGTGGGCTGACAAACTAGCAAACTTGGTAATACTGTGACTGCAGAATCGCGAGGATGACCTGCTTGAGGGCGCGAATCTGATCCTCCCTGTTTCCGGCCTTGGCGAAATGCGATTGCAGCGCTTCGTTGTAGGCTCCCTTGGGACGGACAGGCAGCAGATAAGTGATGAAGTGGTCCACCGCTTCGCGGCCCTTTTTGCCGCTTGATTCGAAGAACTCGCCGAGCATTTCGTCGGTAACCACATAATTGACGCCTCCGCGGTCGGTGGCCTTCATCCCGCGCCGGTAATCTCCGGAGAAGAGACGCTGCGCGATGAGGCGGCGGGCGTTGATGGAGCCGTTGTTCATCCAGAAGGCCCCGCCGTTCCATCCATTGACGTCCGGCGGATCTGCGAAGGGCTGTCCCAGGTAATCGAGCTCGCGCACGACTTCGACGCTGGGCTCGACCTGGAGGCCAAGGTCCTGGAGCAGGCCGAGGTAAAACTGGTTCGGGCTCTTGAAAATCCGTCCGCGGACGCTGTCGGCGTAGAAGAGCTGGCTTGTGAACAGGGTCTTGATCAGCCAGTAGACGTTGAAGTCATTCTCTCGCCACCCTTTGCCCAGCGCCTCGATGTACCCTTCGGGAAGTGCCTCGTCGATGAGATAAAACCGGCACAACTCATGGGGGAGAAACACCTCGACTTCCGGTCTTTCAAAGATGAGGTCGACGATGGCGTCCCCGTCGTAATCGCGCGACCGTCCGAAGACCTTTTTACGGCTATCGTCGTGCTGGGCGGGATTGAGAATCATATCCGTCTGCCCGGGCTCGAGGGTGTAGGGGGAACGATCCGGATCGGGCGAATACCCGGTGAACGCTTTCGAGATTTCCTTGATGTCGTCCTCGGTGTACCCGTTGTCGACCCCGAGAGTGAACAGTTCCATGAGTTCGCGGGCGAAGTTTTCGTTGGGCCGGTTCTTGGTGCTGACGGGAAGGTCCAGCATGTACCCCATGCCCCGGGTTTTGTAAGCCTGCTTGCAGAGGGCGGGGTAGGACTCGTAGAAGTTTTTCCTGAGGACATTGTGGTGATTGTGGATGTCGGCGAGCGCGTTGTTGCTCGGTCCCCGCAGGCTGCGGTAATTCACCACCCAGATGTTCTGGAGAAAATTGTTTGCCTTTTCGAAAGCGGAGTTCTGCGGGCGATTCGCAATCTTGAGCCATTCGTGGGCGTACTTTCTCCAGGAATCCTCCTGGCCGAAACGACTGCGAAATTGCGCGCGGAATTTGTCGGGCTGGCCGGAATTGCGGGCCTCGCTGCGCAACTTGTTGTAATGCGCGATCGTGATCGCCATGACGTGCGGATCCCGGTAAGTCTTCGCCTTGATCTTCCCGACGCGATCCTTGTATCGCGGCTGCGCCTTCGCCCACGCGATCGCCTCGTTGATCTCGTCGCCAAGGCCTTCATCGACCTTGTCGGCGTATTCGTTGAGAATGGGATGCGAAGTCGGATACTGTGCTCTCTTAAAGAGGTGATCGATGGCGTCACCCGGCGTCATGGCCGCAAGCCGCTTCACTTCGGCAGGCCGCGCGGTCCAACTGGCGCGTCTCAGGAGATGACGGATATTGTCCTCCGTCCATTGGGATTCGGCGATCGGCTTCCAGGCCGTCTGCGGGGTCATCTTGGTTGGGACGCTCATGGGAACAAGGGGTTCGTGGTTGAATCGACTGCAAAACGCCTGGAAGCGCGACCCGGCCCAATCCTTCTCCGCATTTCCGTGCCGAGACAGGTCTTCCGACAGCCGCAATTTCTCATCTCCGCCTGCCCGGCGTCAAAGCAATGACAAGATGTGCGGTGAGGTTGACAAAATCCTCACAGTTACGGCGATTTCGCGCCTGGGAACGGGGATGGAGACCACCCCGGGCGCACTCGACTAGATCTCTTCTCCGGAGGCCGGATCGATCCATTTATCGACGTTCCCGTCACGGATGAGCGCCTTGATCTCGGTCCGGGCCACGCCAAATGCGGATTCAGTTTCGAACACCGCGAGGCCGACATCGTATTCGACGCCGTCAATGGATTCCGAGCCGAGCCAGCGCCACTGGGTGGCGTTCTCAAACTCGAACGTCCCGGCCTCACCCTTGCGCAAACTTTCCTTCATGGGATCGAAGCGCGGGTCGCTGCCGTCGTTGTAATCGGCGAGGGCGGCTTCGTGGGCCTGCTGTTTGAGCACCCGGGCGAGCTCCCTGGCGCGCTGCTCCTCGACGCGCCGGGTCTGCTTCCGGAAGAAATCATCGTATCGCAGCTGGATGAGTTGCTTGAAATTGGTTTCGTCGACAGGGATCTCCGCGCGCATGCTTGTTTGGACATCGGGCGCCACGATGAGGATGGATTCCTTCAGTCCGACGGGGACGACATGAGCCCCGGCGGGAATTTTTCGGCCGCCGATCACCTGGCCCTGGTGATAGAGATGAAAATCGAGCGACTGATCGATGGTGACGCTCTTGGGATAGGCGCGCTCCGGGACGTTGTTCCAGTTGTCGACGATCTCCTCGAGCGGCCGGATGTCGGGAAGCGGGTAGAGATCGGCGATTTTCGTCTCCAACTCCGCACGGGCTTTTTCCGCCGTATCCGCCGGTGGCGCCGGTTTTTCGGGCTTGGTTACCTTGGGTGGCGGCGGCGGTTTTGGCTTTTCTTTGGGCACCGGCGCGGGCCGCGGTTCTTGCGGGACCGGCGCCGGTTCCGGCGTCTTGACAGTATCGGGCGGGGGAGTCTCCCGGGCCTGGCGATCGGGGGATTCCAGAAATCCCTTAATAAAGGGAACGGCGAGCGCGACAATCGCCCCGATCAGCACCACGATGATCACCACGACGGTATCCGGCGGCGTGGGTGATTTTTTCATCGAGGATCGGCGGTTATTGGATCACCGGACGGACGAGTGATCCGGCGGCACACGCAAGGATGGAGTTAACATGTGTCGCCATAATGCCCGTGACAAGAAATCAGTGCGTCAAAATTGCCGCCTGCGCCCCGGCGGCATGCCGGGGAGTTGCGAAAAGCAACGGTTGTCATCCAAGGGAAAAAGTTCTTATATGAACTCGCCATGAAAACTATCTGGAATCCCCGGCGGCGTGGAACGCCGGTCGCTGCGGCCATCGTATTCCTGGGCTCCTGCGCCGCTCTTTTTCCGGCGATCGCCCCTGCCGCGGACGACGACGCGCGGGCAGCGGCGGCGGGCGGAGGTCCTGCGTTTCCCGGAGTTGAGGCGGAAGGGCCGCTGCAAGGCGAGGAGATTGCCGTTTTGACCGATCCCCCGGAAGTGCCGCCGCCGATCGCGCGAAAGCATCGCATGAAGGTGGTGGTCCATCTCGAGGTGCGGGAGAAGCCGATGCGCCTCGCGGATGGCGTGGAATACGTGTTCTGGACGTTTGGGAACACGGTGCCGGGAAAATTCATCCGCGTGCGCGAAGGCGATTTCGTGGAATTTCACCTGAAGAATCATCCCGAGAGTATGATGCCGCACAACATCGATCTGCACGCGGTGACAGGTCCGGGCGGCGGCGCGACGGCGTCATTCACGGCGCCGGGTCACGAGTCGGTGTTTTCGTTTACCGCGATGACACCGGGCCTGTTCGTCTATCAATGCGCGACGACACCGGTGGGGATGCACGTCGCCAGTGGAATGTATGGGCTCATCCTCGTGGAACCGAAGGAGGGGATGACTCCGGTGGACCGGGAATTCTACGTGATGCAGGGGGAGTTTTACACGAAAGGCAAGTATGGGGAAGCGGGCCGGCAACCGTTCAGCATGGCAAAAGCGCTCGACGAGCGGCCGGATTACGTGGTGTTCAACGGCGCGGTCGGGTCCCTGCTGGGCGAACGGGCCCTGCAGGCGGAGGTCGGTGAGAGAGTGCGTTTCTTTCTTGGAAATGCCGGGCCAAGCCTGGCGTCCTCGTTCCGGATCATCGGGGAGGTCTTCGACTCGGTGCAGATCGAGGGCGGCAGCCAGCTGAATCGCCGTGTCCAAACCACGATGATCCCGCCCGGGGGCGCGACCATTGCGGAGCTGACGCTCGATTTGCCCGGCAGCTATTACCTAGTCGATCGCTCGCTGTTCCGCGCCTTTAACAAAGGGGCGCTTGGGATGCTGAAGGTGGAGGGTGACGGAAACGTGCTGGTCTATTCCGGCAGAATGGACGACCGGATCTATTTGCCCGAAGGCAGTGCGATTCAGGAAATTCCGCAGCCGGCGGCCGGGAGGCCGGTCCCGGCGGCGACCAAGAAGGAGCGGATCGCGCGGGGAGAAATCGTATATAACCGGGTATGCATTGCGTGTCATCAGCCTGACGGCGAGGGCATTCCCAACGCCTTCCCGCCGCTGGCGAATGCAGATTACCTGAATGCGGACATCGACCGGGCTATCAGCATCGTCGCTCACGGGTACAGCGGTCCGATGACGGTGAACGGCGTGGTGTATAACAGTATCATGCCGAAGCTCGGTCTCTCGTCCGAGAACGTCGCGAATGCCCTGACCTATGTCCTCAACCGATGGGACAACAGCGGCGGCGAGGTGACGCCGCAACAGGTGGAGGCGGTCGTGGGGCGAGGGAAGGATGAAGAATGAGGGATGAGGGATCAGGGATGAGGGATGAGGCGGGAAGCGGGGAATCGGGAGGGGGACGCGCCTTACCTGCCTCGCGGGGGGTGGGTGTAATATACTGAGGGTGTGGACTCGCGCGACTCTCCCTCTATTGGCCGTGATCGT
>JAHEJT010000130.1 GCA_024638765.1 Verrucomicrobiales bacterium
TTCCTCGGCGCGGATTTCTTCGGTCTCCAGCGGCGTCTTTTTCCCGACGTATCCCACGAGATGTCCCGCCGCGGTGCCTGCCGGGTAATCACGCAGATAGACCTGTTCGAAAACGAGCCCCGGCGCTCCCGCCGCCGCGCCTCCCCCGTCAGGCTCGAGAACTTCGGACAGTGCTTGGTATTCTTCCCCGGTGAGAGGCCGGGACGAAAGGCGCAGAGGCAGCCAACGACGATGCTTATGGTGGTTGAGGACTTTTTCTTCGTCCACAGACCACTCGGTCCCCAGCAATTCATTGGCATCGCGGACCGCCTCGCGGACGATTTCGAGGACCCGATCCGGCGACGCCGATTCCCCGGCCGGCAGCTGCACCGCGAGATAGCTCCTCACCCGGTTGTTGGCTATCACCCGGCCCGAGCGGTCGAGAATCTGTCCCCGCGGCGCCGGCACCGCAAAATTGAAGGTCCGGGCGTTCTTCTGCGTAAGAACCGAGGGCCGCAGGTGTTTGGGCTCGGCGGACGTTTCCTCCACCGTTTGCGCCGGGACCGGAACGGGAACCGCGCAGGCCGCGAGGACGGCGAGGAGACGGGCCCCGTGAGGACCTGCGAAAGAAGCAACCGGGCCTGTCCGCCTAACTTCTGAACTGGTGCGCTTCATAAGGCGCCGCGACCGGGCAGCTCAAATCATCGTTTCATATTCCAGGTTTGTCCACTTGCGAATGGGAGGAAGTCTCCGGTTGACCGGACCGGCACCGCGCGGGCCCGCGGTGGCGGAGTTCTGATGGTCGGCGACGGGATTACCGCTGAACCCCCTCCAAACCCAGCGGCGGCCTCCGCGCCACGCGCACCATCCGCCCCTCGCCGTTCCCGCAAGAAGAAGGCCGCGCCTGGTAATTCGCCGGCTTCGATGCTTTCGGCGGCCCGTCGCACCTGGACACGGCCTGGGTGTATCGCGGGGAACTGCCAGATAAGTAAATCACCTCTCCGGGGGCCGGCTTCCAGCCGCGAAGAAAAAAGCGGCGGCGGCGATGATAGCGGGAACGATTCTCATTACCCTTGGCAGAGGCGCACGCGCCGACCGTATTTCAGGAGTTTTCAGTGATTGGCGGGCGGTTTGCCCTGCGAGTTCCGGCCGATCCTTCCCCTACCCATCATCACCCGCCGAAAAACTCCTTCGCTCGCTTCGCCATTTCCTCGGGCGAAACCTCTTCGATCAATTGGCGCAGCGACCACCGGTAACCGAAGGGATCCCGGATCACGCCCGTCCGCATGCCCCAAAAGTAATCCTGGGGATCTGCCACCGGTTCCCCGCCCGCTTCGACCGCCTGCTTGAAAGCGGCGTCACAATCGTCGGTCGTGATCCCGAAGAGGCACGAAGCCGTTGCGCCCTCCGGCATAGCGAAGGCCTTCCAATCCGGAGATTCGCCCGACAGGTAAAGGAGGGTGTTGCCGATCATGAATTCGGAATGGGCGACACTGCCGTCGGGAGCCGCCATCCGATAGAGTTCCCTCGCATCGAACGCCCGTGCATAAAAATCCAGCGCCGTAGCCCCGTCTTTGACAGTGAGGGAAACGGCGATCGTCGGTTGGGTGCCTTGCTCCTTGTCCATCGCATTCAAAAACACGGCTTTCTCCACAAAGTCAAGCACCCGCGACCCGCAATCCTGACCCCCATCGGTTCCAAATCGCATTTTGAGCCCTGCAGCGTAAATCGGCCAGGCGAGTCCGCGAGAATAGAGAGTTCAATGCCCACGATTTATGACGATACTCTTTGATCTTCGGACCCGCCCCACCATAGAAATAAATTCATCCACCAGCCACTTGCAGCCATTTGCCCATGAGAAATCCCTTCCTCACTCTTCTTGCGATCTTGATCTTCACGCAGACGATCCTTGCGGCTGACCCGCCGCGGCGACAGGCTCAGGACAGGCCGAATATCGTCTTCTTCTTCGCGGATGATCAGACGACGAGCACGCTCGGCTGTTACGGAAATCCCATCGTCCAAACGCCGAATATTGACGGGCTGGCGGCCCGGGGGACGCGATTCGAAAACGCTTTCGTGAGTCACTCGATCTGCTGGGTGAGCCGCACCACGATTCTCACGGGGCTGACGGGACGGAGTTACGGCACCCCCTCCAACCCCGAACAGGCGCGGCCGGAGGCGGTCGAGACCTTGTATTCCGATATCCTGCGCGCAAACGGATACCGCACCGGGTATTTCGGAAAATGGCACGCGAAGATGCCGAAGGGTTACGTCAGGGAGGATCACTTCGACGAATTCGAGGCGATCGGGCGCAATCCGTTTTACAAGGTGCAGCCCGACGGAACTCTGAGGCACGAGACCGAAGTCATCGTCGATCGCGGGATCGAGTTCGTGAAGAACCAGCCGAAAGGACAACCCTTCGCGCTCAACATGTGGTTCAACGCCTGCCACGCCGAGGACAACGACCGGCGGCCGGGGATCGGGCATTTCCCGTGGCCGCGCGCGGTCGACGGAATCTACGAAGACACCGAGATCTATCCGCCGAAACTGAATGACCCGGCGATCTTCGACGGGCAGCCGGATTTTCTGAAAACCACGATCAATCGCGAGCGGTATTTCTGGCGGTGGAACACGGACGAAAAATACCAGACCAATATGCGCGCCTATTTCCGCATGGTCAGCGGGATCGACGGTGCCATCGGGCGGTTCATGGCGGCTCTCGAGGAAGCCGGGCTCGCGGAGAACACCATCATCGTTTACTCGGCGGACAACGGGTATCACATGGGCAATCGCGGATTTGCCGGGAAATGGTCGCATTACGAGGAATCCCTGCGCGTGCCGCTGATCGTGGCGGACCCGCGCGTGCGCAAGGGAAAGCGCGGCCAGGTCACCGGCGCCCTCGCGTTGAATCTGGATTTGCCGGCGACCTTCCTCGACTGGGCGGGCGTCGCGATCCCCGGGCGCTACCAGGGCCGCAGCTTGAAGCCTCTCATCGACGGCCGTAAAGCGGCCGACTGGCGCAGTGAGACCTTCCACGAGCACTTCGCCGTGCGCAGTCGTATCCCGGCATTCGAAGGCCTGCGCAACGAGGATTTCAAATATGTGCGCTATTTCGATCACGGGAACCACGAGTTCCTTCACGACCTGAGAAACGATCCAGATGAACTCGTCAATCTCGCCGACAGCCCGGAACATGCCGAAGTCCTCAGGGCGATGCGCGATCGCACCACGGCGCGCGTCGCCGCACTCGGCGGCCCGCTCGATCCTTTAAAAGGCGACTTTACCACCTCCACGCCGCCGCGTCCGAAAGCCTCCGCCGCGGTCACCTCGAAACCGGGACCGGACGGGTTTGTCCGGTTATTCGACGGCAAATCGCTGCGGAAGTGGTCGGGTGATTCGCAATACTGGTCGGTCGAGGACGGGGCCCTCACGGGCAAGACAGATGGCTCGCTCAAGATGAACCGCTTCATCACGTGGAAGGAATCGACGATTCGCAATTTCGATCTGCGCGTAAAAGTGAAGGTGAGTCCGGGCGGGAACAGCGGGATTCAGTATCGCGGGAAATCGCGGCCCGATCTCGGGCTGGACGTCGTGACCGGTTACCAGTGCGACGTGGTGGCGGACACGCCGAAATACAACGGGATGCTCTACGAAGAGAAAGGGCGCCGCATTCTCTCGCACACCGGCGAAAAAGTGATCGTCGATCCCGAAGGCCATCCGTGGGTCGTCGGCCAGTTGCCTTTCAAGGAGTTCGCTCCGGGAGAGTGGCACGAATACCGCGTGCTGGTGCGCGGGAACCATCACCAGCATTGGATCGACGGACATAAGACTGCCGATCTCATTGACCTCGACGAAGAGGGCCGCGCGCTCGAAGGGGTCCTCGCGGTGCAGGTGCATGTGGGACCCGCAATGAAAATTCAGTACGAGGACTTCATGATCAAGCACCTGCCGGATGACTTGCCACTGCTGAAGGCCGGGGATCGCCCGATTCCGAAAGATGCCCGCGGGGTGCGGCCGCAGGGGAAGCTCCCGAAAGGATGGGTGGCGCCGGTCTACGGGGAACGGTAAGATTCCGGGCCCAACGGCTCCCGGGTGCTTTGCTCTGCTCCCGATCCCCTCGAGCTTCAAGGCCCGGGAAAGTAACTTTTACACCCGATGAGGGTTCCATTTGGCATCATGTTCCGGTTCTTATTCGTTGGGTTGATTGGTTTGGGATTCGGCGTCGCTTTCGAGGCGCCGGCCCAGGAGCAGGGTCCGCCGAGTGCACGGTTTGCCCGGGCGGACAGGGACGGCGACGGCAAGCTGACACCTGCGGAGCTGCCGCGGCCCGCGCTGTTCAAACGACTCGACCGGAATGGCGACGGCGTGCTGACGTTGCAAGAAGTGGCGGCTTTCCGGCCCCCTGCCGCTGCAAGAGACGGAGAAACGGAAACCGAAATGAAAGCGCTCCGGGACCTCGCTTACGGCGATCACGAAGCGCAGCGGCTCGATCTGTATTTGCCGGAAGCTGCGAAAAAGAACGCCCCGATCATGCTCTACATCCACGGCGGCGGCTGGCGCAAAGGCGACAAGTCCGCGGTCGGCCTCA
This sequence comes from Verrucomicrobiales bacterium, assembly GCA_024638765.1. GTDB lineage: Bacteria > Verrucomicrobiota > Verrucomicrobiia > Verrucomicrobiales > DEV007 > JAHEJT01. The sequence goes on from JAHEJT010000130.1 coordinate 4,568, forward strand.
AGGCTTCCTTCTTTACCGGGAAGGGCTGGCTCTTCGCGAGCGCCAATTACCGGCTCCTCCCCGGGGGCGAACATCCGAAGAACGTCGAAGACGTGGCGTCTGCCATCGCCTGGCTCCATGAGCATGCGGAACAACACGGCGGCGACCCGGACAAGATTTTCATCATGGGCCACTCTGCCGGGTGCCATCTCGTTTCGCTGGTGGCCACCAGCACCGCGCCGCTTGCCAAACACGATCTCCCGCTATCCGCCGTCAAGGGCGTCATCGCGCTCGACACCCAGGCCTACGACGTCGCCCGCCTCGTCAAAGAAACCTCGAGCGCGCTTTACACCGGCGTCTTCGGCGCCGATCCCGCCACCCAGCGCGACGCCTCCCCTCTGCACCACGTCGCGCCGGACAAGGAAATCCCGCCCTTCCTCATCCTCTACTCGAGCGGCATGGGCGCCCGCCCCAACGCGATGCGCCCCGTTTACGCCGAGGCCTTCCGCGACGCGCTCCGCGCCGCCGGCATCCCCGCCGAAGTCGTCGACGCCAGCGACCGCAACCACGGCGAAATCAACCGGCGCTTCGGCGACCCCGAAGATAAAAAAGTCACCGGCAAAACCATCGCATTCCTCAACGGCATCCTCGCAGCGAAGAATCCGAGCCGCGACTAAAGGGACTTGGGGAGGAACCCGGCCAACTCAACTGACCGGGCCGTCCCTGTCAAGGTGTCAACCGAAGGGGCGAACTCCGGCGCGCCAGGACACCCCGGTTTCCGCTTTTCACTGACGCGGTCTTCTGAAACAACGAACCTGCGCCTCCCCGCGCTTTCCAATTCAGTCACCATCCCGTCCAAGATGACCGATACCTTAATTCTGGCATTCGGCGTGGGCCTTCTGAGCGCGGTGTCGTTGCCCCTGGGCACGTTCACCTCCGCCTTCTGGAGGCCGGGGGACCGGGTCATCGCCTTTCTCATGTCCTTCGGCGGCGGCGCGCTCCTCGCCGCCCTAACCATCGACCTGGCGGGCCCGGCTCTCGCAAAGGGGCACTTCTACTGGCTGGCCGCCGGCTGCATTGCCGGCGGCATTCTCTTCGTCGTCCTCGACCAGCTCGTCAACCGGCACGGCGGCTTCCTGCGCAAAGTCTCGACCACGATCTTCCACCTTCGTCTCAAAAAAGCACAACGCTTCCGCCGCGTCCTCTCCCGCTTGCGCCGTCTCGGGGTCTTCTCCGCCCTGACGCGGGATGAAGCCCGCGAGCTGACCAACAGCATCAAGAGCCGGTTCTACCGGGAAGGCGCCTCCATCTTTCAAGACGGCGACGCCATGCTCACCATGATCGCCCAGACCATGCTCCCCGAAGCCTTCTTCAAGGGCGGTTCCATCACAGGATTCGCCACCTTGCTGGGCTTTCTCGCGGCGATCTTTTTCAAGACGCTCCAGGGCCCGGGGGCCGGTCACTGAATCGTTGTTTCAGTAATCCAGGATTCTGTCCGCTCCGCCGAAAAGATTCGCGAGCCCTTCCTCCGTGAGGATTTCGGCGCCGTCAGGGAGATCGGCCCCCTTGAGTCCGCATGCCTTCGCACAATGAGGACAGACCGCGACTTTTCTTCCGGCCTTGACGAACTCAGCGTAGAGTTCCGCGACCTGCGTCTCGGATTGACCCCAGGGCATGTCCGCAGGAACGCGCGCATCGGCGAGGCGCGAATGGAGGATGATTGAGCCGCGGGGTCCAGGGGTGTGAAGCTTCACCGCCGCACGAGCCAGCAGCCGGTCAGCTGATCATGGGGCTCTCGCTGGGCTCGACTTCGGCCAGGCGGTGGATGAGTTTCTTAAGAGTCGCGTTTTTCATGGTCAGGAGTTGCCTTTCGGTTCGATTTATGATGTATTTGACGTGAATTAGATTACATGCTATTAATTACGTGATATTTATGACATGTTTTTAGGGCCATGCGACTGAAATCGAAAAAAAGCCGAAAAAGAGTGACGCCGCCGGCCGATGCCGGGCTCCTGCCCGTCGTCCATTCCGGCTGGAGTTTTCTCACCAACCACACGCACATCCTCGTCTGCCTGGCGCGTAACCCCATGACAACCGTGCGGGAACTCTCCGCCAAGGTCGGCATCACGGAGCGTTCCGTGCAGCGGATCCTCACCGACCTCGAGGAGTCGGGTGTCGTGGCGCGCTCCAAGGAAGGCCGCTGCAACCGTTACAACCTCGATCTGAAGTTCCGCCTCCGCCACCCGCTCGAAGCGGACCACACCCTAGGCGAATTGCTCAAGACGCTCACCTGAAAAGGCCCGCAGTCATCCGGTGGTGCGCAGGCCGCTGGAGATGGCGTTGATCGAGAGCCGCACTTCGTCGGGCAGTTCGCCTCCCCGCTCGCGCCAATTCCGGAGCAGTTCGATCTGCTGGTGATGGAGGACCCGCAATGGCGCTTCGCGCAGTTCAAGCGTCTTCACGAAACGCAGCCGTCTCTCCGACAGCGGCGCGCCGAAGACACGCGCGAGATGGCGCCGCGTCCTTTCGAACTCCGCCTCGACGATGGTCATGAATTTCTCGCGCACCTCCGTCTCCTTCACGAGTCCGGCATACGCGCGCATGAGGTCGAGATTGGCGCTCGCCACGTTCGTTTCGACACCCGTGAAGACGTAGCGCGCGAAGGTGGACTTCGGCATCGCCTCGATCAGGCGTCTATAGTCTGCCGGCGCATTGGACTCCAGTTCGTCGAGCGCGGCGCCGACACCGAACCACCCCGGCAGGTAGAAACGCGCCTGCGTCCAGCTGAAGACCCATGGGATAGCGCGCAGATCGTCGAGCGTGGCCGTGCCCGTGCGCCGAGGCGGCCGCGATCCGATGCGGCTGTGTTCCAGGGCGTCGATGGGCGTCGCCTGCCGGTAAAACGTCATGAAGCCGTCAGCCTCGAGAAATTCCCGGTAGGCCCGCCGGCTCGACACCGCGAGGCGCGGCATCAAGTCGATCCCGGGATCTTCGGGCGCCGACCGGTGCCGGTGCATCGCCGTGGCATGTGTCACCGAGGCCTCGAGCAATTCCATGTTGTAGGTGGCGTTGGCGAGGAAAGCGTACTTGCGGGCGATGGTTTCACCCTGCTCCGTCATACGGAAGTCGCCCCCGAGAGATCCATGCGGCAGCGCCCTGACAAACCACTCGGTCGGTCCCGCCCCGCGGCTGATAGTCCCGCCGCGTCCGTGGAAGAACCGGATGCGCACGCCGTGGCGCTGGCCCACCGCGGCGATGGCCTCTTCCGCCCCGCGCAGCGCCACGAGGCTGGCGAGAATGCCGCCGTCCTTGTTGCTGTCGCTGTACCCGAGCATGATCTGCTGCACGCGCTCATCGCTATCGCGCTGCCGTTCGAGCGCCCGCGCCGCCACGGGATGTTCGAGGTAGCGATTGACGATGGCCGCGCCCTGCTCCAGGTCTTCGAGCGTTTCAAAAAGCGGCACCACGGGAAGCGGGCAGACCGGGTAGCCGCCTTCCGACTCGGCCAGCCCGGCCTCGCGCGCGAAGAGATGCACGAGAAGCAGATCGGAGAGGCGGCGCGTCATGCTGACGATCAGCGCCCCGGCGCCGGCGCCGAATTTCTCCCGGTGTTCCGCGAGGACGCGATAACAGTCCCGCACGGCGTCCGCTTCCTCGCCCGCGCCGTGTGAGTGCGGGAGCAAAGGGCGCGGCGATTCGAGTTCGCGCGTGAGGAACTCCACGCGGCGCTCCTCATCCCAGGCGGCAAAGTTACCTCCGTCTTCCACGTCGGCCGCTTTGAAAAGCTGCGCCGCGGCGCGATCGTGAAAGGCGCTGTTCTGGCGGACGTCGAGCACCGCGAGATGAAACCCGAAGATTTCCAGCTTCCTGAGAATCGGGTCGACCCGGAGCCGCGCGAGGCGGTGGGCATTGATTTCTTCCAGGGATTCCCGCCACAGCTCGAGGTCACTTCGGAAGGTCGGCGGTTCGACGGCGCTGTCGGAGTCGATTTGGGCACGCAGGAGGAAGCCGAAGGCGCGCCACGGTTCCTCGCGGTTGCGCTCACGAATGGCATTGCCGGCGGCGCCGAGTTCGCGCGTCAGTGCGTCGAGGCGATCGCGCAGTCGCGGCGACGCGGCATGCGGCGGAGACGATACCGTCAACTGCAATGCCGCGGATTCGAGCTCCTTTCGGTAGAGCTTGGCGGCCTGCCGCCGCAGCTCAAGAAGCGTTTGCCGCGTCACCTCGGCCGTCACGAAGGGGTGGCCGTCGCGGTCGCCCCCGATCCACAGGCCGAAGCGCACCCGCGGACCTCCGCCGGCTTCGCGCAGGGTTTGCGTCGAGAATCCCGCCTGCACCCACGTCGCCACGAGGTGGCGATCGAGACGCTCCAGCACCCCGGGAAAGATCCTGCGCAGGTAAAAGAGCACGTTGCGAAGTTCCCGCTGAATAGTGGGCCGCTTCGAGTGGATCTCGCCGGTCATCCATAGCGATTCCAAGGCGGCGAGGAGCCGCTCGCGGAGGAGTTCGCGCTCGAGGGGAGTGAAGCGCTCGTCTTCCAGCTTGAGGAGCAGGAGGTAGACGTCGCCGTGACGCTCGCGCACGCTGGGCCGTTTGGCTTCGGTGGGGTGCGCGGTGAAGACGGGTTCGACGCGCACCGATCGCATCACGCCTGCGATCTCCTTTTCGCTGAACCCTTCCGCCTGCAGCGCCGCCAGGCGGTTGGCCCAGAGCCCTTTCTCCGCTTCGGGACCGAGCGCGATCTCGCGCCGCCGCCGCGTCTGCATGGCGACGCGCTCCTCGATCATGTCGAGCAGTGGAAACGCGACCGAGTAAAGCTGGGCGGTTTCTCCCGGAGATGGAGGACGGGCGGGCGCGTCATCCGTCCAGGGCAGCGCTCGCGCCAGTTCGGGTTCGCCGACGCGCTCGAGCGCTTCACGGAAGCAGGCCATCACCTCGCGAATTTCTTCGTCGAGCGACCGCAGGCCCGACTCAATGATTGCCCGAGGCGTCTTTGCGTCATCGATCATGGATTGCCAGCCATTGTCGGCGGCGTCCGTGATGCGATCAAGAACGACTTCCTCCCAGGGGATTCTCCGGGAACCCGGAGGACTGATGATCGAGAATCTGCCAGGCTTCGTAAAGCGCCTCGAGGTTCTGCGCGCCCGCCGGTTCAAGGGCTGCGGCTTCAGGCTGTGATCGCGTCGGCGAAAGGTTCATGGTCACAGATTTAAGCGGGAAATCGTCGCCTGACAAGCAAAACATGTTATTTATATCATGTTTTTTTTGTCAGCAAAGGAATTTCCTATCCGTTGACCGCCCTCCAACCCCGGGGGCGTGGACGGAATCAAAGCGGGGGCCGAAATCTCCGGACTGTTTCCCGCATCGCGACTTTCCCGGCCGGCCGGCACACCTTCAATCCGAGGAAGCCGCAGACAAACTGTGCGTCTCCCGGTCACTATACCAACATCTCTCCTCCCCGGAGGACCCAAACCTCTTACAGGGGACGCAATGCGGATAGCCCTCCATCAGGCCGCAGGACCTGTCCCGTCATGAAACCGGATTCGTCGCCTAAGAGAAACGCGAGGAGACGCGCGTTCTCCTCCGGGTCGCCGATGCGGTTGAGCGGGTGCCGGCCGGCTGCGGCTTCCCGCTTCTTGTCGGCGCTGAGAAGGTCGGCCGCCAGCGGCGTGTCGGTCAGGGAAGGCGCAATGCAATTGACGCGAATTGCGGGAGCCCACTCTGCGGCGAGGGACCGCGCCAACCCCTCGACGGCACCTTTTGCCGAGGCGATGCTGGCGTGGAAAGGAAGTCCCGTCTTCACCGCAACGGTGGAAAAGAGAACCACCGAAGCCGAACCGCATTTGCGAAGGGCGGGCAGTGCGAGCCGCAAGAGACGAATCGCGCCTAGCAGGTTCACCTGCAAGTCTTCGAGAAAATCCTCGTCCGTAAGCCGATGAAACGGCTTGAGGTTGATGGTCCCCGGAAAATAAACGAATCCGTGAAGCGTATCCGGGAGTTCCAGGGCGGGTTCGGAATCGGCGGCGTCGAACCGCGCAACCGTCACGTTCGGGATTTCCGGCATCGACTGGGGATCACGGCACGCGCACAAAATCCGGCAACCTTGCTCCGAGAGCGCGCGCACGGTCGCGTTTCCCATTCCGGAGCCGCCTCCTGCAACCAGTATCGTTCTCTCCTTCATTTTTCCCGGTGCCGTTGCCGGCCGCCTAGTGGTCCTTCTCCAGAATCTCTCAGGAACCACGCACCGAATACCTATCGAACCGGTTCGAAAGAATAAAGAACGTGGGCGCCCAAAGGCCCACAAAAATTCCAAAACGCTCCGCGTGTTCCTTCCCGCCGGGCTCAGTGCCGCCTGTCAAGTACCAGATCGCAATCGAGCCAAGGATCGAGGCGAATCCAAGGATAAAGCAGATATTGCTGATGAGTTTCAGTTGTGCCGATTTCATTCTATCTAACTCCCTTTGTTGTTTCGAAAGTGCATTAAGCTTTCAGCTTGACGGGGACCGTCACGCGAAGCCGCTGGACGCCGCGCCGGATGCGCGCCTTCGCCGTGCCGACCGGGATCCCGATGCGCTCCGCGACCTCCGATTGAGTCAGGCCCTCGAAGTAGGCCAATTCAATCGCTTCGCGCTGCTCGTGAGTCAGATTGACGACCGCCGCCCGCGCGATCCGATGTGCTTCGGTGCGGAAGATTTGATCGCGCGCGGATTCCTCCAATCGGCCGGCGTCGAGCGGCCCCTCCTCTTCCTGCACCCTGTCGCGGAGCGCCGAACGGCGCTGCTTGCTTCGAATAGCATCGATCGCCCGGTTCCGTGCGATCGATGCAATCCAGGTCGAGAGCTTGCCTTTCGACGGGACCCAGGTGTCGGCCTTCTTCCAAACCGAAAGGAGCACCTCCTGCGTCAAATCTTCGGCATCCTGCGGGTTATTGATCACCCGATAGACGGTTGCGTAGATGAGGGGGCGATACTGCCGGCAGAGGGCGTCATAGGCGGACTCTTTTCGCGCAACAACCGCAGCCATCATTGAAATCTGCTCTTCCTTCGTCATCGTAAAATCGTTTGTTTGCTTTTTGTTCATTTTTTATCGCTTTTGTTTAACTAATGTTTACCCATATCGGCATAGATTGGCAACATTTTTTCTTCCTAAAGTTCTCCGCTGTCGCCGATTATAGATATAACTTACTAATATTAAGCGATATACAATGTGACCAAAAGTTGAACAATAATTGAACATGCGAGACCCGCCGAGGCCGCACGAGGTGGTTGAGCGCTGGCGGGGAAAGTCCCGCCCCCCCCGCCGATTCCCGCGGCACTCCAAGAAACCGGCGCGCTGCCGGCACGCCTTAACGGACTGCCACTCCCTCGGCGGCGAGCACTTCACGAAGCGCATTCTCCATCATGTGCCTCGCCCGCGACGTTGTCCGGTAAAGGTAGGCGTGCAGTTCCGCGTCCTCCGGACTGCGGTCTTCGCACTCCGCGCTGTATTTCTCGAACGCCGTCAGGGCGAAGAGCAGGTTCGCGAGATGTTGCGGGCATTCACACTCGATCGTCGGCGACATTTCCGAAAGCTTCGCCAGCTGGCTGTCGGAAAAGATCCGCTCCACGTCCTCGAATTCCGCCGGCTCCAGGCTCGCATCCGCGATTTCACCGGCCTCTTCGCGCCCGGCGATCGCCACGTCGGCCTGCAACGCGAGCCGCAATTCCGCGATATCCACCGGCCCGCGGATCGCCGTAATCTTCTCGATGTCTTTATCGATTAAGCGCGCGGTCTTCGATTGCGCAAAGCGATAAACCACGATGGCGCGCAACGCCTGTGTCTGCTCAATCAGTTCCTGAATCGCCCCGACGGTTTCGGGAAAGAGCGTCGGGCATTCGATCATGAGCACGTCGGCCGCGGTTCCCTCCAATTTTTCGCGCGCTTCTTCCAGCGTTTCCATCTCCTTGACGACGCGGATTCCTTCGATCGCTCCTTCCCGGCCACTGAGGAGTTCACTCATCTGACTGCCGACCAGCAACACGCGGCATTTTTTCGCGCGCGGTCCGCGGGCGGACGGAGAGCGGCGCTGCGTTGCCTGCTGCTGCAGCCGCGCCTCGAGTTGGGCGATACTCAGCCCGGCAATACTCCCAATCGTATGCCCGCGGTCCGCCAGGTTCTTGAGCAGTGTCAGGCGCCGGATGTCGTCGGCCGTGTAAAGCCGACGCTGCGACTCCGAACGTGACGGCTCGACCACGCCGTAGCGTTTTTCCCAGACCCGCAAGTTCGGCGTCGAAAGCCCGGTCAGCCGCGAAACGGCACTGATGTCATAAAGTTCCACTTCCGGTTCGCCGTTCATCGCTTTCTTCATAGCGGTTGTTACGTTCAAAGCCGAACAAAAGATCAACAGGATCTGCCGTCAGGACCGGCGACTCCATGCCCGGGTGCCCGGAATTCTGCGTAAAAGTGCCGTTTTTCGCGAAATCCATCGAGAAGCCCCTCAGCCCCCAGCATCTTCATCACCGCTTGGACACAATCGTCTGGATCGGCCCCGAACCCGGTTCTCATCCGTTCAATACCACGTATCCCCCGTTCAGATAAGTTGCATAACAGACCCACACGAAATGGCGACCATCTTGACCCAGGGAACTCTCTGCATGCGCGCCATCTTCAGTGCGTAAGAAGAGTTTTCTCAAAAGCCGGAGGATTCTTCAACCCGGTCCGCCATTCCAGCGGCCAGGATTCGATGCCGTTCTCCGCGCCCAGCAGGGCGCCAAGCAAGATACCGCGGTGGACGTTGTCGCCTCCAAGCATGGTGTTGGCAATCAGTCCTTCGCGAGGCCGGTCGTGGTATCTTAGCGCGAGAAACAACGTCGCAGGAACGCTGTCGTCGAGATAACAGGCTGGGCTCAAACGCGATCCCACGACGGTTTCATCCCGTTCCTCGAGCCATTTCGCGAAAGGGTAGCGGGCGAACCGATTACCCTGGCGCTGCTGCGCTTCCAGGATCGACTCGCGCAGCGGTCTGCCCGCCAAGGTCTGCCAAAGCAGATCGGCCACCAGCGTGACCGCCTCGGCCATCCTGTCGCCGGCGTGCGTCAGGGCGACATGGGCTTTCGCGCGTTCCATGGCTTCCTCCCGGTCGGCCGCATGCCAAGCGACCACCGGCACGAGGCCGGCAAGACCGCCGATGTGTTTCTCCATCACGGCGCACCGATCTGGCGAGCGCCCCCGCGCGTAATTCGTGAAAAAGCCGCGGTGGCACTCCTCCAGATAGGTGTCCCGGTGCCGCCCCGGCGTGGTGAGGAACCGGACATACCGATCGAGATAATCCTCACTGCGATGACCGCCGCAGGCCGCAAGCGATGCGAGCACTTCGTTTGCCAGCTGCCAAGTCAGTGTGTTTTCTCCCGCCTCGAGAAACTGGTGGTAATGAATGCCGCGCCGCCCCCACCAGACCGCCTGGTCGTGAAGGATCTCGCCCTTTTCGTTGATGGGGTCGTACCGCGACCGCCACAGAATGCTGTCGGGATGGGGACTTCGCGGTTCCCGGAAGCGATCGATCGCGCCGTAATCCCGCCGCAGTGCCGCCCGGTCATAATACCAGTGCGCCGGCATCGCGAGCGCGTCCCCGATCGAGGAGCCGAGCAGGGCGCCATTGATGCGGTCGTTCGATTCGGGGGACTGTCGGGCCAAGGCCATTTCTATCGGCTCTATCCCTTCTGATACTCCGTGAGAAATCCGATAAACTCGCGACGGTGATCTTCTTCTCCCGCGAGAAGCGTGATCGCCATGT
>JAHEJT010000131.1:0-642 GCA_024638765.1 Verrucomicrobiales bacterium
TCAACAGCTAAGGGTTTAGCCGGCAGGCACTTGCGTGTTTCCAGGCGGGGCCCCTCGGATTGCAGAGAGCCAGAGGGGTCCTCGGATTCTTCGTGAGGGCCCCTCGAAACGAATTGAGCCCATCCCCTTCCTTACCAGGGATCTCCTGCCACCGGTGCCGGATCTACTGGCCTGGGACAAGAGCCGCCCTCCCCTCCCCGTGCCCGGGCGAGGGCAAGAACCGGACCGCCGGACAGCGCCAAGCAGACCCCACCTGTTGAAGGGAAATACCGACGGCGGGAGTCGAACCCGCACGGAGGTTGCCCTCCAACGGATTTTAAGTCCGTTGCGTCTACCAGTTCCGCCACGTCGGCTTGGGTGTGCCCACTATCTACGGCACCACCCCGGGCCCCGCGAGGAAAAAGGAGAGAGGAACCACAGATTTACGCAGATTTTTTTAATTGGTCGCACGTGATGCTGATCTGTCCGGAAACCGAAGTGTTTGTTCCAACCATCACTTAGGACTAAAGGCGGATATTCTGAAAATCGAAAAATTCATCTGCGTCTATCTGTGTAAATCTGTGGTCAAAAAATCTGCGTCCTCTGCGCTCTCTCCGGTTAAAAAATCTGCGTCATCTGCGTCATCTGCGGTAAAAAACAAAT
>JAHEJT010000131.1:652-14301 GCA_024638765.1 Verrucomicrobiales bacterium
TTAATGCCCTTTTTAGCCCGTCCCATCATCGCCGTCACCGGGCCGGGGTTGGAGGGGTGGAGATCCCGTAGCGCGCAGAAAACATCTTCGCACTCATCCCGCTACTCTCATATTCGTCGAGCAGTGCAGCACGACGCCCGGCTGGCGTTTGGACCCGGCCCAGCCGGTCCGTCTTCAATATCCCATCTTCCGGGCCAATCTCTCCATTCGTATCCGTCATACTCAACCTTGGTATGACACTTCTGACCCTGACTTCAACCGGGGCTTGGCTTACCGCTTACGCCCGCGAAGCGTGCCCACTATCTACGGCACCGCCGCCACCTCCGCGAGGAAAAAGGAAAGGTCTAACCGCAGAGAGCGCAGAGGACGCAGATTCAGAGAAAGCAAAAAAATCTGCGTCCTCTGCGCTCTCTGCGGTCAAAAAATCTGCGTCATCTGCGGTAAATAACAAATCGGAGTCACCTGCGGTTCCATCTAGGCCCGGTGCAGCCAGGCCTCGGTGGCGTATTTCTCGCGGGCGAGGGCTTCTATTTCTTCCTCGTACTCCTTGAAGTCTTTCTCTGCAGTGAGCCGCGCTTCTTCGGCGAGACGCGACGCCAGGACGGCGGCGAAGTTTTCCGGCAACGCAACGCCCTGGACGCTGCCTTGATGCAAGAGGCCATGCCGGCTGCGGCGCTGGCCGGCGCCCGCCACTTTCCGGCCGGCCACCAACACATCGCTCGCGACGGGCGCCTGGAAACATTCGGCGTCACGTGCAGCGTCCGCGGGGGACGATTGCGGCGCGGGTGCGACGAGGACGGCGGCGTGCCCGGCGTCGCAGAGCGCGGCGCAAAGATGCCCGTGGATCCATCGATAGGATTCCACCGGAGAGAAGAGAGACTCGGGCGCGGCGCGGGGCACGATCAGCGAGTAAGTAAAATCGTCTCCATGGAGGACGCGTCCCCCGCCGGTCCAACGGCGCACGAATTCGCGGCTGCCGGTCGAATCCGGTGCATCCGCGGGGAGGCGGAAAAAATAGCCGATGGACACCGCCGGCCGGGACCAGCGGTAGACCCGTAAGAGCGGACGGGTGGCGTGGCGCAGGAGGACTTCGTCCGCGGCCATGTTCCAGGCTGCGTCGTGGGGCTGGGGATCGTCCCAGAGGTCGAGGAGGGAGGTCATGGGCGGGGTTCCCGGGATCACGATGGGACCGCGCGCAGCTTGCCCGCCTCTCTGAGATTTGCGGCCGGCACGGCCGCAGGTTCTGCGAAAGCGGGCGGGACGCCCGCGCTTCCACCGGCGGATCGGTCACGCGATGCAGCCAGGGGACAGGACTCTAAGGGACAGGACTCTAAGGGACAGGTCATACGCCGGTGGAATTTCCGGGATCATGATGGGACCGCGGGCATCTTGTCCGCCACTCCGAATTTCGCGGCCGGCACGGCCGCAACTGGCCCGAAAGCGGGCAGGATGCCCGCGCTCCCACCGGCAGATCGCTCCCAGCAGCCACCGGAAGGGCCGATTTTCGTCAAAAATGCCGCCTGGACCCCCGAAATCCACCGATTTTAAACACCCCAAGGAGAGACCTCAGAATCCCTGAAAACCGTGGGAAAATGCGGATTTGACCAAAAAATCCTTGCCTTTATGGTCATTTTTAATTATTATTGCACATATCATAAGCTCGGCAGTTATTCTGTAACGCACCGATCCTGTTGAGTTCTTGTTTATGTGTTGAGGGGGTTAGAGGCGGCGCCAGGTTTTATTTGTTCATTCAACCTGACGTCGCCTCACTTCTTTTCCCCCATTCTCCCTCCCCCTCCCCGGATCGTCGTGGTATCTTGACGCCGAAGGCGAAACTTCGCGCCCTGCACGCGGTTTCATAGACAATGCGGTCTCCTTCGGGTGCCTCTGCCCCGGCCCCGGGCTTCCGCGCTTTCCGGCAGACCCCGCATCGCCGGACGTCGCAAGAGCAGCATTCCAGAACACCATGAAAAAATCCATTCCCCTGCACGGCATCTGGCTCGTGGTCGCAGTGGCCGCGTTTGCCGCGGGAAAATTCGTTTTCCCTTCGGCGCAGAGCGAGAGAGATTCCGCAGACGATTCCAGCGCGGTCATCGGCAAGCTGGCCTCGCGAGGCGATGACGCGAACGGTCCCGGCAAGAAAAAGGCGGGCGACGAAGACGAGGAAGAGGGCGCCGGCGAATTGACGGCGTTCGACGAATCCGGTGCCGCTGAGTTGAAGACCCGCCGCGAGCTATCCGAGGAACAAATGCGTGAAGCCATCCTCAAAGCCATTCATGAGCCGAACCCCGTGAAGAGCAATCTCCTGTTCGCGCAACTGCTGGACCAACTCACACCCGAGAACGTGGAAGCCGCCATCGAGACCTTCCGGGAGAACGCCAATGATCCCTCCATGTTTCGCCAGATGGGACTCTTCACCTACGCGTGGGGCGCCATGGATGGAGCCAAGGCCGTCGATTACGCACAGAGTCTCGACGGCCGTGGCGCGGTCTTCGGCACGTCCTCCGCGCTCTCCGGCTGGGCGAGCAGCGATCCCGAGGCCGCCATCGAATGGCTCGACGGGCAGGAGGTCGACGGCATGGAGAAATCAATGTACGCGCGCGGCCTGATCAACGGCCTGGCGCAAACGGATCTCAAGCTGGCCACCGAGTTTGCGCTTTCGGTGGATGACAAGGAAATGCAATTCCAGTTCTTCGACGTGATTGCCCGCGAGCAGATGGAGAAAGGCATCGACTCCGCCTCCGCCTGGATTTCCACGCTCCCGGATGTCGAAGCCCAAAAGAACGCGTTATACAATATCTCGCGTCAGTATGCGCGTCAGGACCTGGATGCGGCCGCCGATTGGGTCCTCCAGTACGCCAACGAGCCATTCGGCGCCAACGCGGTCGGCGAAGTGGCTGACGAACTGGCGGAACGCGATCCCGCGGAGGCCATCAAATGGGTGAGCACCCTGCCTGACGGAGAAGCCCAGCAGCGGGGCATGGCGGCCACGCTGCGGGAATGGGGCCGCAGCGATCCCACCGGCGCCAGCGAATATCTCAACACGATGCCGGATTCCGAGGCCAAGGACCGGGCGGTTTCCTCCTTCGCGCAGACGGTGTCGCGCGAGGACACGGAATCTGCGCTGGCCTGGGCCACCACCATCGCCGACCCGCAGATCCGTGAGGAAACCACCATCCGCGTGGGCCAGGATTACTTTCGGCAGGACCCGGCCGGCGCCCAGCAATGGGTCACCACCTCCGGACTTTCGGCCGAAGCACAACAGCAGGTCACCAATCCCCCGCGCCGCGACAGTCCCTTCGGCGGCTTCGGCCGTGGGCGCGGACCGGGAGGGGGCGGCGGACCGCCCGGGTTTGACCGCCGGCGGTAGGGCGGACTGGCGTCCGCGTTATCAGTTATTGGTTATTGGTTATCAGGCCGATTGACGGAGGCCGCTGCTCGACGCGGGTGCGAAGCCTCGCATGCGGCGCGGAACATCGGAGGGCACCGCAGGATCCTCCTGATAACAGAAGACTGATAACTAATCCCCCGCACGGCGAAGCCGCGCACTCTTCACCGTATTCGCCATGAGCATGGCAATGGTCATCACACCGACACCGCCCGGCACCGGCGTGATCGCTTTGGTCTTGGGCGCGACCGCATCGAAATCGACATCGCCGACGAGCCGGTAACCGCGTTTGGCTTCGGGATCGTCGATCCGGTTGATGCCGACATCGATGACCACCGCGCCATCTTTGACGTCCTCGGCTTTCACAAATCGCGGTCGCCCGATGGCTGCCACGAGGATGTCCGCCCGGCGGGTGATCTTGCTGAGATTCTTCGTGCGCGAGTGCGCCACGGTCACGGTGGCATTGGCGCCCTCGGCCCGTTGCATCAGGAGCAGCGCCAATGATTTTCCCACAATCATGCTGCGCCCCAGGATGACGACGTTGGCGCCCTCAATCTCGACCCCGCTCTCGGTCAGGAGCCGCTGACAGCCCAGGGGCGTGCAGGGCACGAACCCGGATGCATCTTCCATCGCCATCTTGGCGACGTTGACCGGGTGAAAACCGTCGACATCTTTGGAGGGCAGGATCGCTTCGACGACTTTGCTCTCGTCGATATGCTCCGGCAGCGGCATCTGGACGAGGATGCCGTCGATCTCGTCGTCCCGGTTGCACTCCTCGATGGTCGCAATCAATTCTTCCTGGGACACGGCGGCATCCAGTTCCAGTTTCACGGAGTGTATCCCCAATTCCCGGCACTTGCGGTCCTTGGCATTGACGTATGTGCGGGAGGCGGCGTTGTCGCCCACCAGGATCACCGCCAGCCCCGGTTTAATGCCACTCTCGGCAAGATGCGCGATATCCCGGCGGCATTCTTCCAGCACCTTCTCCGCGATCTCTTTTCCATCGATCAATTCCATGGATAGGGTCCCTTCCTCTAACATTCCTCCTTGGCCGGGGAAAGCATCAATGTCTCGAGCTGTCTTCTTTCTTCTTCAAAAGCGTCGTCACCCGCGTCTTCACCAATCCCCTGGAGTTCCTCGAGGACGACATCCACCCGGGAGAAAGGCCGCGGAATCTGGAACTGGTCCCAGGTCTTCAGTTGGAAAGCGCTTTGGTGAGTCACCACGATGGGGAGAATCTGCGCCCCGGTTTTCTGAGCCAGCTTGAGGATCCCGGGCTGCAGCTGGTAACAGGGCCCGCGGGGTCCGTCGGGCGTGATAGCGACATCGTGCCCTCCCTTGACCCAATCCACGAGTCCAAGCAATCCCGCGGCGCCGCGGCGCGAGGAGGATCCGCGCACCGATCCCACCCCGAATCTCCCGATGGCCTCGGCGAGGATCTGCCCGTCTTTCGAGGGACTCGTTAAGACCGCCCCTTTCCGCAGGGGAAGGTATTTCTTATAGACCAGGGGCACGGTGAACAGACGGTTGTGCCAGAAGGCCCAGATCAGCGGGCCCTCGGGATTTTTTGTGGTCACCCCGGAACGGTCTTCGACTGTAAACCGCAGCGTGATCCCGATCATCCGGATGATCGAGGCGGCAAGAAACCCTATGATACGCGCTTTCAAGATAAGCTGACTACGATCGATATGCTTACTGGATGGGCGCCCAGGCAAGCTTGCATGCCGGGGCAAATTTGGAGTGCGCCGGCTCGACGGCGCTTTGGATATATTGGGGCGACTCGAAAAGGCGTCGGTGCAGAAAACATTCCACGCGTCTGGTATTCTATCCAAAGCGGTCTCAAGCGACCGCACTCCAAAGACGTCCTCTTAAGTAACTAGTGGCCAACTTGTATCCTGGGAGAATCTTTCATGCTCAGAAACCATCTCACAGATACCCCGCTTCTTGCAACTTGCCGGTCAGCTCCAGCTGCCGGTCCAGCTGCGCGCTGTAAAGCTGCGCCCGGCCGGAGCCGGGAGTGCATCGGGTCGATTCATCCAGGGCCACCAGCCGGGAGGTCAGTGCTTCGACTCCGGTTTCGACGCCTTGCGCCTGGAGACTCGCGAACGCCGCCTGGATGGCGCCGCCGAGGGCCGCGCCTTCAGAAGTCGCCAGGCCCACCACGGAGGCATCGAATGCATCCGCACAGATCTGGCGCCAAGCCGCACTCTGGCTGCCGCCCCCGGTGAGGCGGATTTCGGTGGGATTCATTCCCAGCTCCCGGAAACGCCGCAAACCGTATGCCAATCCCAGGGTGGCACCTTCCACGGCGGCACGCGCCAGGTTGGCGGGTGTCAGATTGTCGGTGCGCATCCCGTGGAGGACCCCGCTCCCCGAAGGTAGATTCGGAGTCCGCTCCCCGTTGAGGTAAGGCAGGAAGAGCAGCCCGTCGGCCCCGGCCGGCGCCTCCGCGAATGCGGATTCCAATTTCGGAATCTCCCAACCGAAGAGTGCGCGCATTTGCTCGGTCACCACGGTGACGTTCATGGTGCAAACCAAGGGCAGCCAGTGATCCGTGCTGTCGCAAAAGGCAGCGATCTCTCCTTTGGCGTCGACCACTGGAGTGTCGGAGACTCCGTAAAGCGTGCCCGAGGTCCCGAGACTCGCGGTGACAACGCCCGCGCGCACGTTGCCGGTGCCGATAGCGCCCATCATGTTATCGCCGCCGCCGGCACTGACCACGACGTCTTCCCCGAGTCCCCAGCGCTCGCGAAGCGCGGGCGAGAGGACCCCGTGCGATTCCAGGGACGAACCAAGCGGCGGCAGCATTTCGTGCAGGCGCGGATCGACGAACTCGATTAATTCCTCTCGCCATTGCCGCGTCCGGACATCGAGCAATCCGGTGCCCGAAGCGTCGCCGTATTCCATGCGCTTGACCCCGGTGAGGCGGAAGTTGAGGTAATCGTGCGGCAGAAGCACCGCACGGGTGGCGGCGAAATTGTCCGGCTCGTTCTGCTTGAGCCAGAGGATCTTGGGCACGGTATAGCCCGGCAGGATAGTGTTGCCCGCGAGCTCGATGAGTCCCGATGGCCCGCCGAATTCCGCCGCGAACTGGTCGCACTGTGCCGAGGTGGAGGTATCGCACCAGAGTTTCGCCGGGCGGACCGGCGCGTCTTCTTGATCGAGCGCCACCAATCCATGCTGCTGCCCGCTGACACCGATTCCGCACACCTCCAAGCGGCGGTCGCCAAGTTGATCCAGGCAGGCTGCCACGGTGCGCTCCATAGCGGTGGCCCAGGTTTCGGGATCCTGCTCCAGGTGTCCCGGCGGCAAGCCGGGGAGGATGTCATAGGATTCCTGGGAATGGGCGACGAGCGCACCGGTCTCGAAATCGAGCACGATGCTCTTGGTGCTCTGCGTTCCGCTGTCGATTCCGATAAAAAGCATGGGCAAACGTAATCCCGCGCGCACGGCGGCAATCTGCCCTGTCCCTCGTCACGCGCGTCCGCAAGATAAGGCAGCGGCTTTCCGAAAAACGAGTGTTTTTTGAGCCTGGCCCCGGTCCCCGGGGGAATTAGGGTTTCACACTCGCCAGATTGTGGCGTAGGGTGGCTATATCCTTGCGGGGTCCGGGGAAAGTGGAAATAAAAGGAGGCTTGGAAATCGATGGAATTTGACTGGGGAGATGCTCCTTTTGATCTCGAAAAAACCACGCCACGCGAGATCGAAGAATCCTTTGAAGACCCTTTTGCGATTCGCCTTTTACCTGACGAAGGTGACAAACCGGACCGGGAGGCGCGTTACTTTACCCTCGGAAAATCGATGCACAACCGGCCGCTTTTCAGTGTCTTCTGGACCGATGGAAAGAATTACCGCGTTATCTTCTCCAGAGAAATGACGGAAGAAGAGCGGGGATTTTACGAAAGGAAAAATGCCGAGTTCTACGGATAAAAAAGCCGGGGGGCGGGAGCAAGACCGCGCGTCGAAAAGCTCGAAGGCAGCGCAATTGAAAACGGTCAAAGAGTGGTCGGACATCCCCGACTTCAAGCACCGCAAGGACGAGGCGCAGTTCTGGGCCGGGCATACGCTCGATGCGAGCCTGATGAACACGTCGATTCACAAGGCCAACGTCCGTGAATCCACGACCATCACTCTCCGGTTCGATCCCCGGATGCTGGCGAGGATCAAGAGAATCGCGCGTTCCCGGTATCTCAATTACCAGAGCATGATCAAGCAATGGCTCAGTGAGAGGCTGGAGCAGGAACTCTGAGCATGGCATCTCTGGTATCCCCCGCGACGGCGCGGCGGTGGTTGGCGCACCCGTCCGTCTGGTGGACAGGCTTTGCCGCCTGGTGGATCACGTTGTTCATTCTCTCTTCCAACGCGCTGCCGGAGACGGAAGGGGTCGAATTCCCGAACATTGATAAGCTGGCGCACTTTGTGTATTTCGCGCTGGGGGCAGCCTGCCTGACGCTGGCGGTTCGTTGCATGCCGGCGCGCCGGCTTTCCGCGGGGGTGCTCTTTCTCGTCGTGGTCCTGACGATCTCTGGAATCGGCGCGCTCGATGAATGGTACCAGACCTTTAATCCCGCCCGCACGGGGGGAGACCTGGGGGACTGGATTGCGGACACCGTGGGCGCCGTGGCCGGCGCCGCGGCGGCACTGATCGTGGTCCGCCGCTCCGCGACCGTCCGTAATGTGACACAGGCTTCCCAGCCTGTGCCGAGTTCGAATAAGCATTCCCCCTGAGTTCCAGGACCGGCTCCGCCCGCAGACGACCGGCAGGGATGCCGGTGTCACATTGGCTCTCCCCGTGATCCCGGCTTGGCGTGCCCCCGGCCGGGTGTTATGCAATATCTCCGCCAGCGATGCCCGACAAAAAGACCGCCTCCAAGGAAATCGAGAAACTCCGCGCGGAGATTAATCGCCACGACCGGCTTTATTATCTCGAGGCGCAACCGGAACTCTCCGACCGCGAATACGACGAGCTTTACCAGCGATTGGTAAAACTGGAAAAAGAATTCCCCGGCCTGGTGACCCCGGATTCGCCGACCCAGCGCGTCGGCGGTGCGCCCCTCGAGGGGTTCACCCAGATTACTCACCTCGTCCCCATGCTCTCGATCGAGGACGTCCATGAGTTGAAAGATGAAGAGCTGGAGGAAGCCCGCAGGATCGACCCCGACGCGATTCGCGAAGGCGGTCTCCGCGAATGGTTCGAGCGCCTGGTGCGTGGTCTCAAGAGAGATTCCTTCAAATTGACCGTGGAGCCCAAAATCGACGGCGTGGCGGTATCCCTTCTTTACCGCGACGGTCTCCTCGAATACGCCGCGACCCGCGGGGACGGCGGCGCCGGCGACGATATCACGGCCAATGCGCGCACCATCCGTTCCATTCCCCTGAGACTCGCCAAAGGCGCGCCTTCGCTCTTCGAAGTCCGGGGAGAAGTTTACATGCCCAACGAAGCCTTCGCCCATCTCAACCGGGAGCGCGACGAAGCCGGAGAGCCCGCTTTCATCAATCCACGCAACGCCACTGCCGGGACGCTGAAGCAGCTGGATTCGAAGCTGGTGGCGACGCGCCCGCTCGATTGTATTTTTCACTCCTTCGGCAGGGTGGAAGGAGCTTCCTTCAAGACCATGGAGGCGTTCCAGGCAAACCTTCCGATGCTGGGCCTGCGCGCCACCTCCTGGCTGCGAGTTGTCAGCGATTTCGACGGGCTGCTGGAAGCAGTGCGCGCGCTCGATGAGGATCGTCACGAATTCGCTTACGCCACCGACGGGGCGGTCATCAAGGTTGATGAAATCGCGCAGCACGCCGCCCTCGGCGCGACTTCGAAACATCCGCGCTGGGCCTGCGCTTACAAGTTTCTTCCCGAACAGAAGGAGACTCTCCTCAAAGCGATCACCGTCCAGGTGGGCCGCACCGGCGTCCTTACTCCGGTGGCGGAACTGGAACCGGTGTTTCTCAGCGGCACCACCGTGTCACGCGCCACTTTGCACAACGAAGAGGAAATTGCGCGCAAAGACGTTCGCATCGGGGACACGCTCCTCATGGAAAAGGCAGGCGAAATCATTCCGGCGGTCATCAAGGTCATTGTCGAGAAGCGCCCGCCCAAAACGAAGCCCTTCGATTTTTACAAGCACGTCAAGGGCAAGTGTCCTTCCTGCGGCAGTCCCATCGTCAAAGAAGAAGGTTTTGTCGCATGGCGTTGCGTCAATTTTGAATGCCCCGCCCAGGCCATAACCCGGATCAAACATTTCGCGCAACGCCGTGCCCTCGATCTGGAGGGCGTGGGATCGGCAGTCGCAGAGAAACTCGTGGAAACGGAGATGGCGCGATCACCGCTGGATCTGTTCACCCTGCAGGAACCTCAGCTCGCGGATCTCAAACTCGATCCGGCGAACCTGGGCACCGCCAAGCAATCCAAGCCCCGACGCCTCGGCGAAAAAAAGGCGCAAATGATCCTCCAGTCCCTGGATAAAGCCCGCGGGCAGCCTTTGGCCCGGTGGATTTTCGCACTGGGAATACCCCACGTCGGCGAATCCGCGGCGCGGGAGCTGGCGCGCATCCATCGGACGCTGCCCGAACTGGCGGAGTCTCCAATCCTCGCCGAACTGCGGACCTTGAAGACCGGCGACCGCAAGGACGCCAACGCGGTGTTAGCCCCTTACGAGATCGCCGGGGAGGTGGGTCCCGCCGCCGCAACCAGCGCCCTGGATTTTTTCCAGTCCAAAGGAGGCAAGGGGGTCCTGGCGCGGCTGGCGAAGCTTGGGATCTCCCCGGAGAGCGACAATTTCGCGCCCCGGCCCGCGGAAGCCGCCGCCTCGGGGGCACTGCCGCTGGCGGGAAAGAGTTTCGTCATCACCGGCAGCTTGAGCGCTCCCCGGCCTGATATTGCGGCACGCATCCAGCAATACGGCGGCAAAGTCACGGGATCGGTATCCAAGCACACCGGCTTTTTGCTTGCCGGCGAAGGCGGCGGATCGAAACGCGCCAAGGCGGAGAGCCTGGGCATCACGATCATCGGCGAAGCGGATCTGGAGAAGATGATCGGGGGCAAGTAGATCCGGAAGGCCATAGCCCGCCGCTCTCCTCGACCGGCTCGGAGCCTGAGCGTGTCGAAGGCCGCGGCGGATCAAACAAAACTGCCGCGGAACTTTGGAGTGCGGCGGCTCGACGCCGCTTTGGATTGGTCGGTGGCGACGTAATTATCCCAAGAAACTCCCTAAATGTGGTTAGTCCGGCGGATTCCAAATCGGCGAATAGTCGTCTAAGACTTTAATTCGATCCGTTTTGAATCCGTAAATCGTTTTCTTTTGGGAAGCTGTAGCCGTCTCTTCAAACCAAGGCGCAGAGCAGTAGGGATATTGATCCGCCTCCAGCACCAGCCCGTGTTTCACGGGATTCTGGTGCACGTAATTCAACGGGGCCAAGTAACTCTTCTCGTGCGTGAGCCTGGTTTCCCAGAAGTTATGCCAGACTTTGCGTCCTTTCGCCCCGTCCCGGTCATTCAGCCATGCAGAAGACCTCGAGTGAAAATGCTCGAGGAACTTCGAGAGAGATTCTGCACCATTGTCGGCATTTTCGGGAGAATGCCCCACAAAATGGTAGTGGTTCGAAAATACCGCCCAAGCCTCCAGGCGCCATTTGTATTTGGCCGCGTACTTCAATAAGCCGCCGTGGAGAGCGTGCAACGTTGTCGCATCGCGGAAGAAGTGCTGCTTGCCATAGGTTCCGGCGGTGACGATGAAGGTGCCGCCTGCGGACAACCGGTGGAGCGGGGCGTGCGGCCAGGAAATTCGCTTTGCCGCACCTTTGTAAGGATCCATGGAATATCCTTCCAGCGAAGAGTCTCTGCTGACCGAAGCCTTGGTGACGAACCGAACGATCAATCGACCAATGAAATCCTGGGAGACGATCCAAAGCGCCGTCAAGCCGGCGCACTCCAAATATTTGCTGGCACCCGAGTGTGCGGCGGAAGGCAGGCGAAACTTTCGCTCTAATCATCCAGGATCAAAGGAGCGGCATCCGCCCGCACGGGAACGACCTTCTGATCGAATTCCACGGCCTTGGTGTTGAGGACGGGGTGCAGATAATCCGCGGGCTCCACTTCGATGGTGATCTCCTGTCCCCAAAGCGGGCTTTGCCGGGAGTTTTGCGCGGAGGCCGGGGAAGAATCGGAAAGTGCCGGCAACGCGAAATATCCGACCGCGACGACTGCGGAAGCAGCTCCCGCGGCCACGACCCACTCCTGAGGTCCCAGGCCGTCGCAGTAAGTCGCGAATCGTTCACAGAAAAGACTTCGGGCGGAGCGCTTCAAGAGATCGGCGCGCTGGCGTTTGTGAAACTCGCTCAAGAAGCGTTCGGCGTATCCTTCGGGCGGCTGCTCATAGCGCTTGAGCCGTATCCATTTCTCAACTTCTTTGAACTCACTCATAAGGTTGGGGGCGACGAGAAAACTGGGACCACCGGTAATAAATCCGGCCTTTGGGTGAATTGCAACTTCTAATGCGCTTGGACGCGGGATTGGGCGCGCGCGCCGGGATCGGGTTACTTGCGAAATTCTTCCAGGTAATTCTGTAACTGGCGGTGGGCGTAAAATAACCTGGACCGGATCGTCCCCTCCGAGACTCCGAGGATTTTGCTGATTTCCGCGTGCGGCAGGCCCTGAATATCGTACATCGTAACCACCGCTCTATGATCCTCAGACAGCTCCATCATGGCCACGTTCAATCTTTCCTGCAGTTCGTGAATATTGACCTCCCGGACGGGGGAACTGCTGGCGGTGGCCTCGATATAATCGGGGTCGTTCTGGATCCCGGAATCGACGTCATCGAGGCTCAATTTACGCTGTCGCGCCCGCTTTTTCAGGAAATTCAGGGTCATGTTGACCGCGATGGAATAGATCCACGTGTAGAAGGAAGACTTGCCCCGGAACCGCTTCAGGGATCGGTAAGCCTTGGCGAAGATATCCTGGAGCAGGTCGTTGGTGTCCTCGTGATTCGAGGTCATGTGATAGACCAGCCCGTAGAGACGTGAGGTGTGCTTGAGCACCAACTCGTCGAAAGCCGCGGTATCCCCCTTCCGCGCACTGTCGACGAGATCCTTGTCCGGATCGGGCTTCCGCATCCTCGGCTTCATGAATCCTCTACGTCCTTCCCCCGGGTCCTCGTTCTCCTACTCGTGTTCCTATTCCCGCTCATCCCTGGGCCCTTCGGCGGCTCCGCGGGACGCGTCGCCCTGCCTCTGTCAAAGGACCATTCGACCCGCGTCTCTGCCACCACTCCTACTACTCACTACTCACTACTCACTACTCACTACTCACTACTCACTACTATCCCTGCCCTCAACTCCGCCGCCGCTTTCACCCGGCGGTAACGCCTCACCAGTCAGCAGGTTTCAAAATTCGGGGTCAATGCAAAATCAAGAAGTCCGCACCACCCTGACGGAAACAGAATCGCAATCCGGAAGTATGAACTTGCACACCTCCACTTCGACCCTTGCAAGCGGGTGCGCCTCGAGCAATGCCCGCGCCAGTTCCTGAGCCAGGGTCTCAATCAACTTGCGCGCTCCCTCCGCGCAAAGCGCGCGCACTTCGTTGGCCACGGTTTCGTAATCGACGGTGCGCCCGACGCGGTCGCCCAGATCCTCAAACCCCCGCTCCGTCCAGAGCGTCAGGTTAATGACCAGCTGCTGCGCCTTTTTTCGCTCCTCGTCGGGGACGCCCACCCGGGATAACACCTTGAGGCCTCGAATCCGTATCTCATCCGGCTCCTTCATACTCGATTCAATCCTCCTCCTCCCGCCACCTGGACCGCGTTCAGCGCGCTCCCGCTCCCGCGAGGTGCGCCCTCCGCCTCATTACTTCCTCGATCAATCGCCGCGTCGGCTGATTCAAGTCTTTCTCGAGAGTCTCCTGCAGCGACATCCAGCGAAATTCCTGGGCTTCTTCGTTGAGGATCACCTCTCCGGGCCGCGCCCGCGCGGTGTAATTGAGGAGAAGAAAGTGCGCGGACCGCATGAACTCCTCCGGCTCAATGCAGTCCTGCACGAAAACAAATTCGATTTCATCAATCTCGAGCGCCGTCTCCTCCCGAATTTCGCGCTTCAACGCGTCCTCCGAGGATTCGCCCCGCCTGATTTTACCGCCGGGTATCCCCCAGCGGTGGGACCACTTGTGGGTCCGGACAATCAGGACACGGTCCCGGTCATCGAATATCAACGCCCCGACGGTCGCCACGGGGGCGGATTCTTCATGGGGCTCACGCTCCAGCGACCGGCG
>JAHEJT010000132.1 GCA_024638765.1 Verrucomicrobiales bacterium
GCTAAACATGCGGCTCTGCCCCGGGAAACCGGAGTAGCCCGCGAGAAATTGAACGGCGGCAACACCTCCTCTTTCAATTCCAAAGCGCGGCTGACCTGCTCTCATCAGCCATAGAATCTCGACTTCAGCACTGCTCGGAAACGATTGCATTATTACAGAATTTCATTTAATAATCAAAGTATGCAGCTTCTACCCACACTGGAGGAGGCCGTGAAGGGGTGTCCCCCAAAAATCACCGTCGAGAAACGGCCGCTGTTCACGGTCGACGAAGCTGACAGCTTGGCGGGAACGTTCGGAATCCTATCCAGCACGACACGGTTGCGATTGTTGCACGCCCTTATTCGGGTAGGTGAGTTGTGTGTTAACGACCTCGCCGACACGTTCGAGATGACGCCACAAGCAGTATCCAACCACCTGCAACGCCTTTCCGATAAAGGAATCGTTGGTACCCGGCGAAACGGAGTGCAGATTTTCTATCGCCTGATTGACCCGTGTGTCATTGAACTCCTCAACCGTGGGTTCTGTCTGAGCATAGAAGCCGCAAACCGAAGCCGATCGTAATCCAAGCCAATGGAAGTAATGAAATCTGAGTTCTCAATTAAATCCCTCGCATTCTCGATCGTGTTCTTATCCGCCGGTATTGGATTTGCCAATGAACAGGAGGAGGAATTCACCGAAGCCACCCAAAAGGAGCGCAACGCAGCCGCGATAGCCAAACTCAAATCCAACCCGGGGAGTGTCTCCGTGTATGTCAAAGGACTGTGTTGCCCTTCCTGCTCCATCGGGGTGCGAAAGAAGATCAGTCGGCTGAGCTTTGTGGACAAAGGGCGATTCAACAAGGGGGTCGAGCTGGATACCAAGGTGCAACTCGCCACCGTCGCTCTCAAAGAGGGGCAGTCACCGGACTCAGCCGCCCTCGCCGAGGCCGTCGAAGATGCCGGTTACGACCCGGTCCATCTCTATCGTCTCGATGGCGAGGCGCTAAAGAGCACATCTCTTACCAAGCCGTAGGTGGAGGAGTCGCCGCTACTCAGATCGCTGAGATATTTGGTGCCGCTCCTGATCGCGAGCAGCATCTCAGCGCGAGCCGACCAGCCTATCTTCAACGAGATGCCTCGTTGGGATAACGGCTGGGGCGTCCAGGTAATCAGAGAATTCCGCACCGAAAGCGACCTCCTCCTGGGCGACACTGTTATCGGCCCCGGTTTTTCAGAAGATATCGATCTACTTCACTTCGAAGGGGTCTACACCTGGGACAAGTCCATCCGCCTCACGTTTAAGCTCCCTTACGTTCTCGATGCTCGACGCGAAGTCCTCATGGGCGGAGTAAAGACTGTCCAGCGAGACGAAGGTATAGGCGACCTCACTCTTGCTCTGCCCCTGAAACGCTACTTCAATTTGGACCAGCGCAGTGGTTCGTGGACGATCGCGCCACAACTCCGCGTCCCCCTGGCAGGGGAAGACACATACGAAGTTTTCGATAACGAATGGGGTCAGGGGGTATCCTTCGGCTACGAAAGTGAAACGTATGAGTGGATCTTCTCTGCCGGAGCCACGGCATGGGTCTTTTATGGAGAGGAGCCGTTCGAAGCCTCCGCTAGCATCGATGTCGGCCGCAATCTGCACGGCTTTGGTTCCTCCGGTCACATCAATTGGGAAACCGACGCTCACTTCGAGGACGATGGCTCATTCACTCTCTCGGCCGGCCCCGCCTTTTACTGGCGAATCAATGACACCTTGCACACGCGGATTTCGTGGAAACACGATTTCGCCGATCGTCAGGGAATCGTGGACCACGGCAACGGAGACACCTTAAGGATCGGGATCGCGTTGGTTTTTTGATGCCGTGGCATTACACCGGAGACAGATCCTAGGTGGGTCGCGAGGTTTCCTTCGATGAGCGCATTGCTTGATCACGCTTACCTCCCCCAGGAAAATTCACTTGAGGAGAACTCGGAGTCGAAACAACGTTAGGGCAACCATAATTCCGACACGAAATGGACGAATACGAAAACGACCGATACTACTATTTGCGGAGACGTAAGTTCATTCTGCATGATGAGCATGCCGAGTCCGTTTCTTCTTCCACACTGGATGAAATGTCCAAATACCAAACAATTGAACTCTACCCCAGAAAACGAATTGTTGAGATATCGCGGTCGGATCGCGTCTACGATGAACTAAGAACAAAGATTCAGGAGCTCTTGGACCTACGCGCTCAACAACCTGAAGGATCGAATGCAGAGTGTATCTGTATGGACGTCATAACGGAGTTCTTAAGCAAACTCGATGAGGTCGATTTTCGCAAGATCCCGCTAGAACGCCTCCTTTAGCTCCACGGAGGATTCACGTTATCGTAGAGCAATTCCCGTTGCGACCGTTTCAGTTATCGCCTATTCTTTAACCATGCGAATCGACGCAGAAATCGAGGATCCGACCCATTTGGTGCTCTAACAGCCCTTGAAAATGCCAGTGGGCAGCAAGATCGTCGTGGAGGTCTTGACGCCCGAAGCGGCTGCAGAGCGAGATGATTTTCTTGCGGCTTCTTCCGTTCTGCTGGAGAGAGCGTATGGTGATGACGAGCCGGACTATTCAACCGCAGGAGAGCCCTTAGAATCGCAATAGCAGCGAATGCTCTCGGAGGGCGACATTATTGTAGCTCAGCTGCCTCAGGCTGACGGCTCCACTAAGCTCAGACCCGTTCTCTTACTGCGCCAACTCCCTGGCTTCGGCGATTTTCTCGTATGCGGAATCAGTTCGCAGATTCACCAAGCCGTCGACCGATTTGACATCATTTTGAGTAAGGATTTCGACGGATTCAACGAGACAGGACTACGAGTGCCATCTGTTGTGCGTCTGACGTTTTCTTTCAGTTCTCCCGCGAGATCGAATGAAGAGTCGACTTGGAAGACTGTCTCCGACGATTCTCAGAACCCTTCAATCGAATCTGGCAAGCCACCTTATCTCCGATCACAAGCCCTAAACAACGTTATCCTTAAAAATTCCTTCGTGTGTATCTCCAATCACTTCAACTAATTGAAAATCTAAATCAATCAAGGTGCGGAACCCCATCGTTAGGGACTTATGAGTTAAATTAAACGAACCTCTATCGTAATTTACAGTATAGATTCCTTCATGCTTCCACGTTTTATCTCCAATAATGCTAATAATATCCCCTTCGTAGACCTCTCTTCCGTTTCTGTCTTTTAGGCCTGTGAATTGCTCAATTATAGCTCCTTTGATTACCCCATCATATTCACCCAAAAACCTCCTATTTACCCTAGCTTCACCATCGGGACTTGTGGAAACTTCAAAATCTTCCTCGCCGCTCTTGTTCGGGTTGTATGGGATAACTCTCTTTCCGTTTTCCCACACTCTAAATTCAATTTCTCTGCTCATAACAAAAATTGGATAAACAACGTTGGGCGAAAAACAGTAAATCGCTAACCCCGCATTTCTACACTGATCTTGAAAGTCCGCGACGTACTTAAATTCCTCAAGAAGGAAGGCTGGGAGGTCGTGCGACAGCGCGGAAGCCATCGCCAACTAAAACACCCCGAAAAGCCGGGGACAGTTACCGTGGCTGGGAAACCAGGGGTAGACATTCCACCAGGAACGCTTAAGAGTATTTGGAAACAGGCGGGAGTCGACCAATGAAATTTGCTGTAGTTATCGAGAGAGGACCGACCTCATGGGGAGCCTACGTCCCTGACTTGCCCGGATGCGTTGCTGCAGCCGAAACGCGGGATGAAGCATTCACGCTCATTCGCGAGGCGATTAAGATGCATCTTCAAGCAATGCGCGAGGATGGCGAGAAGATTCCCACTCCTCAATCTGAAGCGGATTACGTAGAGGTCACCGCATAACAACCAACGCCCAACAAACGGCTGGAGTGCAACCTTCCATTCGCCGCGTGCTGGACATTCGGCAGCGTTGATTGCAACCCACCTTCTCCCTAAGTGCGGCCATCACCCTTTGGTGCCTCACCCTCGACGTTGCCGAAGGAGTGAATTCAATTTTTGATTGGAATCCTTACGATGAATGCCTGTAACCATCACAAGATATCGCCTGTCAAGTTTCGAATCATCGCTTGCGCCCAGATTTTCTTGGCTGCGCTGCCGGGAATGGCGCACGGACTCGATCTGCAACCAAAGATCGATCCGCTGGCGCATCGGCTCCTGAAGGATGGCCCGATCGTCGGGTTCGTGGTCGGTATTGTCCGGGACGGAGAGACTCAAGTCCTCCCCTACGGCGTTACCACGAAAGGGTCGCAAGATGCGCCCGACGGCGACACGGTCTATGAGATCGGCTCGGCCAGCAAAGCGTTCACCGGGGTGCTGCTGGCCAACGCGGTGCGGCGGGGCATCGTGCAGTTGGAAGACCCAGCGCAGAATTATCTTCCGGACGGCGTAATAATGCCCGTGTCCGACGGCAAACCGATCACGCTCGAACACCTGGCGACCCACACCTCCGGCCTGCCACGCATGCCTGACAACTTCGCGCCCTCGGATCCGACCAACCCGTATGCGGACTACGGGGAATCGGAACTTTTCGCTTTCCTCTCGGGGCACACCCTGCGACGGCCGCCCGGCGAGCACGAGTATTCGAATTACGGAATGGGGCTGCTTGGCCGCCTGGTGGCGGCCAAGATGAACAAAACCTACGAGGAGCTCCTCATCGCAGATATCTGCGAACCGCTCGGAATGGAGGACACGCGAATCACGCTGACTGAGGATCAGAAAAAGCGGTTCGCGGCGCCTTATGGCATCGCCCTGGAACCCGTCAGTCCGTGGGATATTCCGACGCTGGGGGGCGCCGGCGGCATCCGGTCGACCTGCAACGACATGATCAAGTTCATCAAGGCGAACCTTGCGGACGATGATAAGCCGCTTTCGCACGCGATGCGCCTGTCGCATCAGAAGCGTCATCCCGGAAGTGACGGACTGGCGATGGGATTGGGGTGGCATTTCGCGCGAGATGGGAAGACGCGATTTCACAACGGCATGACCGGCGGGTTTCACTGCTGGCTTGCGATAGTGCCGCAACACTCAATGGGTGTCGTCGTGCTGGCCAACACGGCGAACGGTCGAATCTCACTGTTTGGCGAAACGTTGACGCGCGTGGCGTTCGGGATCCCTGTCGAGCCGCCGAAAGAACGCAAAGAGATCGAGGTCGACTCCGCGGTGCTCGAATCATACACGGGCGTCTACGAGATGCGGCCGGAATTTAAACTGACGGTCACGGTCAAGGACGGAAATCTGATGTTGCAGGCATCCGGCCAGGGGAAGTTCCCGGTATACGCGGAATCGGAGACCAAGTTCTTTTATAAAGTAGTCGACGCCCAGATCAGCTTTGTCCCCGCCGAAGACGGGAAGATTGGCCATTTGATTCTCCACCAGGGAGGGCTCCACCAGAAAGCCGTCCGCAAAGAATAATAACCGCCACCCCGCAGATTATGAACGAGAACTTTACCAAGCTGGCCTTCACGGACACCGTCAAACAATTCCAGGAAAAGCACGGGTCCCGAAAGTCCTACGCAAGAATGGAGGAATCCGGCGATCGCTTCGTCCTCACGGACCGCGAGAAGCCGTATATTGAGTCCCGCGACAGCTTTTACATGGCAACGGTGGGGGCAAATGGCTGGCCCTACGTCCAATTCCGCGGCGGACCCCCGGGTTTTCTGCGCGTGATGGACGAATCGACAGTTGGCTTCGCCGATTTCCGGGGCAACCGCCAGTACATCAGTGCCGGCAACATCACGGACACGGGGCGGGTCTCTCTCATCCTCATGGATTATCCCACTCAGCAGCGGTTGAAGATTTGGGCCGAGGCCGAGGTCAAAGACGCGTCCGATGCACCCGACCTGGCCAAACAGCTGATGCCGGGGGATTACAAGGCCGTGTTAGAGCGGGTCATGCTGTTACGCATCAAAGCCTACGACTGGAATTGCCCGCAGCATATCACCCCGCGCTACACTCTGGAGCAAATCTCGACGGAGATAGCTCAACTCAATCCGAAAATCGTGAAGTCGTGCTGTCCGGATGATTGAGAGGATTGTGCCTTGGGACAGTGTTGGTCGGGCTGATGGGAACGAACCTGGAGATTCGTTCTCCCTCTTTGGCGTCCGCCAAGTGATGGGTAAAGGAGCACCGGCCAGCCGTGCACTCCGGGGCGCAAGTTGCACTTGCAGTTGAACAGCTCCCATTTCGGGATAAACCTGTAGGTATGCCTGCCTGCCGCATTTTTCCCCACACCAGCTCCCTGGTGCTCTCCCTCTGTGCTGCCTTGCTCACCGCTTCGTCCGCGCGGGCGGAGCCGGAGGAAGACCAGGTCCCGGTGTATTCGGTAAAGGTCTATGATCCCAAGCGGAAGCCGTCGGAAGATCTCAAAGAAACCGTCCGCCTGGCGGAAGCCGGCAAGAAACGAATCCTGCTGCAAGTCGGCGGCGCCTGGTGCGGCTGGTGCCGAGCCATGAACACTTTCTTCCAGGAGCATGAGAAAGTGGCGCGCACGCTGGCCGAAAATTACCTCATTATGAAGGTCAACTGGAGTCCGGAGAATCCGAACGGTTTTTTCCTGAAAGATTATCCCGACATCGAATCTTTCCCGCATCTCTTCGTCCTGGAATCGGACGGCGCCTTCTTGCATTCCCAGCCGACGGAGGGTTTCGAGCAGCGGGGATCCTACAGTGAGAAGAAGCTGCTGGAGTTCCTGGAGAAGTGGAAGGGGTGAGACGGGACGGAGACTTTGGAGTGCGGCGGCTGGACGCCGCTTTCTCAGGCGCCGGCTGGACGGCGCGGTGACTCGCGTGACGATTTCTCCCGGCAAACCTCTCGGCAGCAGGCTGCCGACCTCCCAAAGCGGCGTCCAGCCGCCGCACTCCAAAGCGTCACTCGCCTTTCAACAGTTGATTTTTTCAAAGAAATCGCAATAAGCTGCCTTGAGATTCGTCCAAACACACAAACAGAGATTCCTCATCCCATGAAAAAGAAGATCCTATTCCTCACGCTCCCACTGGCCATTATCGCATTCGCGGTCCTCCACGCACAGGACGCGGCCAGCCTCCCCCGCACCGACGCCCCCGAAGGCGCACGCGCTTACATCATTTCGCCGAAGGACGGCAAGACCGTGCCCAAGACTTTCGTCGTCCGTTTCGGGCTCAAGGGGATGGGGGTCGCTCCCGCAGGAGTGGATCTGCCGAACACGGGCCACCACCACCTTCTCGTCGACGTGGAAAAGCTTCCACCCCAGAACCTCCCGATCCCGGCGGACGACAATCACAGGCACTTCGGCGGCGGCCAGACGGAAGCAGAGCTGACGCTGCCGGCCGGGACGCACACGCTGCAACTGCTGCTGGCGGACAAGAATCACGTCCAGCACAAGCCGCCGATCAAGTCGAAGAAGATCACCATCACGGTGGAGTGAAAGTAGCCGCGCCCGCAAGGGCGTGGTCCGGTCCGGTGTTCCCCACGGTGCTCCACCGTCTTACGACGGCGGCTACTTCGCATAGCGGATAATTGCCCCGATCAAAGTAGCCGCGCCCGTAAGGGCGTGGTCCGGCCGGTGTTCCCAACGGCGCTCCACCGTCTTACGACGGCGGCTACAATCTTACCGCCGCCTGCGGCCGAGGCCGCAGAGCCCGCCAATCAACACCAGCAGAGCCGCGGAAGGCTCCGGAACCGCGCCGCCGTGCGCGAAGAAAACGTTGTCCTGAATATCGGTGATCCCGGTGTTGTACCGGATGACATCGGAGAGAGCCGTATTCGCCAGCCACTGCTTTTCCTCAGCCGTAAGATTTTCGTCGTTGAGAAAGAAAAACCGGTCACCGTCCCGCAGGCGGCTGAATTCTTCATCGAACGCCACCGTGAGCAAGGCGCCGATGCTGGAACCGGGGAGATGATCTTCCGCCAGCGCGCCGACCCAGGAATCGATGAGATCGACGTGTCCGTAGACGCCGGCCAAAGCGGCGGCGAGTTCGATGTCGCTGGTGATATCCGAAAAATCTTGGACGGGATCGAGTCCGTAAGCCTGGCGCATGGTGTTGTAATCGGGAAAACCGTGGTCCCGGCCCCGCTGGATATTCAAAGCGGCGAGATCCAGCCCCCCGGATCCCGGCGCTCCGAAGAGACGGTTGCGAAGGGGATCGACGATCATGGGGTCAAGCTCCTGCTGCACCTGGACGGCGAGGCCTTTCAAAAAGAGATCTACATCCCCGGGATCGTCGAGAATCATGGGAGAAACAAAAAAGGCGTCTCCCAGATCCACGGAAGAGATCACAATTCCGTCATCGGAAACCTTCAATAATTCCGGCGACACCATGCTGTGCCCAAGGCGAAAGAGGGAGCCGGCGAACTCGTTGGAAATCGTGGGGTTGACGCTCGGGTTGTAACTCGCTTCCCAAAGCGTGGGCGCGTTTCCGCCCATCAACGCCGGCAGGAACTCGTTATACGTAATGGACTGAATTTCCCCGGACACCAGGCTCCGGGTTTTCTGGTAAATCTCTTCATCGGTCCATGTGGGATTGGCCTGCGCCACCTGGCCCGCCAGGCGATTGTGTTCGCGGGCGAAAAGCGTATGCATAGCGGTGAGCCCGGGCTGTTCGTTGGCGCGGACATCGCCGGCGAGGAAGAGCTGGTCGTCAGGGAGAATGTGGGCGTCGTTGGCATTGGGAAGTCCGGCGGTGTTTTTGGGCAGCATTCCCTGGGACGACATCATCAGCATTCCGCCGGTGCCGACCCTGAGCGCAGCAGCGCGCACGGCGTCAGCCCCGTAAATCATGGAGCCGTCGAGGAAAGAACTCTGCATATTGATCTGTTGGCGGGGAGTGAGGATGCCGGTATTGGAATCGTACCCCGTGCGCATCATGGGAATCATGGGCGCAAGCGGATCGCCGGTAGCGACGGGGATGGGCAGGAACTCGCCGGTGCCGGGGGACAGAGTGATGTCGTGATCGATAAACTGGCCCCACTGCCAGACGTAATCCGAGAGGCCGTAAGCGCTGGGGGTGGATTCAGCCTGGTGACTGATGGCGTTGCTGATGGTGCGGGCATCGGGCCGATCGGACCCGGAGGGCGCGGAGACTCCGTCCTCGTATTCGGAGGGCATGGAACGGAGGAACTGGGAACCGACGCTTCCCCAGTCGGGGTTGGCGAGATTATTTGCCGATCCATTGAGAGAACGGGTTTCCGCAGCCGAGGCAGCGGAAAGACTGAAGGCAACGAAACTGAGCATGAAGAAGGGGGGAATCTTCATATTTGACAAAATTACCATATTTGACCTGCAAATCAACGAAACCGTGCTGTTTTGGGCGCATTTTTGGGAATTGGCAGGGGAGCACCATTCTGGCGGCGGAACCCCACACGGATGACGTGGAGGGCAATGCTTTATCCTGCCGTTGGCAGGCTCTGCGGTTTGGCTCCGCTATCGCTCCGCGTTCTCGATCGCGCTCCGCGCTGGGCAGTGTCATCGCCGCGGTTGCGACAAAGCGCAACCCTCCACGCATGACCTGGACGGCGACGACCGGCCCCACTTTCAGGAAAGGGTCTCCACCGGCAGCTTCACGATCTCCCCGCCTTTGAGCGCGGATTCGTGGGCCAGGATGCCGGTGCAGGTCCAGTTGGCGGACTGCCTGGCGTTGGGCCAGGGATCGCGCTCATCCACCAGCGCCGTGAGAAATTCGTGCGCCAGATGGGGATGACTTCCCCCGTGTCCCCCGCCCTGGGTGAAGCTGAGGTGTTCCTCGCCCGTGCCCCCCCCGTAAACACCGCCCCCGGTGAAGGGCGCGATCTCATCGGGCAGCAGGTGGCCGTAATCAGGGCACTCAACCTTCTCGGGGATCTCCGGCTCCGGCTTCTTGGCGGTGTGCACCACGAGCGGTTCACCTTCAATCAGCGGCCACTCCACCGATTTCTTGTCACCGTAAACATCGATACTTTCGCGATATTGGCGCGCCACATCGAAGAGCGACCGGATGATCCGCGCGCTGAGATCGGAGTCGTGCATCTTGATATGGGTGGTTTCGATTGCGAAGGGGCTGTTGTAGCAGGCGTGCATTTCCTCGCGAATGGTCCCGGACGGAAAACAACTCACGAATTCGGCGTCTCTTCGTGGCAGTCCCAGGACCGGCCCCACGCAGTGGGTGGCGTAATGCATTGGCGGCAGCCCCGGCCAATACCCGGGCCATCCGTCCATGTCCTGCTGGTGGCTGGCCTGCAGGAACTGCAGCTTCCCGAGTTCCCCTTTTTCGTGCAGCTCTTTCATGAAGAGAAATTCGCGGCTGTAAACCACAGTCTCCATCATCATGTATTTGAGACCGGTCTCTGCGCTGAGCCTGATAATCTCCAGGCATTCGTCGACGCTGGTGGCCATGGGCACAGTGCAGGCCACGTGCTTACCCGCCTTTAAGGCTTTGATCGACTGCGCGGCATGATCCGGGATGGGCGTGTTGATGTGGACGGCGTCGATCTCCGGATCCTTCAGTAACTCGTCGAAATCGGTGTAGCGTTTCTCGATCCCGAACTGGTCGCCGCACTCGTTGAGCCCCTTCTCGTCGCGACGGCAAATCGCGGACATGTTCGCGTTCGGATGCTTCTGGTAAATGGGAATGAATTCGGCTCCAAACCCGAGGCCGATGATGGCAATGCGTATTCTTACGTCGCTCATAATACGTGTTCCTTTTTTTCCAATTTGAAATTACCAATTACCAATTACCAATTAAGAAACAAGAAACCGTCCTGCAGGCATATCGGCAGAGGCTTCCTGCCCCGGGATTCGGATTTCGTCATTCGGGCTTCCTTGGGTACTTCGTCATTCCTCATTCGTCATTCCGTGAGTGTCATCACATACGCCATCACGTCGGCGAATTCCTGCGGCTTGAGGATGACTCCCATCGGCGGCATGGGGGAGACTTCCGCCTGGTATCCCTCGGCGATCTCGGCCATGGGGTCGATGAGGCTGTGACGGATGTAATCCGCTTCCTTGCGCGAGGCTATCCCGTCGAGCGCCGGCCCAATCGGGCCGCCCTTGCCATCGAGCATGTGGCAGCGGATGCAGGCGGCGACTTGATGTTCGTGAAAGATCTCTTTCCCACGATCCGCGTCGCCCTCTGCGAGCGCCTTCTCATCTTCCGGCGGCAGCAGTTCCTGCAGGGCGACGTCGTCGTAAAAGGCAGTCCCCGTCGAGGTCCCCCAGCCCCCGAAGAGACAGTTGATGCTGATCTTGTTTTTCTGGCCGGAACTAAAAAACACTTCGACTTCCGTCCAGTCGTTCCTCTTGCGCAAGCCACGGGTCTTTACGGGCGGGTTCCGAAGCTCGTGGACGTTCACAAGCGCGCCCATGGCACCGGCAATTCCCTTCGTTTGCACCCACGCGGAGAGCCGGTATTCGGTATTCGGTTTCACTGCGGCATCCGTGCACCAGCTCGTATCCGCCCCGTCTTTCGAGAAAATCCGCACCGCGTTCTTCCCGCTGCGATTCTCCTTCGGCGACATGGTATGCTCGGCCTGCCCGCGATAATTCCGCACGCGCCAGCCGACGGGCTTCCCGCCTCTCACTTTTTCAAATCCCGGATTCGGCAGGAGATTGGGGCCGAGCACGAACGACGAGGTGGCGCCGGAGGCCTTGAGCGCAAGCAGGAGCCATTCGTCGTCGCGATTCTCCTTGTCCTTTACGAGTTGCGAGGCCGCGAGTGCGACCGCGTCGGTTTTGGGAAACGTCGCGAGCCTGGTGAACGCCGCGAGCCGCACGAGCTTGTCCTTGTCGGAGACCACCGCGGTATCGAAGAACAACTGCAACGACTCCGCATCGATCTCCAGGGCGTTCACCCCGTTGCGGCGCAGGTTCGGGTCGCGGGCGAGCAAGGCGAACTGGTGGGTCTCACGGTCGAGCGCACCCAGTCCCTCGAGCGCCCAGAGCGCGTGAATCGCGCCGACGCCCTTCGCTTTGACGCGGGCGCGCAACGCGTCCGCGGCATCCCGGTGATCGCCTTCCACCAGGAGTCGCTGCGCAGTGAGACGCCAGAACATGTTCGGTGCATCCAGGGCCGCGACCAGCTGCGCGCTGTCGGCATCGGCAAGCGATGCCAGCCCGCCCTTGGGCGCCTTATCCCAGATCACCCGGTAAATCCGCCCGTGCTCGCGGTCGCGGTTGGGATTGACGTGGGCGTTGCCCGGTCCGGTCTCCGCCTCGTATCCGCCGCGCTCCGGATTCGGTGTGGGATTGTGCTGGATGATAAAATTGTACCAGTCCGCCACCCAGAGATTCCCGTCCGGGCCCACCTCCGCGGCCACTGGCGAGACCCATTCGTCCGCGCTCGCGAGAAAGGCGAAGTCGTTGTGCGCGACGAAGCCGGCGCCGTCGCGCTCGACGCGGTATTTCCCCAGTAAATGCCCGGTGGGACCGCTGACGAAGGCGATCTTGTTGCGGTAATGCGGTGGAAACCCGGCGGACGTGGCGAAGGCGTGCCCGCACCCGGCGGTGTAGGCGCCGAAGGCGTCCACCTGGCGCACGTTCGGCGTGATGGGATGAAAAGCCGGTGAATCGGCAATCATCCTGGCGCTCATTGATTTCTTTGCTTCCGGGTAAACCGTCTCGGGGATGCCGCAGAAAAAACTGGGATTGTTGTTCGCGGTGGAGCCGAAGACATTGCCTGTGGCGTCGAATCCCAGTCCCCAGGTATTGTTGTTGAACTGGTGCAGGAACTCGAGTTGCGAGCCGTCCGGCTTCATGCGCCATACGCCGCTGCCGAAGCGGAGATTTTTACCGCCGACCTCGCCGTTGAATCCGGAATACCCGACCGTGCCCCAGATCCAATTGTCAAATCCGTAACGCAGGTTCGACGGTCCGGCGTGCGTGTCCCTGGTCCCCCAGCCGGTGAGCAGCACTTCACGCACATCGGCTTTGCCGTCTCCGTCGGTGTCCTTGAGAAAGAGGAAATCCGGCGCCGAGGCTACGATCACGCCTCCGCGTGAAAATGTAATCGAGGTGGGAATATTGAGCTGTTCCGCGAAAACGGTGCTCTTGTCGGCGCGCCCGTCTCCGTCAGTGTCTTCGAGAATCTTGATGCTATCGTTGCCGCCCTCGGGCCGGACTTCGTTCGGATAATCGACGGTCTCGGCGACCCAGAGGCGGCCGCGGGCGTCCCAGGCGAGGCCGATGGGGTTCACGATCATGGGTTCGGCCGCAAAGAGCGCGAGCCGGAAATCAGCCGGCACTCGGATGTAGTGCATGCTCTGTTCCGGCGTCAGGGGGAGCTGGTATGGCAGCGGTTCGGGCCGGTTTTCGTAATTGGGAATGTGGTCGCGTTTCTCGTAGCGCAGCGGCGCGCGGCTGGCGGTGAAATCCTCCCAGCGTCCCCGGGCCTCATCGCCTGCGGCCCAAAGGATACCCGCCTTGAGCAGTTGATGAAATGCGTCCTGCTCCCAGACACGCGCGTCGTGACCGGAGGCGGTGTAAAAAACACGGCCCTTGCCCTGGGTCCGCACCCAGGTCCAGGGCTCGGGGTTTTCTTCGGTAACCGACGCCGGATCGCCTTCGAAGCGGTCGCGCACCATGAGCACGGTGCGGTCCTTCTCGTTGTGATTAATGTGGAAATAGGTCTCGTCCCAGGCCTCGAATTCCTCGACACCCTCTATCGCCGGGTGCTTCGGCTTGACGATCCGTGTCTGGAAGACGCCGGAGGTATGGCTCTTGAAACGTCCTCCCACCACCTGGTCGAACTCGAGGATATTCTGGAAACACCAGCTCGCGCAGTGGACGGGCACGAAGCCGCCGCCCTTCTCGATGAAGGCTTTCAGGTTCCGCCAGTGCGCCTGCTCGATGGTCTTGTGATTGGCGTAGAGGAGCACTGCGTCGAACCTCGCCAGGTATTCGGGATCGGCGAAGGCCTCCTGCGGGGTGGTGACGTAATCGAAATAAATGGCGTCGCGGCCCAAGGCTTGCGCCAGCATCGGGTAAAAGAGATGGGCCTGGTGCCCGGCGTGGGTGCCCACGGGATGCCCGAGGAAGAGGACGCGGATGGGGTCTCCGGAGGCGATGACGGATGCCGGCAGAAGGAAGGCGGCAAAGAGAAGGAGGAGAAGGGATTTCATCGAGCCAAGGATGTCGGTCGCCTTTTATGATCGAAAAGACCACAGACGTCAAAACGCTTTGCCGGGAGAAAATGGAGGGCAACACTTCGTCGTTGCCGCGGTTCCTTTGGAGTGCGGCGGCTCGACGCCGCTTTCCCAGGCGCCGGCTTGACGGCGCTTCAAAGCGCATGCGGCGGTAGATGTCGCGCCCACTCCTGCGAGCAT
>JAHEJT010000133.1 GCA_024638765.1 Verrucomicrobiales bacterium
CAGCACGGCATCCGGCGGAGGAACGCGTAGCGGTGGAAATAATTTTACGGCCGGCGCCCACACGGGCGGCGACGACGGCAGTGATCGTGCCGGCGGCGCGCGCGCCCTGCGTTACGGGATTGAAGAACCGCTTTTTTTCGAATCGGCGCCCACCCATCGCCTGGAATCCGGACCCATCACGGGCGCGGATTACCGTGAGTGGACGGACCGGCTTCGTGATGTGGAGGAGATGCTCGAAAAATCCGAGTTACGGCAACTGGCGGCGCAGGCTCTGGACCGGTCGCGTGACCTCCGGCGCGATTACAAGCGCAACAACCTCCCTCCCAATCAAGACGTGGTGCAGCGCCAGGTTGCAGGCCCGCTTTTTGAATTGCGCGACCGGATCCGCGAGGAACTGGCGAAGAGCGGTCAAGAGGACAAATTGGTCCCGCTCGATCGAGATCCGGTTCCCAACCGCTATCGCGAACTGGTGCGGGGCTATTACGAGCGCCTCGGCCGGGGGGAGTGAGGGTTGTGTTCGGGTTTCAGGTTTCAGTGTTCAGGACCGAGGAGTTTTTTGTATGAGCTCCAGATTTTCTATGGCATGACGAAATTCCCCCTAAAGCTGATGTCAGGCAGGCCTGAAACCTGAACACTGAACACTGAACACTGAAACCTCCCCCAAGTGCCCTCTCTCGCTGCGATCACGATCAATCATCCGGAATGGACCTGGCCCGTCGCCGGAATCCTCCTCGCGGCGCTGGTCTTGCTGGGTTTCCGATATGCGAGCGCGCGACAAATGCCCCCGGGTGCGCGATTCGCCGCCGGCGCGCTCAAGCTCTTGGGAATCGCGTTGCTGGGAATTTGTCTTCTCGATCTGCGGTGGACGGAGGGACGTGCCGAAAAAGGCGCCAACTATTTTCTCGTCCTGGCCGACAAGAGTCGTGGCATGGAAATCCGGGACCGGGGGGGGGATGCAACCAGGGCGGAGGTTCTAGCAAAAACCCTCTCGCGTGCGGGAGGGGAGGGTCCGGCGCAGGACTGGCAGGCGGAACTCGAGTCCAGCTTCGAGGTGCGCCGCTACGCGTTCGGGGAGCGCCTTGAAAGGCAGGAGTCGTTCGAGAGCCTCGCGTTTGACGGCGAAAGTTCCGAGATACGACGGGCACTGACTCTCCTGCGCGAGCGATACCGGAATCGTCCCGTCGCCGGGGTGCTCCTCTTCAGTGACGGCAACGCCACCGACTTATCATCGCCGGCGGATCTTGAGAAAGAGTTTTCCGGGGAGGGCCCTCCGATTTTTCCGGTAATTATAGGCGAGGACGCGCCGGTTGTGGATCTGGGGATTGTCGAGGCTCTCGTCAGCCAGACGATTTTTGAGGATGCGCCGGTCAACGTGCAAGTGGATGTCCGGGCCTCCGGTTTCGCGGGAAAGAAGACCGTGCTCCGTCTCCTCGATGAGGAGGGCGAGGAGGTGGAAAGCGTATCCCATCGGGTTGGGTCGGACGACGAGACGCATCGCTTTCGCTTACGCCTGCGCCCGGTGAAGACCGGTGTGTTGTTTTACACGCTGGAATTCGGAGAAGAGACCGATCCTGGAGGCCGGGAAGGCGAGGCGGTGCGCACGTTTCCGGGCGAGGCGACCGAGGCCAACAATCGGCGGACGGTGCTGGTGCAGCGGCCGGAGGGACCTTATCGAATTCTTTATGTGACCGGCCGGCCCAACTGGGAATACAAGTTCCTGCGCCGCGCGTTGATGGTGGATCCGCAGGTGGACATGGTCGGCCTTCTCCGCCTCGCGCGGCGCGAGCCCAAGTTCGAATGGAGGGGGCGGACCGGGGAATCGAGCAATCCTCTGTTTCGCGGGTTTGGGAAAGAAGACGCGGAAGAAGCGGCCGGGTATGACCAGCCTGTCTTGATGCGGCTGCACACGCGCGACGCCAGGGAGTTGAGTGATGGCTTCCCGAAGACCGCCGAAGATCTATTTCCGGAATTTCAGGCCTTGATCCTGGACGATGTGGAGGCGGAATTTTTCACCACGGATCAGATGCGCCTGATTGAAGAGTTCGTATCGCGCCGCGGCGGCGGCTTTATCATGTTGGGCGGCCAGGAGAGTTTTCGGTCCGGTGATTACGCGCACACGCCCATCGCCCAACTGCTGCCTGTTTACCTCGACAAAATTGCAACCTTGGAGTCTGCCGGAAACATCCGGTTCGATTTGACCAAGGAAGGATGGCTGGAGCCGTGGCTGCGTTTGCATGACGAGGAGGAGAAAGAGCGCGTGCGGTTGACCCGGATGCCTGAGTTACGGGTGCTCAACCAAGTGAGTGCGATCAAGCCAGGCGCCAGTATTTTTGCCGTCGCCCGGGATGCGCGGGGGAAGACGCTGCCGGCGGTGGTGGCCCATCGGTTTGGCGAAGGCCGGGTCCTCGCGGTGACGGTGGGAGACGTGTGGAGATGGGGTCAGCGCGAGGAGGGGTTGCATGAGGAAATGGACAAGTCCTGGCGCCAGATGGCGCGCTGGGTGATGGCCAATGTGCCGCGCCAGGTGGCCTTCACTGCGGCGCGGGATGCGTCCTCGGACGGGAGCGGCGCCATGAAACTCCAAGTCCGGGTTAAAGACGAAAAGTTTCTGCCACGCGACAACGCTATCGTAAAAATCGAAGTCACCGGTCCAGATGGCGCGCCAGTCGAACTCCTCGCGGAGCCGAGTCTCGAGGAAACCGGGCTTTATGAAATTGAGAATCCGTCGCTCGTTCCCGGAAGTTTTCGCGCGGTGGCCACGGTGACCGATGAAAACGGGGAAGCCCTGGGAAAGGCGCAGACGGGGTGGGTTACGGATCCGGCGGCGGAAGAGTTCCGCCGGCTTCAACCGCACCGTGCGCTCATGGAGGAGTTAGCCGCCCGCTCGGACGGTGAGGTGGTGCCAATCGAGTCGCTGCGCGATTTCGCGGGAGATCTCCCGGAGCGCGAGGCTCCCGTGATGGAAATCCGGTCGGAGCCGCTCTGGCACACGCCTTGGGTATTCCTCGCGGCGTTGGCCTGTTTCGGTTCGGAATGGGCGTTGCGGAGGCGGTTCGGGATGGCGTGATTTCAAAGTGAGAAGTGAGAAGTGAAGAGTTTGAACCGCGAAACGGACAGTCTTCAGATTGGTTCACCGCCCGGCGGCGGCTTTACCGCTCTGGGGTTGGCCTGGGCAGTGCGGATTCTGGGCGTCCTGCTTGCTGGCATGCCCCAGGTGAGTCATGCCGCAGAGGTTAGCGCCGATGCGCCGGGTGTCTCGGTGGTAGTGGTGATGGGCGCCTCCGGTGAGCCGCAGTATGCTGAGGAATATGCCGAAACCGAGGCCCTCTGGCGGCGGCGATGCCGGGAAGCGGGGGTGGATTACCGCGTCATCGGATTGAAAGAGATTGCCCAACGCCCGCGCGACGATAACGCGGACGGAGAAGAACGCGCCGCCGCGACCGCATCCGATCGCGAACAGTTGCGGAAGTTGTTGGGCTCGATGGTCGCCAGAGAGAATCACGAGCTTTGGCTGGTGCTGCTCGGGCACGGCACGTTTGATGGGCGGGAGGCAAAGTTTAATCTTCGGGGCCCCGACCTGGCGGCCGAGGAACTTCGCGACTGGCTCAAACCGAAATCCAAGGACTTGATCCTGATCAACACCACCTCCAGCAGCGCCCCCTTTTTGACGGGGAACTCTGGACCCGGGAGGATTGTCATTACTGCGACCAAGAGCGGCACGGAAGTCTTCTACACGCGGTTCGGAAAGTATTTTGCGGAGGCATTGGCCTCGCCGGAGGCGGACCTGGACGAGGACGGGCAGACATCTCTCCTCGAGACCTTTCTCGCAGCTTCAGGAGAGGTAGCACGTTATTTCACGGAGCGCGGCCTCCTCGCCACGGAACATGCCTTGCTCGACGACAACGGGGATAAGCAGGGGACGCGTGGGGATTGGTTCCAGGGTGTCCGCACCGTTAAGAAGACCAAGGATGGAGCGCTTCCGGACGGGGTGCGGGCCCACCAGGTGCACCTGGTTCCGGGGGAAGAAGAGAGAATGCTCTCTCCGGAGTTACGGCGCCGGCGGGACGAGCTTGAGCTTCGGGTGACCGAGCTGCGATACCAGAAAGAGGAGCTGCCCGAGCGAGAGTATTACCGCCGGCTGGAGGAGATTTTTCTGAAGATCGCGGAGATATACCGGCAGGCGGAAGCATCGGCCGCCGGCGGGGAGAAGCACGGGAAGCGAGGGGGAAGGTGAGGCGCGTCCCCGGAGTATCGGCGGGATTCTCCCTGATTGGGAGAGATTTTCCTTGATGCCGAGGGTGCGGGTGGTATGGGGTTAGTTCAGCTTATAACCTTAGACACATTATGATGAAATCATCCAACAAGACACTTATTAAAGTTTCGGGCGCCACGGTCGCGGCGCTCTCGGTTTGTCTTTCACTGACCTTCTTCACCGGCTGCAAGAAGCAGCTCGATGAAGCGGCTGAAGGCGGCAAGAGCGTGCTCGAGAAGGCCGCGGAAACCGCCGAGAAAGCGGGCGAAGCCGCCGAAAAAGCCGGTGAGGCCGCCGAAAAAGCCGCGGACGCAGTTCCCGAAGCAGCCAAAGAAAGCCTGCAGAAAGCCGGTCAGGCCGCCAAGGATGCGGGTGAAAAGGCCAAAGAGGCAGCCGAAAAGGTCAAGGGTAACGAGTAGAACTCGCGCCCTCTCACCAAGCAGAATTCCTGAAACCCCGGCATTGCTTTCGATTCTCGAGAGCGGTGCCGGGGTATTTTTTTCTCGGCGAATCCTTCATCGGCCGAGTCCGCCGGCCTCGATCCATCGCAGGCCGATACTGATAACCAGCGGCATGGTCAGGATGCTGGCGCAGGTGGTTGCGATGACCACTTGGATCGCCGTGGTGGCATGACCGCCATAGTGCCGCGCCAGGACGATGGGAAAGACGGCTGCGGGCATAGCCGCCTGGACCACGAGCACTTGTTTCAGTTCCGGGGCGAGCTTCAGGGTTGCGACCGCGAGCAACAGCGGGATCGGCAACAGGATCAGGCGCACGAGGCAGCTGCCTGCCATGGTCATTTTGCCGGTAAATAAGGATTTCGAGGACGCCATTAGATCGGAGATGGTCGCCCCCACGAGGAGGAGACATACCGGAATGGCACATTGGCCCAGGGCCGCGAACACCGTGCGGGCCACGCCGGGGACATGATTGTGCGCGCCGGAATAGTTGAGGGCAAGTCCCAGGACAATGGCGACCATGGGTCCGTTGAGCAGCAGTTTCCACTGGGCCTGGGTGACGCCGGTGAGCACCATGATGCCAACTGTCCACATTGCCAGTTCCACCCCGAGACTGTGCATGAAAAGGACCCCGAGTGTCTCTTTCCCCGGGAAGAGAGTCGCCAGGATTGGAATCGCGAGGAAACCGTAATTCTGAATACCGGTGCTGACGCCGAAGGTGCGGCGGATGGATCCCTTGGTGAGACCGAAGACCGGTGCGATGAGGTAAGAAAACGCAAAGCCCAGGAGCACCCATCCGCAGCCGATGGTCATAGCCCCGAAGACCACGCGTTTGCTCTCGAGGAGGGAATTTCCGAGGATGTTATCGAGGATCAGCGACGGCAGGAAAACGAAGACCGCCAGTTTCATGAGACCTTCGTCTCCTTTACTGGAGACCAGTCTCACGCGCCGGATGGTGAATCCCACCGTCATGATGAGGAAAACCGGGAGAATGGCTTGGAGGATGGCGGGGTAGGAAAGCACGGCGTGGGTTATTGGTTAATAGTTAAAAGTTAATAGGCTCCGATCCGGCCGCCGGGCAAGCAAAGCAGGGTGCAGGTATCATCCAGACCTCTGTTGTGCCCAGATGGAGGTAAGGGAGGCACCAACCGGACATTCGTCCCGACTAAACGCAAATCGTTCCCTATCAACCAATAACTATTAACGGCGCGAAGCGCCTCCCAGCGAAATCAAGTGCGTGTCCGTGCGGATGAACAGGGTGCCGCGGTGGACGGCGGGCGTCGCATGCACCCCGGCGCCGACTTCATTTTCACCGAGAATTTCAAACTCGTCCCCCGCCTTCACCACCACGACGCGGCCCTCGCGGCTCATGCCCCACAGGTTTCCTCCGATGAGAATCGGGGAACTGAAGTAATTCCCTCCCACCCGTTGTTCATAGACGGTCTCCCCCG
This sequence comes from Verrucomicrobiales bacterium, assembly GCA_024638765.1. GTDB lineage: Bacteria > Verrucomicrobiota > Verrucomicrobiia > Verrucomicrobiales > DEV007 > JAHEJT01. Next base: position 6,162 of record JAHEJT010000133.1, read on the forward strand.
TCCTTGCGTCGATGCAGCGCAGGATGCCGCTGTCCTGCCAGAGGTAAATTTTGCCATCGTGTGCGATCGGAGTCGGCACGTAAGGGATGTCCCTGGCCATCCGGTAAAGGATCTCCGGTTTTTCGGGATTGGAGCGGAGGTCGAGCGCCACGCTGTCTTTTCCGCCGCCTCCGGCGCCGACCGTGGCGAAAACGACTCCGGCTGTATACACCGGGGACCCGACGGATCGAAAAGTAAACCCGGGGTCTTGTTTCCACAGTGTCTTCCCGGTGTCCGGATCCACCCCTTCGACACCGTGCGTCATGCTGAAAAAGACGACCTGCTTTCCGCTCCGGGTCCGCGGGGCCTCAAAAACTCCCGGTGTCGAATAGCCCGCCTTTCCGCTGCGGCGTTCCTTTTCCCAGATTGTCTTACCGGTTTTCGGATCGAGCCCCATTACAAATCCGCCGCCGTCCTCAAGCTGGTCATTGGCGATGACAAGGGTGTCGCCGACGAGGATCGGAGAAGCGGCTTGTCCGTGCTCCATGGAGAAGCCCTTCCAACGGCGGTTCCAGGCCATTTTCCCGTCGTGATCGATGGCCTCGAGAATAATTTCCCCGGCGCTCGCAGAGTAAAAATAAATGTGATCGGCATCGACTGCGGGAGTCGTGGAAGCGGAAGTATTGAATTTGTGATTGTGGTAATCTTCGAACGCCTGGGTGTAACTCCAGATCGTCGATCCATCGGCCGTGCTCAGGCAGCGGAGTTCACGGCTCCCGGGATTATCCGCGGGCACGATGGACAGGAAAATCCTGTCGTCCCAGCACACCGGAGATGAATGGCCGCTGCCGTCGAGTTCGATTTTCCAATTGTAATCCGATTCATCGAACTGCGTCGGGATCGTGGTGGCATCACTGACGCCGGTTCCATCTGGTCCGCGAAAGCGGGTCCATTCATTGACTTTCGCGTCGGCCGGGAGAAGAGACGCGGCCAAAGCGATCACGGTCAAGCCGCAGAGCATGGGGCGGTATTGTGAAATCATGGAGGAACGCATGGTCTGGAGGTTTTGGCGGCGAACCGCGGAATCTATAGGACTGTGGTGGAGGCGCTTTTCTTCATCAAGACCCGATCGCCTCCGCCTGGGATGATTCTCCGAGGCTAGTGTCCTTTAAGATAAGAAAAAGGGCGTAACCCAACCAAAAAAAGACCCGCCGACCACCGGAAAAACCGGCCGCCGGCGGGCAACAAGCAATACGAACAAACGTCTGTTCCTCCGCATTTATTCTGCGGGGGGGCGTTGCGGGCGTGGTGCGGTCCCGCGCCCGTCGCTTCCCGGACGGGTCCCCTGGCCGCGTCCCGGTCCCTGGCCCTGGCCTCCGCGAAATCGATCGCGCATGCGGCCCATGGCTTCTTCCGCTTCCTTCTGCGTCACTTTTCCGTCCGCATTGGCGTCCAGCATTTTGAAAAATCCTTGCTGCCGTTCGCGACTGGCGGCGAGGAATTCTTCCTGGCTTACGGCTCCGTCGCCGTCGGAATCCATCTGTGCGATACCGCCGCCGCCCATGAAGGGAGGCCGTCCGCCTTGTCCGCCGGGGGCTCCCGCGCCGGGCCGCGGACCGCCGCGCTGAAACATTGTCGCTGCTTCCTCCTTGGAAAGGGTGCCGTCGGCGTTGGCATCGGCGCGCTCGAATCCTTCGTCGACACGCTCGATTTGGAATGCGAGGAACTCGGATTTTGCGATCTTGCCGTCTCCGTTGGCGTCGATGGCTTCAAAGCTGGGTCCACCCGGTCGATCCGGTCCTCCCGGTCTCCGGCCGTCGTCGCGTGCACCGCGCCGCGTGGGACCACCCGGTCCACCGGGACCCGGCGCTTTCTTGTCGGCGTCGGCATCGGTTACAGCGCTCTTCTCGGCGTCTTTGCCGCCTTTTTTGCCGCCTTTTTTGTCTTTCTTTTCGTGGTGATCCGCCGATGCAAAACTGATCGCGGTGATCGTGGCAAGGGCCGAAACAAGGATGGATTTGAATAGGTTCTTCATCATAACTCTCCTGGGCGTGGGTTGATTGACCGGCCGGCACGCTTTCGGCCCGGCGGCTTCGACGGTAGGACGGCAGGCGCCGTCCATCAATGGCGGAAACCCCCACGGGGAGCGAAAGTTGCGGGAAAAATGGAGGGGTATCTCCCTGTCCCCTCGATTCTCATCCCGAGCGTAGTCGGGGCACCCTGCACATTTAGGCAGGGGAACGATCGTCCGGCGCGTAGGACGGGTTGGCAACCCGTCCCACCTCACGAGGGGGGTCCCAAGCCTGGTATTGTCATCCCGAGCGAAGTCGAGGGATCTCTCAACTAATCCAGGATGAGTTTACCCGGGTAAGCTTCAGAGAATGAGAAAGCGATCTAATCTCTCCGGAATATTTGCTGCGATAGAACGCTCGAGCGAAAGTGTGAGATCCCTCGACTTCGCTCGGGATGACAAATGGGGGGGTTCGGGATGACAAATGAGGGGGTTCGGGATGACAAATGGTGGGGCTCGGGATGACATAGGTGGAGACGGGATGCCCCCCAAAAGATTTCTTCCGCATCCTGCAGGCTCTTATTAGCCTGATCAAATGTCTCTTAGAAAGAACCCGCTTCCCTTTTCAGTTCTCGCTGTCGCCTTCGCCCTCTCGGTTTCCGCCCGCGCTGCGGACAAACCCAACATCGTCATTATTTACGCCGACGATCTCGGTTGGGGTGATCTCTCGTGTTACGGCAACCCCGACCGGGAGACCCCCCACCTCGACCGGATGGCCGCCGAGGGCGCGCGCTTGACGGATTTTTACGTGTCGACCCCCAGCTGCGGACCCTCCCGGGTGGCCCTCCTGACCGGGCGTTATCCGTATCGGACCGGGGTGCCGCGAAATCCGGCGCCGGACGCGGGCCTGGATCACGGAATCAAGGCCTCCGAAACCACCCTCGCGGAGCTTTTGAAGGCACAGGGGTATGCCACCAAAATTGTCGGCAAATGGCACCTGGGACATCTGCCGCAATATTATCCGACGCGGCACGGGTTCGACGAATACTTCGGGATTCTTTACTCCAACGACATGCGACCTGTCATGCTGTGCCGGGACGAAGAAGCCGTGGAGTATCCGGTGGTGCAGAATTACCTGACGCAGAGGTACACCGAAGAGGCGTTACGCTTTATCGAGGAGAAGAAAGACGAGTCCTTCTTTCTGTATTTTCCCCAGGCCATGCCGCACAAACCGTTGGCGGCTTCGGAAGAATTTTACACGCCTGAGACGCGCGACGATCTGTATTCCGACGTGGTGCGGGAACTGGACTGGTCGGTCGGACAGGTGCTGGGGAAGCTCAAGGCGTTGGGGTTGGACGAGAACACCCTGGTGATGTTTTCCTCCGACAACGGGCCTTGGTACGGGGGGAATACCGGCGGACATCGGGGCATGAAGGGATCCGGATGGGAAGGCGGCATCCGGGTCGTAGGAATCTTCCGGTGGCCGGGGAAAATCCCCGCCGGACAGACGATTTCACAGCCCTGCGCCACCATTGACGTCTTTCCCACGGTCTGCGGCGTGTTGGGAATCGACGCGGCGCCCCACGCCGTGGACGGGCACGACATCTGGGGCGTGCTCAGCGGGGAGAAGCCGGCGCTCGACCGCGAGATCTTCGCGTGGAACGGTCAGAGCCTGCTCGCGGTGCGGCAGGGCACCTGGAAACTCCATGTCAGCGCCCCGCGCGCCCGGCCACGGGGAGTGAAAGGCGAGATCTGGATCGACGAACGCGGCCCGGACGGCGTCACCCTGATCGCGCCATTCGAGCAGTCGCAGCCCTGGGAATACCCCAGCCCGGCGGACGGGCCGGGGACCGCGCCGTCGAAAGCGATGCAATTGTTCGATCTGGAGTCGGATCCGCGCGAACAGACCGACGTTACGGCGGCGCATCCGGAAGTGGTGGCGCGATTAAAGAAGATCGCGGAGGCCGCCCTGGCGGACGCCATGGTGGCGGACATGCCCAAATCCGTGAGACCGGCCACGGTGTATTACCCGGGCCCGGGCCGGATCACGGAAGAAACCGCCCTCCCCATCGCAGAGGCCCTGCGGCGGACCCGGGGGGAGTGAGCTCAATCGTGTGACGCAGCCCACCTGTCCCGGCCCCAACGGGTACTGCCATAACTTGTTACAATTGTAACAAGTTATGTCCGGAGTGCGGAAAGCTGCTTCAGGGCAGGGGGCTTCAGGACAGGGTCACCACGAGGCGCAGGAAGATGCGGGTGTCGCCGGTAACCGGGCCGGCGGTGCGATAGGTGACCGTGGCGGTGCCGTCACCGTTGTCCGCGCTGGATACGAACTCGACGAATCCTGGCCCGCCATTCCAGGTCTGCATGTCCGTGGAAAGTTGCACCGCCATGCCGACGTCGGTGGCATTGAGGTCCTCCTGGAAAGTGAAGGTGAAATAGTCGTCGAAGGCGCCGCCGACATCGAGATTCTGAATCCCGGACTGCATCTGCGGCCGTCCCGCGGAGGGATCGTCGTCGCCGGTGCCGAGACCGTATTCGACGAGGGCGAGGACGCCGTCCCGGTCGTCGTCCGCGAACGGATCGCCACTGAAACCGGCGGGCGCGAGTTCGCCGCCGAGGAAATGATACCAGGTATCCGCCATCAGTTGATCGCCGAGGGCATTGGTGTGGGTCTGATCCACGGCAAAGTATTCGGGCCAGAAACACCAATGGAGATCGTGCTGCTCCGGTCCGGCCTTGATGTAATCTTTCCCGGATTGCTCGGCGCGCTCCACCAGTGAGGCGACAGCATGTTTTTCGTAATAGCTCGGCAGCACGTTGGACACCTTGTAGCGGTGGCTCGAGAAATAACACATCGCGACGCCATTGCCGTTATCATAGAGGTGATCGGCGACCGACTCACAGTCGTCGATAAACTTGACGAAGTTGGCGTCATCGTGAGTGGGCATGCCGATGGGAAAGCCGGCGTTATTGCTGGTTAGAATGAGCGCAATGGTGGGATGCGTCAGTTCCGGGAGATGATCCTCGATCTTCTGGTATCCCGCCTGGCCGGGAGTGGCCCAGCGCCAGGTCTCGTGGCCGCCGATCCAGTCGTTGCGGACGACAAAAGTTTTCCCGCCAATGGGATTGTTATCGAGCAGGGTCTGGAGGAAGGGATGGTAACCGCGATTTTCGCTGTGCCCGATAATCCACAGCTCGATGGTGCTGGCCGAGGGGAAGTCCAGGGTCGCCGCGGCGATGGCATTGAGGAAGGGGAGGGCCGTGCCGGGCGTGAAGGCGGCGCAATCGGCGGGGGTGGGCTCCACCGGGATGAGCGGGAACTCCTGGGTGGAAAAGGTCAGCGTGGTGAGATCGGTGATCGGAGCAAGCGGTCCCACGGTTACGCCCGTGGTCGTCCAGGCCACCTCCTGCGCCGGGACCGGCGTGCCGTCGCGCAGGACGGTTACCCAGGTCAGCCCCGTGAAATCGCCGGTGACCGTGACGGTCGGCGTGAGAATGTCCGTCCCCGGGGCCAGCGCGGGGTCGAAGACCGGTTCGTCGAGGACATCGAGAGTGATCGTGAGATCTTGTGCCGCGGAAAGAGTCAGCCCGGCAAGATCCAGATCAAACGTGGCGTGGTGCACGCGGACGAGTTCGGCGTCGATTTGATTTGAGGGAACATTCCTCGCGGCGCGGATGGCGCCGGGGACATCCATCCACGGTTGATCGATGAGAATGTCCGTCCAGTACGCTTTTCGGTGCGTGTCGGTATAGGATTTGAAGACGACAATGTCCGGACTGGCGACCCGGGTGCGGGTATCGAAGAACTGGTACATGCCGATGAGATTGCCGGGGTTGCCCGGGTCTTCGACCCCTAGATTGCCTCCGCCGGTGGGCGCCCCCTGGAGCCAGAGGGAATCCTGGGTGTGGGCGACCGGCGTGAACATGTAGGCCCAGTCGTAACCCGACGGGTGGAGAGTCTTGAGTTCGGACAGCGTCGGCGTGTGACCAAAGCACAGCCCGAGGAGAGGATCGCCGTGGCACGCGTTCCAGGAAGTGTCGTTCAGGATGTGGGAACCGTGGAGGAAGGGCGCGTTCGCCGGATTGTTGTTGGCGACATTGTCGATCGTGCCGTGGCCGTGAAAGACCGGAAGATTGTGCGCGTTCTCGATGAGGAAGCGTCCGCTGGTGATACGGTAGATGGTGTCGACGAGGAGACTGTCGCCGGGTTGACCGCCGGTCATGCCTTCCTTGCAGGCGGCGGGTTCGGGGCGGCGTTCGAAGATTTCGTACATGTCGATGGCGGGACCGGTGGGGCCGATGGCGGCAAAGTAATCGGGATTTTTCAAACCGATGATATAGGTGCCGCGGCCACCCATGGAAAATCCGGTGAGATAGATGCGATCGCTATCGATATTGTAATTGTCGATCGCAAACTGAATGGCATCGAAGATGTCCTGTTCGCCAGGACCGACGTCGGGATCGAAAGAGTCGACATAAGCGGCGGAGGTGTTCCACGTGCAGCCCTGCGAGGCCAGGCCCCAGGCGCGGCCGTCCGGGGCGATTCCGATCCAGCCGCGCGCATCGAGTTCCGATTGGTGGGTGGGATTGATATTGCCCACACCGCCGCCGCCGTGGAGGTGGACCACGAGTCCGGCGCCGGGTCCGGCGGGATTGTAGGAGGTCGGCACATAGAGCTTCGAGTTCATGGAGACGCCGTCCACCGACGAAAGGTAAGTGAAATCCTGAAGGCCGGTGGTGAGGGTGGTGGCGGTGATGTTCACGGTGTCAAAGGCTTCCCCGCCGGCACCGTCCTCGGCGCGGGCCGTGAGGGTGTGTGCGCCTGGTGCAAGGGCGCCTTCTTCGATGATAAAATCCCAGGGATCGGTGCCGTTGGCGACTTGGAAAGCGCCGCCGTCGATTTGCAGGGAAACTGCGGTCGCGAGATTGCTGGTGCCCGTGACCACGAGGGTGGTAGAGATTTCCTGGCCCTCGGTGGGATTGGTGATGGTGACGCTGAGGCCGGTCGGGGTGTTGTCCACGGTGACGTTGACGGAATCGAATACCGGGTTGGGATCCTGTTGGGACATGCGCGCGCGGGCGGTGATGGTGTGGGGACCGTCGCCGACGGTGGTGGTGTCCCATGCCCAGGTCCAGTTGGTGGTGCCCTGGGCCAGGGTGAAGGGGCCGCCGTCGATGGAGACCGAGACGCGGCCGCCGCCGAGGTCGGCGGAGGTGCCGGTGACATCGATCTGGCCGGAGACGGTGGCGGCATCGGCGGGGGAAGAAATCGAGACGGAGATGGCGTTCGCCTTGGGGGCGGGGGGCGCGAAGGCGAGGAAGAGGCCGAGGAGCGCGGCCGGGGTGCGGAGGGGACGCAGGCTGGGGGACGAAATCATGGGAATCTCCCGGGTTGGACAGAGGAGTAAACTTAGTTTCTGTAAAAAAGTTTTGCACAAAAGTAATTTTTCGTCCAGTTTTATTTCGTGAGCGCCAGAATCCCTTCCGACCGAGGCGATCGCGCCCCCCTGGCGCGGCCCGACATCGATCCCGATTTCGTCGAGCAGAACCTCGGGTTCCTGCTGATGCGGGCGTTTTACGACTTCAAGGGCCTCTTGCAGCGCCAGCTCAAGAAGCACGGTCTCGACGAGTGGATGCGTCCGGGGATGGGGCCGATCCTGTTCGCCCTGATGCGCAAAGACAACTGCATCATCAGCGAAATCGGTGACGAACTGCCGCTGGCGCCTTCCACCCTCACCAATACGCTCAAGGTGATGGAAGAAAAGGGCCTCGTGAAGGTGACACAGGATAAGGCGGATCGCCGCGCGGTGCGCGTCCGTCTCACGCGGCGGGGCCGCTCCCTGGGACCCGCGCTCACCGCGGTCCACGAAGAAAACCGCAAAGTTTTAACCGCGGGAATGAGCGCGGAAGAAGTCGACCAATTGAAGGCGCAATTGACCCGTGTGATCGAATCGCTGGCCCTGGATGCCTGGGAAGCGCGGCATCCCGGCAGGAAGGGGTAGCAAAGTAGGACAGGCATCTTGCCTGTCTTCTCCCGAAGGGACAGGCTGGAAGCCTGTCCTGCTTCTTAATGCATCTCGACGTCGCAGGAGCCGAGCCCGC
>JAHEJT010000134.1 GCA_024638765.1 Verrucomicrobiales bacterium
TTCGGCCTTTATATTTCTCCAGTGGGACTCCGCAGTGGCGCCATTCCCGAGGAGTGGAGGCTGCTCTGGTCCCTCAACCCCATGGTGGGGGTCATCGACGGGTTCCGGTGGGCCATCTTTGGCGGCGAACAAACGATGTATTGGGAAGGGTTCGCGCTTTCCACCGCTGTCGTGCTCCTCCTTATCGTAACCGGGATCACGTACTTCCGTCGGACCGAGCGGACATTCGCGGACGTCATCTGATAGGGCCGCCTTACAGCAGCATTTCAAGAATGAGCACGGATCACGTCATCGAGGTAGAGGACCTCTCCAAGCGCTACATCATCGGGCATCAGCGCGACCGCGATGAGGGTTTGCGGCACGCCTTGGAGCGCGCAGTCCGGGCGCCGCTGGCGGTGCTCAAGTCCGGCGGCGGCGCGAGCGGGGGGGGGCACGAGGATTTTTGGGCCTTGCGCGACCTCAACTTCCAAATGAAGCAGGGCGAAGCCGTGGGAATCATCGGGCGGAACGGGGCCGGGAAGTCGACCTTGCTCAAAATCCTCAGCCGCATCACCGAACCGACCAAGGGCCGCGTCATTCTGAGGGGCCGGGTGGCGGCACTCCTGGAGGTGGGCACCGGGTTCCACCCCGAACTCACCGGGCGCGAGAACATTTTCCTGAACGGCGCCATCCTCGGGATGTCGCGGCTGGAGATTAAGAAGAAGTTCGATCAAATCGTCGATTTTTCCGGCATCGAAAAGTTCCTTGATACCCCTGTGAAAAGATACAGCAGCGGCATGTCGGTCCGGCTGGCCTTTTCCGTGGCCGCCCACCTGGAGCCGGAAATCCTTGTGGTCGACGAGGTGCTGGCAGTGGGGGATGCGCACTTCCAGAAGAAGTGCCTCGAAAAGATGGATGATGTGGGGAGCTCCGGTCGCACGGTTATCTTCGTCTCGCACAACATGCAGGCTGTCACCCGCCTCTGTGACCGTTGCATCTGGATCGACAAGGGAAAGCAGATGATGGACGGGCCGGCGCACGAAATCGCGAATGCTTACGTCAATGCGGGCACGGGTACTTCCGCCGAGCGAGTCTGGGAGGACCCCAGGTTGGCCCCCGGCGACGAGGTGGCGCGTCTCCGCGGGGTGCGGGTCAGGGCGCAATCCGGGGAGTTGTCGGGTAGTTTTGACATACGCGAACCCGTGGGGGTGGAACTCGATTACGAAATCCTCAAACCGGGCTACACCTTTCATTCGCATTTCATGCTCACGAACGAGTCGGGCACGGAGCTCTTCGTCTCCATGGAGTTGGATCCTGAGTGGCGCGGGCGAAAGCGCGAACCGGGCCGTTACATCTCCACTGGCTGGATCCCCGGCAACCTGCTTGCCGAGGGATCTTTCTCGGTGACTGCCGTGATCATGTCCCTGGATCCGGCTGTCGGGCACGGTGTCGAGCGCGACGCCGTGCTCTTTCGGGTCGTCGATGACTTGTCGCAACGCGACACGGCCCGCGGGGATTATCTTCATCCCATTCCCGGCTTAATGCGGCCGATGTTGAAATGGCAAACGAAATACCAGCCTGCAAAAACGCTGGCCGAGGCGAGGTGAGCTGCCGGAAAGGGAGCACTGATTTGAAACTGGTTACCAAAGCGTCTGCCATTGGTTTGCCATTGGCGGCGACCGCGGCTGCGGCCGTGGTCTCGCTTGACAAAGCGAGAGAGGCCAAATCTGCGGATGCCGCGTTCGCTTCGGCGCCGGAGACGCGTGGTCCCGCCACTGGTCCCCTTAGAGTGCATCCGGAAAATCCACGCTATTTTATGGACGAAAGCGGAAAGGCCATCCTGCTGACAGGATCTCACGTGTGGAATAACCTCCAGTCCATAGATCCGAATCGCTATACCGGTGGGTTTGACGAGGGCCAGGAGATCCCTCCCATGGGGACGGGAACGTCTGATGCAGAAGTAGATTTTGATGCCTATCTGCGCTTTCTGCGGGAACGAAACCACAACTTCATCCGGTTATGGGCCTGGGAACAGGCCACCTGGCTTCCGTTCACCGCAGAAAAGGTGCGCATTGATCCCATCCCTTTCCTTCGCATCGGGCCCGGGAAAGCGGTCGACGGCGATCTCAAGTTCGATTTGACTCGTCTGAACCAGGAATATTTCGATTTGCTGCGCGACCGCGTCGGCGCGGCCCGGGATGAAGGCGTTTACGTCTCGGTCATGCTCTTCCAGGGGTGGAGCCTTGATAGCAAAAATGATCTCGGCAATCCTTGGCCGGGGCACCCTTTCCATCGGGACAACAACATCAACGGGATCGACGCGGATCGCGACGGCGATGATCAGGGGACCGAACTCCATACGCTGGGAGATCCGGCAATTACCGCCCTCCAGGAGGCCTATGTGCGCAAGGCGGTCGACACCTTGAACGATATGGACAACGTCTTGTGGGAAATCAGCAATGAAAGCAGTAAGACATCCATCCAGTGGCAATACCACATGGTGAACTTCATCAAGGACTATGAGTCGGGCAAACCGCACCAGCACCCCGTGGGCATCACGGTGTGTTTTCCTGATGGCGATAACCTCTCTCTTGCCGAGAGCCCCGCGGATTGGATCTCGCCGAACAGCACCGAGGAGGAGGATTACCGCGACAATCCTCCCGCGGCGGACGGCACCAAGATCATTATCGCGGACACGGATCACCTCTTTGGTGTTGGTGGTGATAAAGCTTGGGTCTGGAAGACCTTTACTCGCGGATTGAACCCCGTGTTCATGGACCCCCTCGATCACCCCCCCGTCCGGCGGCAAGCTCGCAGGGCGATGGGCCATGTCCTGTCTTATGCATCCCGGATGAATCTCGCTGCGATGACGCCCCGTGGGGAACTGGTCTCCAGCGGTTTCTGCCTCGCCAGCCCCGGGGAGGAGTATCTGGTTTATGTGCCAGTGAAGGTCTTCGACCTCGGATCGGGGCTCATCCTTTCGCGCGTGGAAGGGAAGCTCACGAACATCAGCAATCGCCTCCTAAAGAGATCGGTGACGGTGGATCTTTCGGAAGCTTCGGGCCGATTTCTCGTGGAATGGTTCGATCCCAGCACGGGTGAGACGACACGTGGAGAAACCGTGGAGAGCGGATCCAGTCGCACTCTGAAGGCTCCCTTTCTGGGTGACGCGGTCGTGTATCTTCAAAAGGAAGCGTGAATCGGGAATGCAGACGGAAGGCAGGCTCTTGGAAGAAGCGCGGCGGGAATCCCGATTGGAGGAGCGCGGGACAGGGCTCATGGCGACGCGCGAAACGTGATGGAGGCGCGCATCAAAGAAAGGTGCATTCGCTTGTGGATGCGCTTGTGGATGCGATTTGCAGGCCGCAAGGGGTTTGGGCGATTCGCCACCCGAATGGCTACATGGTTGGCGCCGCCTTTTTACAAGCGGGTCCGGCTGGCTTCCATGAACCCGCGCGGTTACATTGCTCCCAGCGTCAGAATCGACCATCCCAAGTTGCGGACAGGAAAGAATGCCTACCTCGCTGAAAATGTTCAGATTATTAAAATCGAAGGGGGAGAGGAGCTGGAGATCCACGGCCACGTGCACGTCCACGATAACTGCCGGCTCCTCACCGGCTATGGCGCCCGTGCCATCATCGGCGAAGGGACCCACATCCAGCTGGATTGTTATCTTTACGCCTGCAAGTCCGACATCTTGATCGGCCGTGCCGTCGAGATCGCCGCGCGCTGCGCGTTTTATTCCTACGATCACGGATTTGCCCCTGGAGAATGCATTATGCACCAGCCTCTGAAAAGCAAGGGGCCCATTGTGGTCGGGGACGGCGCTTGGCTGGGGCATGGGGTTACCGTCTTGAACGGCGTCGAGATCGGCGCGGGAGCCGTGGTCGGCGCGGGCTCAGTCGTTATCGGCGATATCCCGGAGAATGCCATCGCCGTCGGCGTGCCCGCGCGCGTGATCCGATATCGCGATGACGCCGCCGAGTAGATCCGAAAAGAGGCATTGATTATCGGGAAATGGCAGATAAAAGACCGCCTGTGTTTCGCAGCCAACCACTCTAAAACAAAATACTCTAGCCCATGAAGGTTGTTATTCTAGCCGGCGGATTCGGCACCCGGATCAGCGAGGAGAGCGCGACCAAGCCCAAACCGATGGTCGAAATCGGGGGCCGGCCGATGCTTTGGCATATCATGAAGCTCTTCGGGCATCACGGTCTCAACGACTTCGTGATCTGCCTGGGATACAAGGGATACGTGATTAAAGAGTATTTCGCGAATTACGTCTTGAGCATGTCCGACGTGCGTCTTGATCTGGGTTCCAACCAAATCGAGTACCTGAACAATTCCACGGAGCCCTGGCGCGTGACGCTCGTGGATACGGGAGACAAAACGCTCACCGGCGGCCGGATGCGCCGTGTCAGAGAGCACTTGGGTGATGAGACCTTCTGCATGACATACGGAGACGGTATCACCGATTTGAGTATTTCAGAGCTGATCGCCTTTCACCGGGAACACGGAGGTCTGGCCACGGTTACCGCGGTCCAGCCGCCGGGCCGGTTCGGCGCATTCACGCTGCACGAGGACGAATATCGTATCGAGCACTTCAAAGAAAAGCCCTCCGGGGACGGGGCCTGGGTCAACGGCGGATTCTTTGTGCTCGAACCGAAAGCGCTCGACTACATCGAGGGCGATTTGACGACCTGGGAGCAGGAACCGATGCAAGGTCTTGCGCGGGATGGAGGGCTTTACGCCTTTAAACACCCCGGGTTCTGGCAATCCATGGACACTCTTCGGGACAAGATGTATCTCGAGGAATTGTGGGCACAGGACAGTCCTCCCTGGAAGATCTGGTAGCATGTTTGCGGATTACTACTCCGGAAAACGCGTGCTCGTGACCGGGCACACTGGCTTCAAGGGAGGCTGGGCCTCGTTTTGGTTGCACAAGTTGGGAGCGGAGGTGCACGGATTGAGCCTGCTGCCTCCCACGCATCCCAACCTTCACGAGGTGATTCGGGCCGGTACCTTTGCGTCCGAAGTGAATTGCGACATACGCGAGCCGGCGCCCCTCGCAAAGGCCGTGGAACGAATTCGTCCCGAAATTGTCTTTCATCTCGCAGCCCAGCCGATCGTCCGGCGTTCCTACACGGATCCGCTCGAGACACTGGAGACCAACGCTCTCGGCACGGCGCACCTGCTGGAAGCGGCGCGGCACGCCGGGCTTTCCGGTCCCATCGTGGTAGTAACCAGCGACAAGTGTTACGAAAACCGTGAATGGGATTACGCTTACCGCGAAGACGATCCGCTGGGCGGCCACGACATCTACTCCATGAGCAAGGCCGCCACCGAGCTCGTCGCGCAGGCGTGGAACCGGTCCTTTTTTGCGCCCGCCGAGCAACTGGGGCCGGTCGCCACGGCGCGCGCCGGCAACGTCATCGGGGGAGGTGACTACGCGCAGGATCGCATCGTGCCGGACGCGGTGCGTGCCTTGAGCGAGGGCCGGCCGATTCTAGTGCGGAATCCAGCTGCGGTCCGGCCCTGGCAGCACGTCCTCGAATCCCTGAGCGGATACCTTTGGCTGGGCGCGCGCCTCGGCCTGGAAGGCAAATCCTCCCCTCTCGTGGGGGCGTTCAATTTCGGTCCCGATCCTTCGGCCCGCCAACCCGTGCGGCTGCTCGTGGAGGAAATGCTGAAGCATTGGCCCGGCGAGTGGACGGATGGATCGGATCCCCGAAGCCCCCACGAAGCCAACATGTTGACGCTTGCGATCGATAAAGCTGCGGCAAAGCTTGATTGGCGGCCGGTGTGGAGTTTTTCCGATTCGGTCCGGCAGACTATCGAATGGTACAAGGCCCGGCACACAGGGAATGGAGCCGACATGGATGCCGTCACTGGGACCCAAATTGATGGGTACACCGAGGCGGCTCGCAACCTGGGGCTGGCCTGGACCAACTGAATCGATGAGCGATTCCCCGTTACAATGCCGCTCGTGCGGCGGCCGCGAGGTCGAGGAGATTCTGAACCTCGGGTTGCAGCCGCTGGCCAACAACCTGCTGCGCCCCGACGACCTCGCCGCGCCAGAACCGCGCTTCCCCCTGCGGCTCGAAGTCTGCCGGTCCTGCTGGCTGCTGCAAATCTCGGAACTGGTTCCACCGGAAGAGCTCTTTTCCGAGTATCTCTACTTTTCCTCCAACTCGGACCAGATGTTGCGGCATGCCAAAGAGGCTGCGGAGCGGTATCTCCGGGAGTTCGAGCTCGGCCCGGAAAGTCTTGTGGCCGAGGTCGCCAGCAATGACGGCTATCTCTTGAAAAATTTTCAAGCTGCCGGGATCCCGTGTCTTGGAATCGAGCCCGCGGAGAACATCGCAAAAGTGACCCGCGAAATGGGCATCGAAACGCTTGTCGATTTCTTCGGTGCCCGCCTTGCGAAAGCAGAGGCTGCTTCCGGGCGCCAGGCGGATCTCATTCTTGGCAACAACGTGTTTGCCCATGCGCCGGATACCAACGACTTCGTGTCCGGGCTGTCTCACTTTCTTAAGCCCGGCGGCAGGATCGTCCTGGAGTTTCCATACGCTGCCGACTTCATCGAGAAGGGGGAATTCGACACGATCTATCACGAGCACGTCTTCTACTTCAGCCTTACAGCGTTAGGGCCATTGTTCGAACGACACGGTCTCTCGATCTTCCATTGCGAGCGTCTCCCGATCCACGGCGGATCCCTGCGCCTTTTCGCGGGCCACCGCGACGACCACGCCGAGAATCAGAGTGTGCGGGATCTGCTTGCGGAAGAGCGCCTCAAGGGAATGGACGACCTTGAATATTATCGAGGGTTCGCCGCCAAGGTGCAGGGACTGAAGTCCGAGCTGGCCGCCCTCCTCGGGAAGCTCAAGCGCGAAGGCAACACGATCGCGGCTTACGGCGCCTCCGCCAAGGGCAGCACTTTGCTCAATTATTTCGGTCTCGGCCGGGACACCCTCGAGTTTGTGGCGGATCGCAGCCCTCACAAGCAGGGACGTCTCACGCCGGGGACGCATCTGCCAATCGTGTCTCCGGATGAGTTGGCCGCCCGGAAACCGGACTACACGCTCTTGTTGACCTGGAATTTCGCAGACGAAATTCTCGACCAGCAGCAGGCTTACCGCGACGAGGGGGGCAAGTTCATTATCCCGATTCCGGCCGTATCCATCGCCTGAAGTGAACTTTATCCCGGCAAAACTTCCCGGCGTGTGGCTCATCGAGCCGGAACCGTTCGAGGACGAGCGTGGTTTCCTGGCGAGAACCTACTGCGAGCGAGAATTTACCGAACACGCTCTCAATACGAGCTGGCCCCAGTGCAATCTCACCCTCACCCGGCAGCGCGGCGCGATCCGGGGAATGCATTACCAGGCGGACCCAAAGCCCGAGATCAAGCTGATCCGTTGCGCGGCGGGATCCATCCTGGATGTGCTCGTCGATGTCCGTCCCGACTCCCCGGAGTTCGGCAAGTGGGAAGGTTTTGAATTGTCCGAGGAAAACAACCGAATGCTTTATGTTCCCGGCGGCGTTGCCCACGGCTTCCAGTGCCTGACCCCCGACTGCCGGGTCTTTT
Source organism: Verrucomicrobiales bacterium (assembly GCA_024638765.1). GTDB lineage: Bacteria > Verrucomicrobiota > Verrucomicrobiia > Verrucomicrobiales > DEV007 > JAHEJT01. Next base: position 7,565 of record JAHEJT010000134.1, read on the forward strand.
ACCAGATGTCCGAATCTTACGTTCCCGATCTTGCTCGGGGCGTCCGCTGGAATGATCCGGCCATCGGGATCAAGTGGCCGCTGGAGGCCGCCCAGGTTTCCAAGCGCGACCGGGAGCTTCCGTTTCTCGCAGATGCTTTATGAAGATCCTCGTCACAGGTGTCACCGGCTTTATCGGATCGGCTCTGGCGCGACGAGCCATCGCGGCGGGCCACACCGTGGCCGGCCTGGTCCGGCCCGGGAGCGGTATCCGGCCCTGCGACGGGGACGTGTTGCAGATCGAGGGCACTTTCGCCGATGCGCCGTGGGATGCGATCGATGCGTTCCAGCCCGACGCCCTGGTGCACTTGGCATGGATTGCCACCCCCGGCGTTTATCTCGAGTCGCCGCAAAACCTGGATTGGGTGAAGTGGAGCCTCGATTTCGTGCGGCGGGCCCGGAAGGCCGGCGTGGGCTATGTCCTCGGCGCGGGCACCTGCATCGAATATCGCATCGACGGGCAGGTGCTCTCGGAAGCGCGCACGCCACTGAAGCCGGTCAGTCTCTACGCGCGGTGCAAGCACGAGCTGCGTGAGCAGCTGGAAGAGGAAGCGGAGGGCGGCGGCTTTGCCTTCGGCTGGGGCCGAGTCTTCTATCCTTATGGTCCCGGTGAACACCCCGCGCGTCTTTGCAGCAGCATCATGGAAAAGCTTTCCGGTGACGAGCGGATCGTCCTGAAGACGCCCGATAGCACCAAGGATTACATTCACATCGACGACTTGGCTGCCGCGATTCTCTTGACTCTGGAACAAGGAGTGCGGGGACCGATCAACTGGGGCACCGGCACAGGGATTACCGTGAAAGAGATCGCCGATACGATTGCCGACATCATGGAAAAGCCCGGTCTTGTCGAGGCTGCCGTGGACGCGACACCGGATCCCCTCGGGCACGTCGTGGCGGACGCGTCCAGGTTGCGCGGCTTGGGATGGTCCCCCCAAGTCTCATTGGAAGAAGGACTCCGACAGCTCTACGCAAGCCTCATGGCTTCCTCGCTGAAATCTTCGTAAACCAAAAACCGCTTTATGACTAAGATCGCTGTATTGGGAGCCGGCATTGCCGGTTGCGGCGCGGCCCACCGCCTCGAGGAGGAGGGCTTGCGCGCCACCATCTTCGACCAGAATTCCTATCCGGGCGGGCACACCGCTTCCGTTACTCACCCCAAGGGGTTTACCTTCGATGAGGGGCCGCATATTTCCTTCACCAAGGACGAGCGCATCCAGGAGATATTTTCGGAGAATGTGGGAGGCAAGTACGAGGTCCTCACGGCCGAGGTTAACAATCACTGGAAAGGCCACTGGATCAAGCACCCGGCGCAGTGCAATCTCCACGGCCTGCCGACCGACTTATTGGTTGATATCCTGAGTGACTTCATCGAGGCCCAGCACGAGGAACCCGGGGAGATCAGGAATTACGCGGACTGGTTGCTCGCCTCCTACGGCCCGAAGTTCGCAGAAACCTTTCCGATGGAATACGGCCTCAAGTATCATACCACCGAGGCCGAGAACATGTCGACCGACTGGCTGGGGCCGCGCCTCTACCGGCCCAGGATGGAGGAGATCCTCAGGGGCGCCCTCTCACCAGAAACCGAGGATGTGCACTACGTGGATAATTTTCGTTATCCGAGCAACGGCGGGTTTTATGCTTACGTCGAGCCCTTCTTTAAACTCGCCGAAATCAAGCTATCACACAGGCTGGTGCGCCTTGATCCCAAGAATCGAGAATTGCATTTTGAAGACGGGAAAACCGAACCCTATGAAGGTGTGGTCTCCTCAATTCCGCTTCCCGAACTGATTCCGCTTATCGAGGGAGTGCCTGCAGACGTCCTCGAGGCCTCGCAAAGACTCGCGTCATCAATCTGCGTGGCGGTGAACCTCGGTATTCCCCGCAGTGACATTTCTCCGGCGCACTGGACTTATTTTTACGACCGCGACTATTTCCTGACACGACTGAGCTTTCCGCATATGCTCTCGCCCCACAACGTGCCGCCCGGCCACGGGAGCTTCCAGGCTGAAGTCTACTTTTCGAAAAAGTACCGGCCGCTTGATCGCTCTCCGGAGGATTGCATCGAGCCGGTGATTGCTGATCTGAAACGGTGCGGGCTGCTCCGTGAGGACGACGAGATCGTTTTCAAGGAGGCCCGATTGATACCGTATGCCAACGTGATCTTCGATCACGAGCGGGCGGATGCTCTCGCCGCGGTGCACGGATATCTCGACGAGGTGGGGGTCGCCTACTGCGGACGCTACGGCGAATGGGGATACCATTGGACCGACGAGTCTTTCAAGAGCGGGGAAGCGGCTGCGGAAAAGGTGCTCGACAATCTCGGTGTCGGCGCCGGCGGCTGAAATGAGCCCTCAAAGGGCACCGCGCACCGCCGAGAAGTTCATCGTCTTTTCTTGAGACCACCTCGCCATGATCACGAGCACCCTCAGGCTTATCAACAAACTCTTCCTTCGGCCTTATCGGCCGAAGGAGCCTCCTTCAAAGACTGTCGCCATCGTCGTCCCTTTGTCGAGCAGGCCCGAATTGACGCCGGATGAAAAGATTTCTCTTCGGCATTTGCAGCACTATCTGGGCGATTACGACAAGTATCTGATTGTGCCGCGCGGATCCTCCATCGAGATCGAAGGGTGCAAGCGTATGCCGTTCTCACGGAAGTATTTTGGATCTCCCGCCGCGCACGTGCGCCTATTGTTCGATCCGAGGTTCTACAGGAAATTCGCAGATTATAGATATATCTTCTTTTACCACCTCGACGCCGTGGCCTTTTCGGACCAGACCCTCGAGTGGTGCGACAAGGATTACGATTACATCGGCGCGCCGTGGTTTCATTGCGAAGATTCTCCCTGGGTCGAGGAACCGCGCGTGGGGAACGGCGGATTTGCGCTCTTGAAAACCGAAAGTGCGCTCGAGGTGCTCCATAATCGGTATCTCGAAAAGCCCGGAACCTACTGGCTCGACTTATTCGCGCGAAACGGGCGCCGGCTTCGACCCGTCATCTGGCTCCTGCAAAAGCTGAAACCGCTCTTTCCGCAGGCCAAGTGGATCAACTCGCCCCTGCACGAATTATGGGCCTTCGATAATTGTGACAGTTCAGGCCGGCACATCGACGCCTTTTGGGCGGACAATGCAGTCAATTATCTTCCGGAATTCAAAGTGGCGCCGTTCGAGGAAGGCCTCCGGTTCGCCTTCGAAGTGGAGCCGCGCAAGTGCTTGGAAATGAACGGCGGGAAGATGCCCTTCGGCTGTCATGCCTGGGGGCGTTACGATCGGGAATTCTGGGAGCCGTATCTTCTTAAAGCGGACACCTTGGAGGGTGGAACGGAAAGAAACACCGCCACCGAGAGGGTGCCGCACAATACAACGTGAGCGTGATTCGTGTGGCTGATAGCACTCCGAATCACCACGCGATCAGCGAGTTCCGGCAGAGTAGTTTAGACAAGCTGATATCTAAGACCCTCGGGATACGCCCGTAGAGTCGGCGGGGATTGCCTAACGAATGGAGCTTTTCTTGACTTCCGGGAGTCCAATTTACTATAAGCTGAGGTTCCGCCTGCTTGGTCCCAGATGTCGAGTCTTCCCGATTTCTGTGACAGCTTCTTTCCTTTCTCTCAGTCGAACCTCCTCATAAAAGTGCGTTATTTCCTCTATACGCTCTGTGGGGCTTTTTGTCTTGTGCCCTGGGTGCTTCTTGCGAACCCGCCAACGGTGGACTTCTCGGGTGGGTTTGCCGGCTCTTCATCGTCGTTGAACTACGTGGGCTCTGCGCAGATATCCGGTAGCCGCGCCCGGATCACCAGCGCAAGTCCGACCGCGCAGACTGGCGCCGTCTGGACGCAGAGTACCGTCGACATCCGGAACTTCACCTGCGACTTCACCTTTCAACTTATTGGTGGCAATGGGTTCGCGGATGGAATCACCTTTGCGATTCAGCGGGCTGGGAACACCGTGATCGGCGGACTTGGCGGATGGCTGGCTTATGCGCCGATTGGAACCAGCGCGGCCATCAAGTTGGATACCTGGCCGAATTTGGACAGCACGGGCCTCTATCTGAACGGGAATTCGCCCGATGATATCGGAATCGACATGGCCCCTTCCGGCATCGACCTCCAGGGGGGCAATACCTTCCATGTCTCTCTTACTTACGACGGATGCATCCTGCGCCAAGTGGTGACCGACACCGTTACAAGCGCCGTCTTTACGCATGATTACGCGGTCGACCTGCCGGCGTCGATTGGTGGTGATACCGCCTACATTGGATTTACCGGCGCCACCGGTGGCCAGACGTCGACCCAGGAAATTCTTACGTGGACCTACACCGAGAATCCGCCGCCCTATGACGTGGACTTTACTGACGCGCCTTCCTGCATGGAACTCTTTCCGAGGAACCTGGTTACGAATACGGCAAACGTGACGATAGCGGGCGCCGAAAAAGCCGGAGGCTTTACGGATGCGATCTTGCGCGTCTATCGCGATGACGTGCAAGTCGGCGCCGACGAGGTGCAGCCTCTGGTCTACAATGCCGGCGAGGCGACGTTTTCGTTTTCGACGCCTATCACGGCTGAATTGGCGCTTTACGATATTGAATTGGTCTTGAGGGACGCCACCGCAACGGAATTTCTAGTGCGTCGCGCCGAGGATGTTGTCGCAGGGGATGTTTACATCATTCAGGGACAGTCAAACGCCGATGCTCAATTAGTCTTCGGAACCGCTAGTGGCTACGTTTCGCCATTCGTGCGCACCTTTGGCTCCAATTCCGCAGATGCGGCAATGACCGTTAACAATTATACCTGGTCGATTGCCCAAGGAGACGGCAGCAGGAACGTGACCAGCGGCATTGGTCAGTGGGGATTGGTCATGGCCAATAGAATCGCCAACGACAACGGCGTGCCGGTGGCCGTCATGAACGGGGCGCACGGTGGAATGGCAATCAGCTTCTTCCAGCGCAACGACGCAGACCCCGACGATACGTCGACCAATTACGGCCGGCTCCTTTATCGAATGCAAACTGCCGGACTGGCGGGCTCCGTGCGCGCGATCTTGTATTACCAAGGAGAAAGCGAAGTCAACGATGGTCCCGCGCACGAGGCCGGCTACATTGCGCTACGATCTGATTGGCTCCAAGATTACCCTGCAACGGAGCGCTTTTACGTATGTCAGTTGCGCGAGGGATACTGCGGTGTTGCACGTTTCGACGTGGATCTTCGCAATCGACAACGCTTGCTCGCGGATACTTTTGCCGATATCTCGGTGGTGTCGACCAATGGCCTCGATGCTCACGATGGCTGCCATTTTTTCTTTGCGGGCGGTTACGAGGACTTGGGCCTGAGTGTTGCCCCCGTCATCAACAGGGAGCTCTACGGTGGACTTAATCTTGCGGATAGCGATCCCCCTAACCCCGCATACGCCACGCTCTCAGGCGCCGGCAATGACACGATTCTGATCCCCCTGCGTAACAGGACGGATTCAGTGGACTTCGATGCAGGCGCAGAAGCCGATTTCGCGGTGGACGGCGCTGGGGTCTCCGTCGTTAGCGGTTCGGTGGTCGACGGAGTGATCCAACTCCAGCTCTCGGGAAATGCCAGTGCCGCCACAGGGGTTCGCTATACCGGGCACAGCGGCCCCGGGGCCTGGGTCCACAACGCAAACGGCATCGGGTTGCTCACTTTCTTCGAGCCGTTGGTTGTGGATACCACTGCCCCCGTAATTACGTTGAGCGGCCCGAATCCTCAGACGATCGAATGTGCCCAATCTTACGTGGAACTGGGAGCGACCGCCCTCGACGATCTCGATGGTGATCTCAGTGATTGGATCGTCGAGGACACCAGCGCAGTTAATCCCTCGGTACTGGGGTCTTATTCCGTGACATACAATGTGAGCGATGTCAGTGGTAACTCCGCTGTGCAGGTGACGCGTACGGTCAACGTGGTAGACACCACGCCACCGGTGATCACACTGCTGGGACAACCCGAAGTCACGGTTGAGGGAGGAGATTCCTACGTGGATGCAGGGGCGACCGCAAGCGATAGCTGCCAAGGCGATCTGAGCGGTGTCATCGTGGTGGGGGGATTGCCCGTGAATACAAGCGTCGTCGGTTCCTCGTTGGTCACCTACAACGTGAGTGACTCGAGCGGCAACGCCGCGACCCAGGTAACGCGGACCGTAAACGTGGTGGACACGACCGCCCCGGTGATCACGGTAACGGACGCGGGTCCCTTGACGCACGAGGCGGGCGGCACGTTCGCGGATCCCGGGGCGACGGCGACAGACGCGGTGGATGGCTCGGTGCCGCTGACCTCCTCGACGAGTGTGGATGGGATGGTGCCGGGAGTCTACGTGTTGACGTATGATTACACGGACGGGGCCGGCAACGCGGCGACGCAGGTGACGGTGACGGTCAACGTGGTGGATACGACAGCGCCGGTGATCACGGTGCCGGACGCGGGACCCTTGACGCACGAGGCGGGGCCGTTTACGGACCCCGGGGCCACGGCCACAGACGCGGTGGATGGCTCGGTGCCGCTGACCTCGTCGACGAGTGTCGATGGATCGGTCCCGGGAGTTTACGTGCTGACCTATGATTACACGGACGGG